>NC_015259.1:1252594-1561391 GCF_000192745.1 Polymorphum gilvum SL003B-26A1
CGCCCAATCGATCCAGCAGGTGTTCGAGGCGCTCGAGCAGGACGGTGACGAGGCACGCGCGGTCGGCGGGGCGGTGCGCAACACGCTGCTCGGGGTTCCGGTCGCGGACGTGGATATCGCCACGACCGCAGAGCCTGCCACCGTGATGAAACGGGCCCTTGCACATGGCCTCAAGCCGGTGCCGACGGGGATAGACCACGGTACGGTAACCGTCGTGAGTTCGGGGATAGCCTACGAGGTCACAACGCTGCGCGAGGATGTCGAGACCTTCGGGCGGCATGCGGTGGTACGCTTCGGCCGGGACTGGAGCCACGATGCGCGGCGGCGCGATTTCACGATGAACGCGCTCTACGTCGACCGCCATGGGCGGATCGACGATCCGATCGGCGGCTACGAGGATTGCCTGGCACGACGGGTACGGTTCATCGGCGATGCGGCCGAGCGCATCCGCGAGGATTACCTCAGAATCCTGAGATTTTTCCGCATTCACGCGGCCTATGGTGTCGGACAGCCGGATCCGGACGGGTTGCATGCGGCGATCCGGGCGCGGGACGGCTTGCGGCGGCTGTCTGCGGAACGGGTCGGCATGGAGGTCAAGCGGCTGGTGACCACCGCCGGCGCGCCGGGCGTCATCCGTCTGATGGAGAGTTGCGGGATCCTTGAAATCGTGACCGGAGGCGTCGGCCGGCTGGTGGATTTCGAGGCACTGAGGCGGCTGGACCGGGTCGCCCCGGAGGCACAGGAGGCGCCGGTCTGCCTGGTGGCGCTGTCCGGCTTCGTGGAGGAAGATCTGGACCGGCTGGTGAGCAGATTTCGGCTATCCAACGCCGAGCGGGAGCGGATGATGCGCGCCCACCGGGCTGCGGCCCAGCTCGCCCACGGTGCGGACGAGCGTGGCATCCGGGGTGTGCTGTTCACGGATGGGCGCCAGCCGGCGATCGATGGCGCGCTCCTCGCCTGGGCCCGCAGCGGCGGGGAAGCCTACGACGAGACCTGGAAATCCCTTCTCGGCCTGGCCCGGAACTGGCCGATCCCGATGTTCCCGGTCGGCGGCCGGGACCTCCTGAAGCAAGGTGTCGCCGCGGGGCCGGCGCTGGGCGCGGTGCTGGCGCGGCTGAGGGCCGCGTTCATGGACAGCGACTACACGATGACGCGCGAGGACCTGCTCCGCCTGGCCGAAGACACCCGCGGCACGGCGTAGGCCTGGGAAATTTCTGCAATTCTTTCAAGCCGTCAAGGCCACTTCACCACGGGCGGCAGCGACGACAGGATCGAGGCGACGTTGCCGCCGGTCTTCAGGCCGAAGATGGTGCCGCGGTCGTAGAGCAGGTTGTACTCGACGTAGCGACCGCGCCGGATGAGTTGTTCCTCGCGCTCCGCTTCCGACCACGGTTTCTCGAAATTGGCCCGCACCAGCCTCGGATAGACGTCGAGGAAGGCGAGGCCGACGTCGCGGGTGAAGGCGAAGTCGGCGTCCCAGTCCCTGGAGTGCAGGTAGTCGTAGAAGATGCCGCCGATGCCGCGCGGTTCGTTGCGGTGGGGCAGGAAGAAATACTCGTCGCACCACGCTTTGTAGCGGTCGTAGTCGGCGCAGGCATGGGGCGCGCAGGCGGCCTTCATGGCGGCGTGAAAGGCGACGGTGTCGGGATCTTCCTGCGTGCGGCGGGCATCGAGCACAGGGGTAAGATCGGCGCCGCCGCCGAACCACTGGCGGCTGGTGACCACCATCCGGGTGTTCATGTGCACGGCCGGCACATGGGGATTGTGCAGGTGCGCGATCAGGCTGATGCCAGAGGCCCAGAAGCGCGGATCCTCCGAGGCGCCGGGGATCTGGCCCCGGAATTCGGGAGAAAACGCGCCGTGGACGGTGGATACGTGCACTCCGACCTTCTCGAACACGCGTCCGTGCATGAGCGACATGACGCCGCCGCCGCCCTTGGCGCCGGAGGCGTCCGTGCGCTCCCAGGGCGTGCGCACGAAACGGCCGGCGGGCTTGTCCGACAGCGGGCCGCCGCGTGCGCCTATCTCGTCCTCGAGGGTTTCGAAGGCGGAACAGATGCGGTCGCGGAGATCTTCGAACCAGGTGGCGGCGGTGATCTTCTTGGTTTCGATGGCGTCCGGAACAGGGCCGCCGCGCTGGTCCGTGGGGGAAGAGGTCATGGGCTTTCCTCGGATCGGGTCGTTCGTTGCGGCCTTTCTAGCAGTCCGACCGACAAAGGCCAAAACGGTTTAGCCGGCCGGCGCAGGCGGGAAGGCGGCGGTCTGGCGCAAGGCCTCGCCGAGCACCATGGCCGCGGAAACCGCGACGTTGAGGGAGCGCAGGCCCGCGACCATCGGGATCGTCAGGCGCGCGTCCGCAGCCTCGTGGACGGCGGCAGGGACGCCGGCCGACTCGCGGCCGAAAAGCAGGATATCCGACACCTGGAAGGGGAAATGCGGATAGGGATCGGCGGATTTCGTGGTCAGCAGGACGAGGCGGCGGCCTTCGGCCCTGCGCCAGGCTTCGAAGGCGGGCCAGTCGAGGTGGCGGATCAGGGCGGCGCGCTCCAGATAGTCCATTCCGGTGCGCCTCAAGGCACTGTCGGACAAGGGAAATCCGGCTGGCTCGATGAGGTGGACGGCGACGCCCATGCAGGCCGCCAGGCGCAGGATCGTGCCGGTGTTCTGCGGAATGTTGGGCTGGAAGAGGGCCAGATCGGGCATCGGTTCCGTGCGTTTGCGGTGGATGGAGACCTGCCGGAGACCTACCGGAGACCTACCGGAGACCTGCCGGAGACCTGCCGGAGACCTGCCGGAGACCTGCCAGAAACCGCGAAATTCCGCGCCGACCCATCGTTTGCGCCCGAATAGCACCGCGGACACGCGGCTGTCACGCGGCGGCATCGCCGTTTTGCCGTCGCGCCCCATCTATGTCCGGGCCGGAGATTTGATGCCGGCCCCGTGCTGCTGTAAGCGACGGGGGGCGACCGACCGTTCGGCCGGACCGTCAGGAGTCCGAACCTTGGAATCTCTCTACCGCCTCTTCGAGCGCTGGATCGACCCTTTCGGCAAGGGGCCGGGGGGACCGGGCTCCGACATGCCGAGCAGCGGGGCGGCGTTCCTGATGCACTTCGTGCGCCAGGCGCGCTGGCCGTTCGTGCTCATGCTGGCGCTGGGCGGAATCACGGCGGCGATCGAGGCGGGAATTTACAGCTTCATCGGCATGATCGTCGACATGCTGCAGGCTGACGCCAGGGCGGACCTGTTCAGCCGGCACGGTCCGGTGCTGCTGGCGATGGCCGGGGTGGTGCTGGTGCTGCGCACGGCGGTCGCCACCTTGACGGCGCTGGTCGAGGAACAGACGGTGGTGCCGGGCTTCACCAACTTGGTGCGCTGGCAGGCGCACCGGCGGATCATGGACCAGAGCCTGTCGTTCTTCCACGACGAGTTCGCCGGGCGTATCTCCGCCAAGGTCTGGCAGGCGGGGCAGTCGGCGGCCGAGTTCATGACGACGCTGCTGCAGACGGTCTGGTACATCGTCGTCTACGCCCTTGCGACGCTGCTGCTGGTCGCCGATCTCGACCTGTGGCTCGGCGCGGCGGTCGCGCTGTGGCTGGTTCTGTTCGCGGCGATCGCGCGGATCTACGTGCCGCGGATCCGCACGCTCGCCAAGGGCACGGCGCATGCCGCCTCGGGCGTGACGGGGCGGCTGGTCGACACCTACACCAACATTCAGACGGTCAAGCTGTTCGGCACCCGCGGCGGCGAGGAACAGGGCGTGCGCATCGGCTACGGCGTCTATCTCGACGTCCTGCGGCGCTTCACCCGCAGCCTGACGGCGGTGCGCGGCCTGATGGCGCTGCTCAGCGGCACGATGATGGTGCTGATCGCCGGCCTGACCTTGCTGTTCTGGCAGGCGGGGACGGTGTCGGTCGGCGAGGTCGCCCTGACGCTCGGGCTCGTGCTGCGGCTGAACCTCCTGCTCAACCGCATGCTCGGCCAGCTCAATGGCCTGTTCCGCACCATGGGCACCCTGCAGGACAGCATGGACATGATCGTCAGGCCGATCGCGCTGACCGACGCGCCGTCGGCGCCGGACCTGGTCGTCACCGAGGGCCGGATCGACTTCGAGGGCGTACGGTTCCACTACGGGCGCAGGGGCGGCGTCATCGACTCGCTGTCGTTCAGTATCGAGCCGGGCGAGAAGATTGGCGTCGTTGGGCCGTCCGGCGCGGGCAAGTCGACGCTCGCCAACCTGCTGCTGCGGTTCTACGACGTCGAGGCGGGACGGATCCTGATCGACGGCCAGGACATCGGGCGGGTGACGCAGGCGTCTCTCAGGCGGCAGATCGGAATGGTGTCGCAGGACACCTCGCTGCTGCATCGCTCCATACGCGACAACATCCTCTACGGCAGGCCGGAGGCCGACGAGGCGGCGCTGCGGCGGGCGGCGGAGCGGGCCCATGCGCTGGCGTTCATCGAGGGCCTGCGCGATGCGAAGGGACGGATAGGCTTCGACGCCCATGTCGGCGAGCGCGGCGTCAAGCTGTCCGGGGGCCAGCGCCAGCGCATCGCCATCGCCCGGGTGCTGCTGAAGAACGCGCCGATCCTGGTGCTCGACGAGGCGACCTCGGCGCTCGACTCCGAAATCGAGGCCGCGATCCAGGAGAACCTCACCGAGCTGATGGCCGGCAAGACCGTGATCGCCATCGCGCACCGGCTGTCGACCATCGCGGCGATGGACCGGTTGATCGTCATGGACGGCGGACGCATCGTCGAACAGGGGCGCCACGACGACTTGCTCGCCCGGCGCGGGCTCTACGCCAACTTGTGGGACCGCCAGTCCGGCGGTTTCCTGACGGTGGAGGCTGATGCGGAAGAGGTTGTCCGGCATGACGGCGCCGCCGGGCAGTGATCCAAAAAACCGGCACCGGCGTAACCCGAGCGTGACTGCAGCGGAGCCGGGAAGCGCAAAGCCAATGACCCACTATCTCGTTGCCTATGCTGCGACCGCGGCAGCCTTTCTGCTGGTCGACTTCATCTGGCTGTCGCAGATCGCGACCCGGTTCTATTTCGACCGGATCGGGCACCTGATGATGGACAAGCCCAATCTGGCGGTCGCGGCGGTCTTCTACGCCGTCTATGTCATCGGGATCCTGATCTTCGCGGTGGTTCCGGCGCTGAAGGCAGGCTCGATGCCGACGGCCGTCCTCTATGGCGCGCTGTTCGGCTTCTTCGCCTATGCAACCTACGACATGACCAACTACGCGACGCTCAGGGACTGGCCGATCGTCGTCGCAGTTGTCGACGTGGCGTGGGGGACGGCGCTGACGGGGTTCGCGGCCGGTTTCGGCTACTGGGCGACGCGCCAGGTCGCTGGCTGAACCGGCGCGTGCCGGTCGCCGGCACGGACAATTGCCAGTCCTCGGAGCTCGGCGCGACGACATTACGACGCACCTTCCGGGTCTCGATCGTGAAAAGTGTCGATTGCGGAGCTTTCGGCTACACAATCTTTACGGCTCGTGGCGAGGATCTCCGGTGGGGAGCCTTGTGGTGGGGAGCTCCGCGACTGTTGGGCGAACGCTTCCGGAGCGAGCGAGTCAATGATCAATCTTCTTCGCGAGGCCTTGCGGCTTACGGTGCTTGGCCGGTTCCTGGTCATGGTCGTCACGGCGGCGGCCATCATGGTGGCGGGAACGGCCTATGCCTTCTACGTCTTCCGTCAGGCGCTGACCGAGGCGCTGGGCGACCCGAGCCAGGCCGCGAGTTTCACCGGTCCCGACGCCGCGAGCCGCGTCGACGGACTGATCCTCGACCAGATGGTGCAGATCGTTCTCGTCTGTATGCCGGTGGGCGCGTTGTTTCTTGCCCTCGCCGTCATGCTGGCGCTCGGCGTGGCGCGGCCGCTGAAGCGGTTGCAGTCGGGCCTCGACCGCCTGTCGGACGGCGATTTCGAGATCGACATTGACGGCGCCGACCGGGGTGACGAGATCGGGGCGATCGCGCGCTCGGTCGTCGCCTTCCGCGGCAAGCTGGCTGCCCGTGCCCAGGAAGACATGGCGCGCCAGGCCGCGCAGCAGCAACAGATGGAGGACGAGCGTCGCGCGCTGATGGACGACGTGGCGGTCGATTTCGAGCGCTCGGTCATCGGCGTCGTCGATGCCCTGTCCAAGGCGGCGCGCGTGGTCGGCGAGAATTCGGAACACCTCCAGTCGGCGGTCGCCACCTCGGCGCATGCGGTCGACGGCGTGTCGGTTGCCGCTGGGGAGGCCAGCCAGTCCGTCACCTCGGTCTCCGCGGCGACGGAAACGCTGGCCCGCTCGATCGACGGCATCGGCCGAGACGTCACGCTGGCCTCGGAAATCGCGGGAACCGCCGTGGAGGAGGCGCGCAAGACCGATGCGATCGTCGGCCGCCTGTCCGAGACGGGCCGCGCCATCGGCGAAGTGGTCGAGCTCATCAGCCAGATCGCCAGCCAGACCAATCTGCTGGCGCTGAACGCCACTATCGAGGCAGCGCGTGCCGGCGAGGCGGGTCGGGGCTTCGCCGTCGTCGCCAGCGAGGTGAAGGCGCTCGCCGGACAGACGACCAAGGCGACCGAGGAGATCACCGTTCAGGTGGCATCGGTGCAGACCGTCGCGGAACAGGCCGTCGAGGCCATCCGCTCGATCGCGGGCACCATCGACCGCATCAACGAAATCTCCTGCACGGTGCGGGCATCGGTGCAGGAACAGGGCGTGGCGACCAGCCAGATCGGCCGCAGTGTGGCGATCGCCAACACCAGCACCGACAGGGTCGGCGACAACGTCTCGCGCCTGGCCGATGCGATGGCGGCCAGCCGCTCCGCCTCGACGGCGATGCAGGAGGCCGCCGACGACCTCGACGGCCTGTCCGGCGACCTTCAGAGCAAGGTAAGCCAGTTCCTCACCAGCATCCGGGCCGCCTGACGCGCTCGCGATGCTGCGGTCTGCCTTGTGGCCTCGCGGTCACAAGGCGCCGCGAAACGGCCTGCTTCCGGGGGACGGCGCTTTTCCGCAGGTCCCCTTTGCTGTAATTGAGGACCGGTGTCGCCGACAGGGTGGCGCCGTTTCCGTTTCCCGTTTTTCCCTTTTCGTTTCCAGCTGCCGAAGGAGGGCCTCAATGCGCATCATGTGTTCGTGCATTCCATCCGCCGCCCTCGTCCGGTCGCCCCGGCAGGCCTAGCGCCTGCCGTTTCCATCTTCCGATCCCAGAACGGGTCTGCCGGCCAGCGCACCTGCCCATGGCGGGGCAGCCGCGACGCCGATCCGTTCCGCCGCAATCCGATGACGGGTCCGGGCGGACAGCGCCGGCCCGTTCGCAAGGAGACAGCCATGTTCCGCCGCTTCGAGCGTCTCGTCGATCCGTTCGCGGACGAGACCCTGACGGTCCCGCCGAAGGGATTCGTGGCCTTCTGCTGGCACTACACCAGGCCGGTGTGGCCGATCCTAGCCGCCGTCTCCGCGCTCGGCGCGGTGATCGCCGTGCTGGAGGTGACGATCTTCACCTTCCTCGGCGACCTGGTGAACTGGTTGGGGACGGAGAGCCGGGAGAGCTTCTTTTCCGACAACTGGGGCCGGCTCGCCTGGATGGCGACCGTGATCCTGGTGCTGCTGCCGCTGGCGCATCTCCTGTGGGAGCTGCTGTTCCACCAGGGCCTGGTCGGGACCTATCCGATGTCGGTGCGCTGGCGCGTCCACCGATACCTGCTGCGCCAGTCGATCGCGTTCTACCAGAACGACTTCGCCGGCCGGATCGCCAACAAGCTGATGCAGACGGCGCTCGCCGTGCGCGAGGTGGTGACCCGCGTCGCCGACATCCTGGTCTATGTCTCGGTGTATTTCACCGCGGCGGTGGTGGTGGTCGCGGAGGCCAACGTGCGCCTGGCCGCGCCGTTCCTGGCCTGGCTCGTCGCCTATGTTCTGGTGCTGCGCGTCTTCATCCCGAGGCTCAAGGACGTCTCCCGCGAGCAGGCCGACGCGCGCTCGATCATGACCGGGCACGTGGTCGACGCCTATTCCAACATCGCCACGGTCAAGCTGTTCTCCCATGCCGCGCGCGAGGAGGCCCATGCCAAGGGGTCGATGACCGCGTTCATGGCCACGGTGTTCCGCCAGATGCGGCTGGTGACGGTGCTCAACACGACGCTGACAGCGCTGAACACGCTGCTCCTGTTCGCCGTCGGCCTGCTGTCGATCCTCTTGTGGCAGCGCGACGTGGTCAGCACCGGCGACATCGCGATCGCGGTGGCGCTGGTGCTGCGGCTGCAGGGCATGTCGCAATGGATCCTGTGGGAGGTGTCGGGCCTGTTCGAGAACGTCGGCACGGTGCAGGACGGCATCGCCACCATCGCGCGCGAGCGCGAGGTGACCGACGCGCCGGGGGCGGGGCCGCTCAAGGTGACGCGCGGCGAGATCGTGTTCGAGGCGGTGCGCTTCCACTACGGCAAGGAGGCCGGGGTGATCGAGGGGCTCGACCTGACCATCCGGCCGGGCGAGAAGATCGGCCTGATCGGACGCTCGGGGGCGGGCAAATCGACGCTGGTCAACCTGCTGCTGCGCTTCTACGACCTGGAGGGCGGGCGGATCCTGATCGACGGCCAGGACATCGCGAGGGTGCGCCAGGACGACCTGCGCGCCCATATCGGCGTGGTCACGCAGGATACCTCGCTGCTGCACCGCTCGATCTTCGAGAACGTCGCCTACGGCCGTCCGGAGGTCAGCCGCGCGCAGGTCGTCGCCGCTCTGGAGAAGGCACATGCGCTCGACTTCGTCGACACCCTGGAGGATCGCGACGGGCGGCGCGGGCTGGACGCCCATGTCGGCGAGCGGGGTGTGAAGCTTTCGGGCGGCCAACGCCAGCGCATCGCCATCGCGCGGGTGCTGCTGAAGAACGCGCCGGTCCTGGTGCTCGACGAGGCGACCTCGGCGCTCGACTCCGAGATCGAGGCGGCGATCCAGGACAGCCTGTTCGACCTGATGGACGGCAAGACGGTGATTGCCATCGCGCACCGGCTGTCGACCATCGCGGCGATGGACCGGCTGGTGGTGCTGGACCGGGGGCGAATCGCCGAGGAGGGCACACACGACAACCTGCTGGCGCGCGGCGGCCTCTATGCCCAGCTGTGGGCGCACCAGTCGGGCGGATTCCTGGATCCGGCGCGCGGCGGCTGAGCGAACCGGGACGGGGCGGAAGCGGGGCGGCGGGGCGGCACGAAAAAGGCGCAAAAACGGCACGTGCGGGTGCGACATTTGAATGTCTGCGCCATCGACGATCTGGACAACGCGGCAGAACGGTGCAAAAAGACGAGCCGCTTGGAGTGGTGTGGATCTGTGCCGCACCCTTTGACCGTTGAAGCCCGTGCCGGCCCGCCTATCGTTCCCAAAGGAGCGATGCCGGGCTGCCTGCGGGCATTCACTACAGGTTGAACAGGTTTCGAGAGGACGCGACCTTGGCACATTCGGATTCGGCGGAACCCACCCGCCGCGACTTCCTCTACATTGCGACCGGCGCCATGGGCGCTGTCGGCGTAGGCGCGCTGGCCTGGCCGTTCATCGACCAGATGAACCCGGATGCCTCGGCGCTCGCCCTGGCCTCGATCGAGGTGGACGTGTCCGCCGTCGAGGAAGGCCAGTCGATCACGGTCAAGTGGCGCGGCAAGCCGGTCTTCATCCGCTACCGTACGGCGGCGGAGATCGAAGAAGCCAAGGCGGTGCCGCTCGGCGACCTGCCGGACAAGTTCGCCCGCAACGCCAACCTGCCCGACACCGCCGACGCGAGCGACGCGAACCGCGCGGCGGCGGGCAAGGAGGAGTGGCTGGTGCAGGTCGGCATCTGCACGCACCTCGGCTGCGTGCCGCTCGGCGACGCCGGCGACTTCGGCGGCTGGTTCTGCCCGTGCCACGGCTCGCACTACGACACCGCCGGCCGCATCCGGAGGGGCCCGGCGCCCGAGAACCTGCTCGTCCCGCCGTACGAATTCGTCGGCGACACGACGATCAAGATCGGTTGACCGGCAGACTTTCCAGGAGGCAGCCATGGCTGGACATTCCAATTACGTACCGCAGAGCGCGGCGGCTAAGTGGCTCGAGAGCCGCCTGCCGGTCATCTCGCTCATGCGCGGCTCTTTCATCGACTTCCCGACCCCGAAGAACCTGAACTACTGGTGGACCTTCGGCGGCATCCTGTTCTTCGTGCTGATCGCGCAGATCGTCACCGGCATCGTGCTGGTCATGCACTACACGCCGAACACGGCCATGGCGTTCGACAGCGTCGAGCACATCATGCGCGACGTGAACTTCGGCTGGCTGTTGCGCTACCTGCATTCCAACGGCGCGTCGATGTTCTTCATCGCCGTCTACATCCACATCTTCCGCGGCCTCTACTACGGTTCCTACAAGGCGCCGCGCGAGATCTCGTGGATCCTCGGCGTGATCATCTTCCTGATCATGATGGGCACCGCCTTCATGGGCTACGTGCTGCCTTGGGGCCAGATGTCCTTCTGGGGCGCCACGGTGATCACCAACCTGTTCTCCGCGATCCCGCTGGTCGGCGATGCCATCGTGACCTGGCTGTGGGGCGGCTTTGCCGTCGACAACCCGACGCTGAACCGGTTCTTCTCGCTGCACTACCTGCTGCCGTTCATGATCTTCGGCGTCGTGCTGCTGCACGTGTGGGCCTTCCACACCACCGGCAACAACAACCCGACCGGCGTGCAGCCGAAGTCCAGCCAGGACACGCTACCGTTCCACCCGTACTACACGATGAAGGACCTGTTCGCGATCGTCGTGTTCATGATCCTGTTCGCCTGGTTCGTGTTCTACGTGCCGAACTACATGGGCCATCCGGACAACTACATCGAAGCCAACCCGATGGTGACGCCCGCGCACATCGTGCCAGAATGGTACTTCCTGCCGTTCTATGCGATCCTGCGCGCCGTGCCGGACAAGCTCGGCGGCGTTGTGGCCATGTTCGGCTCCATCGCCGTGCTGTTCGTGCTGCCGTGGCTGGACACCTCGAAGGTCCGCTCCGGTACGTTCCGGCCGCTGTTCAAGCAGTTCTTCTGGATCTTCGCCGCCGTCTGCGTCGGCCTCGGCTATCTCGGCGCCATGCCGGCGGAAGGGATCTACGTGATCCTCGCCCGGATCCTGACGATCTACTACTTCGCCCACTTCCTGATCATCCTGCCGCTGCTGGGCTTCCTGGAGAAGCCGCTGCCGCTGCCGGCGTCGATCTCGGAGGCGGTGCTGGCCAAGAGCGGATCGGGCAAGCCGGCGGGTGCCGCCGCGGCTCCCGAGACGAAGTGAGCCACGAACAGGATCGGGAGTTTTAGGATATGAGCACCATGATCAAGTCGGTTCGTGCGCTTGCCGCCGCCGCCAGCCTCGCCGTCGCGGCGCCGGCCTTCGCGGCGGGCGAGACCCCGCACATCGAACGTCAGCAATGGTCGTTCTCCGGACCGTTCGGCCAGTACGACCGGGCCCAGCTGCAGCGCGGCTTCAAGGTCTACAAGGAAGTCTGCGCGTCGTGCCACGGCGTGCGGCTGGTCGCGTTCCGCAACCTCGCCGAAGAGGGCGGTCCGGGCTTCACCGAGGAGGAAGCCAAGGCGATCGCGGCGGACTACACGGTCGTCGACGGTCCGAACGAGGACGGCGACATGTTCGAGCGACCGGCGGTTCTCGCCGACCGCTTCCCCTCGCCGTTCCCCAACGAGCAGGCGGCGCGCGCGTCGAACGGCGGCGCCTACCCGCCCGATTTCTCGCTGCTGGCCAAGGCGCGCGCGGCGCACCGCGGCTTCCCGTGGTTCGTGTTCGACGCCTTCACCCAGTATCAGGAGCAGGGCGCTGACTACATCTACGCGCTGCTGACGGGCTACGAGGAAGACCCGGAAGGCATCGAGGTCCCGTCGGGGCAGTATTACAACCACAGCTTCCTCGGCGGCCAGTTCATTGGCATGGCGCCGCCGCTGAGCGACGAACTGGTCGAATACACCGACGGCACGCCGATGACGCTCGACCAGTACTCGCGCGACGTCGCCGCGTTCATGATGTGGGCCGCCGAGCCGCATCTGGAAGCGCGCAAGAAGATGGGCTTCCGCGTGATGGTCTTCCTGATCATCTTCGCTTCGCTGCTCTACTTCACCAAGCAGAAGCTGTGGCGCAACGTCGCCCACTGAGCGACGATCCCGTCCGTTTCGAAAAGGCCGCCGTGGCGACACGGCGGCCTTTTGCGTCGGTGAGCGGATCTCTGCCGGCCGCGCAAGGGGTTCCCGACGCGAGCGAGTCGGGTAAAGTCGCAGATGAGGACGTCGCGAGGGC
The DNA here is from genome assembly GCF_000192745.1 of Polymorphum gilvum SL003B-26A1. Taxonomy (NCBI): domain Bacteria; kingdom Pseudomonadati; phylum Pseudomonadota; class Alphaproteobacteria; order Rhodobacterales; family Paracoccaceae; genus Polymorphum; species Polymorphum gilvum. The sequence goes on from NC_015259.1 coordinate 1,264,909, forward strand.
TGCGCGACGTCGATGGTGGAAACCGCAAGGGGGCGAGAATGGCCAGGGCCGTGCTTGGTGTGATCGGAGGATCGGGGATCTACGACCTTCCGGGTCTGGAGAACGCGGAATGGAAGACGGTCGAAAGCCCGTGGGGGACGCCGTCCGACCAGGTCCGGATCGGCGAGGTGGACGGGCTCAAGGTGGTCTTCCTGCCGCGCCACGGCCGCGGGCACGTCTACTCGCCGACCGACATCAACTACCATGCCAACATCGACGTCATGAAGCGCTGCGGCGTGACGGATCTCGTCTCGGTGTCGGCCTGCGGTTCGCTCAAGGAGGAACTGGCGCCGGGAACCTTCGTGCTGGTCGAACAGTTCATCGACCGCACCTTCGCGCGGCCAAAGAGCTACTTCGGCAACGGCTGCGTCGCCCATGTCTCCATGGCCTATCCGGTCAGTCCGCGGCTGATCGATCATGTCGAGGCGGCGGCGCGGGCGGAGACCCTCGCCTACCGGCGCGGCGGCACCTATCTCGCCATGGAGGGACCGCAGTTCTCGTCGCTGGCCGAAAGCCACATGTACCGGTCCTGGGGCTGCGACGTGATCGGCATGACCAACATGCCGGAGGCCAAGCTCGCCCGCGAGGCGGAGATCTGCTACGCGACGATCGCCATGGTGACCGACTACGACAGCTGGCATCCCGAGCACGGCGAGGTCGACATCCAGGCCATCATCAAGGTGCTGAACGACAATGCGCACAACGCGCAGCGCCTGGTCGCGCGCCTTGCCCGCGACCTGCCGCGCGAGCATGAACCGTGCCCGATCGGGTCGGATACGGCGCTCGAATATGCGCTCATGACCGCACCCGACAAGCGCGATCCGGCGCTGATGGCGAAACTGGACGCGGTGGCCGGGCGCATCCTCAATCGCTGAGGCGGATCAGAGGCTGCGGCCGCCGTGCATCCACAAGCCGCCCATTCCCCCGAACAGGCCGCCGATAAACGCCATGATCACCGAGACGATGATCGACACGATGATCGCCGCCGGGATCGCGGCCAGACCGAACTTGATCATGATGAGGACGAGACGGGTGAACGGAATTTCGACGTCCACGACGATCATGCGTTGATTCTGTTCCATTTCCCTGTTTCCTTTTCCGCTCGTTGACCGAATGCCGATCCCGCGCAGCGTGTTGGGAGTCCCGGCGGAACGCAATCAGAAAGGTGCGACCATGGAAATGCCGAGCGTGTCGGACGAGCTGCTGCAGGCGATCCGGACCATCCCGGACTACCCCAAGAAGGGCATCCTGTTTCGCGACATCACGACCCTGCTCGGCAACGCCAGGGCGTTCCGCCGCGCGGTCGACGCGCTGGTCCAGCCCTGGGCCGGCTCGAAGGTCGACCAGATCGCCGGTATCGAGGCGCGCGGCTTCATCCTGGGCGGCGCCGTGGCGCACCAGCTGTCCGCCGGCTTCGTGCCGATCCGCAAGAAGGGCAAGCTGCCGCACGAGACCGTGCGCATCGCCTATTCGCTGGAATACGGTCTCGACGAGATGGAGATGCACAAGGACGCGATCCGTCCGGGCGACCAGGTGATCCTGGTCGACGACCTGATCGCCACCGGCGGCACGGCGGAGGCCGCCTGCAGGCTGTTGCGCAACCAGGGGGCGGAGATCGTGGCGGCGTGCTTCATCATCGACCTGCCGGACCTGGGAGGGCGCAAGAAGCTGGAAGCGCTAGACGTTCCGGTGCGCACGCTGGTCGCGTTTCCGGGGCATTGACGATGACAGGGCCGAGCGAACACGGCCCGGAGTTTCCGCCTGCGTTCAGGGTCGTCTTTGCCGATCTCATGCGCTGGCGGCGCGATGTGCGCCGCTTCCGCAAGGACAGCCTGCCGGAAGGCCTTCTGGATGAGATCCTAGCGCTGGCCGATCTGGCGCCGTCCGTCGGCAACAGCCAGCCCTGGCGCATTGTCAAGGTGGAGAGCGCGGCGTGCCAGGCCGCCATAACGGGCCTTTTCGAAACAGAGAATGCCCTGGCCCTGACCGCTTATGAGGGGGAAAAGGCCGCGATCTACGCAAAGCTCAAGCTCGCGGGACTGCGCGAAGCGCCGGTGCATCTTGCCGTTTTCTGCGACCCTGATCCGGAGCAGGGCCATGGTCTTGGCCGTGCGACGATGCCGCAAACTCTTGCTTTCTCCGCTGTCGGCATGATCCAGTGCCTGTGGCTCGCAGCGCGCATGCACGGGGTTGGGCTCGGCTGGGTCTCGATCATCGAGCCTGAGGCTGTAAAAGGAGTTCTGAGCGTGCCGGCCGCGTGGGAGTTGATCGGCTATCTCTGCCTCGGCTTTCCCGAGGAAGATCACCTCGTGCCGGAGCTGGAGCGAGAGGGCTGGCAGGCCCGCACCCCGCTCGAAGGGCGGATCCTGACCCGTTAGGAGGCATCTTTGGCAGTCACCGTCAGACCCATTGAAGACAAGGACCGGCCCGCGCTCACCCGCCTGCTCGAAGAGCGTTGGGCGGGCCCGGAGATCCTGATCGACGGCGAGATGATCGACGCCTCCGCGCTGCCGGGCTTCGTCGCCGAAGACGGCGGGCAGCTCGTCGGCCTCGTCACCGTGATCAAGCGCCCCGACGAGTGGGAGATTGTCACGCTTGACTCGCTCAACCGGTGGGCGGGCACCGGGAGCCAGTTGCTGCAGGCGGTGGTCGAGGAGGCGCGCAAGGCCGGGCTGGCGCGCGTCATGACCCGCACGTCCAACGACAACCTGGATGCATTCCGCTTCTACCAGCGGCGCGGCTTCCGCCTGGAGCGGGTCGTGCACGGGGTCATCGACGAGGAGCGCAAGCTTAAGCCGGAAATCCCAGTTTCCGGCCAGCACGGCATTCCCATGCACGACGAGATCGTGTTCGCCCGCACGCTGTGAGCGCGGACGTTCAGCCCGCCGAGGGCGCGCAGCGCTCGACGAAGACGTTGCTGTCGAAGCTGAAGACCAGGTCCCCGTGCTGGTTCACGCCCTCGTTGCGGGCATGGACGATGCCCCAGTCGGGCCGGCTGCGCGATTCTGTCTTGCCGGTGACAGTGCTGGCGTAGGAGATCGTGTCGCCGGCATAGACGGGCTTCAGCCACTTCAGGTTCTCGAAGCCGGGCGAGGGGCCGCGGCGCACGGGCGGTTCGCCGCGCGCGCGGGCCTCGCGCTCGGCGCGGTCCTGGGCGGCGGCGAACAGCTTCATGAAGACCGCAGCGGTGTGCCAGCCGGAGGCACACAGGCGGCCGAAATGGGTGGCCGCGGCGCCTTCCTCGCTGAGGTGGAAGGGTTGGGGATCGTACTTGCCGGCGAAGTCGACGATCTCCTCGGCCGTGAAGCGATGGCTGCCAAGCTCGATCCGCTCGTCAGCGACGATGTCCTCGAAAAAGGCGCTCATGCGGGCTGGCTCCGGCAGGAAAACAGGATCGGGTTCTCGACCGTCATGACCGTGTCGCCGTGCTGGTTGGTGACGGTGAAGCGGAAGGAGACGATGCCGAGGCCCGGCCGGGAGCGCAGCGGGCGGGCGGAGACCACCTCGGCCTCGGCGCTGAGTACGTCGCCCGGGCGCACCGGCCGGCGCCAGACGAGCCGGTCGATGCCCGGCGCGCCCTGTCCGGCGGAGGAGCCGAGCAGGCCGTCGACCAGCAGGCGCATGTACATGGCGGCCGTGTGCCAGCCGGAGGCGGCGAGCCCGCCGAGCAGCGAGGCCTCGGCGGCCGCTTCGTCGAGGTGGAACGGCTGGGGATCGAATTCGCGCGCGAAGGCGACGATTTCCTCGCGCGTGACCGCCTTTTCGCCGAGCGGGATTCGCTCGCCGGGGCGGAAATCCTCGAAGTATCTGTAGCTTGTCATGGCCGGATTTCTTAGCGGATTTCAGCGGGCTTGGCGATGGCAGCGGCGCGGCAGGGCACAAAAAAGCACGGGCCGGCGAACCGGCCCGTGCCGTGGCGCCATGCGGGCGCCTCAGGTCTTTCCCGTCAGTTCTTGATCGGCTCCATCAGCTCCGGACGGGGCGTCGCGCTGGTGCTGACCGGCAGGATCGGGTACTCGACCACCGGCTGCTCGCCGGTAAGGGTGAGCAGGAAGGCGGTGATCGCCTCGACCTGCTCGTCGGTCAGGTCGGCGCCGAGCTGCGAGGTAGCCATGATGCCGACCGCCTGCTTCAGATCCCAGACCATGCCGGAATGGAAGTAGGGGGCGGTCAGTTCGATGTTGCGCAGCGGCGCGGCGCGGAAGACGTATTCCTCGTCCGCCGTCTGGGTCACGGCGAAGCGGCCCTTGTCGTCGGGCGGCAGGATGTCCGCTCCCGGCTTCTCGACGACGCCGAACGGATAGTAACCCTCGCCGCCGAAGTTGACGCCGCCGTGGCAGCTGGCGCAGCCGGTGTCCATGAACAGCTTCAGGCCTTCCTTCTCCTGGTCGTTGAGGGCGGCCTCGTTGCCTTCCAGGTACAGGTCGAACTTCGACGCCGGCGTGATCAGCGTGGCCTCGAAGGCCTCGATGGCGCGGGCCATGTTGTCGAAGGTGACCGCATCCGCTTCGCCGGAGAAGGCGCGCTGGAAGCGCTCGACGTATTCCGGCATGCTCTTCAGCGTCTCCTCGACGCGGTCGGGCGTGTTGGCCATCTCGACGCCGGCCTGGATCGGACCCTTGGCCTGGGCCTTCAGGTCGTCTGCGCGGCCGTCCCAGAACTGGGCCGTGTTGAAGATGGCGTTGAACACCGTCGGGGCGTTGCGCGGACCCTTCTGCCAGCCGTGGCCGATGGAGGTCTCCAGGTTGTCGTCGCCGCCCATGCCGACGTTGTGGCAGGTGTTGCAGGACAGCAGGCCCGAGCGCGACAGGCGCGGATCGAAGAACAGCATGCGGCCGAGGTCGATCTTCTCGCGCGTCACGGGGTTGTCTGCGACGGTCGGGACCGAGTGGGGAATCGGCTGGAAGTAATCACGTGCCTCGGTCAGAAGCTCGGACTGGGCCTGCGCCGGGGTTAGCGACAGGGCAAAAACCGAAAGACTGGCAAGGAGTAAGCTGGCTCTGGTCATATCAACCTCCGTTGGATCGAGGTGCGGCCAGTTTATAGCAGTTCCAGTTCGCGGCATTGCGGCAGCCGCTTGACAAGGAAAAAATCGGATAAATATACTCAACTTATCGCTTCGATCCATGATCTTCGGCTGAGTCTGGACCCTGAAAGAAAGAGGAACGCCTTTCCGTTCAATGGCTCTTCTAGGGAGCTTTGATTTTCCTTTGTTGCGGACAATGAAGCCCAGAAAAACGGTTCAGTACTGGCTATGTCTTGCGGTCTTGTCCGGCTGACCCAGGATCGTCATCGGTTCGATTTGCCGTCCGATCGTGTCGTCTTGACTTTGGTCAAGGACAAGGGCATGAGGATGAAGGCCGGTTGCACCATCTGGCCGCAGCCGGGCCGGAATCGACCGAAAAATCCGGCGTCCTATTGCCGCAGATTTGCCGTAAAGCCGACTCGGCCGGCGACAGGCTTCGGGCAGATCGGGTCCAGCCTGCCGTTGCCAACCTGCCGTCGACCAGTCTGCCGTTGACCAGCCTGCCGCTGACAGGGCGCGATATCGCACCGAAGGCGAGAAGGCGGACAGGATGCGTCTCAGGCGTTGCCGATCAGGATGCCGGCGGCCAGCACCAGCGAGCCGCCGAGGACGACCTGGAAGGTGGCGCGCAGGAACGGCGTCTCCATGAAGCGATTCTGGATCCAGGCGATCGCCCACAGCTCGACGAAGACGATCATCACCGCGACGGTGGTCGCGGTCCAGAAATGCGGGATCAGATAGGGCAGCGCATGGCCGAGGCCGCCGACGGCCGTCATCACGCCCGAGGCGAGACCGCGCTTGACCGGCGAGCCGCGTCCCGACAGCACGCCGTCGTCGTGGGCGGCTTCCGTGAAGCCCATCGAGATGCCGGCGCCGACCGAGGCCGACAGCCCGACCAGGAAGGTCTGCCAGGTGTCGCCGGTGGCGAAGGCGGCGGCGAAGATCGGCGCCAGCGTCGACACCGAGCCGTCCATCAGGCCGGCGAGGCCCGGCTGGACGTAGGTCAGGATGAACTGGCGCCGCTCGGTACGGCCTTCCTCATCGCGTACGTCCTGCGGCGTCAATTCCCGCCCCAGGCGGATGGCGAGGCTTTCATGGCCCTTCTCGGCCAGCGCCAGGTCGCCGAGCAGCTTGCGCGTCGAGGCATCGGAAACCCGCTTGGCCGCCTCCAGATAGAAGCGGTAGGCCTGATCCTCCATCCGCTCGGCCATGGCGCGTACCTTGTCGAGACCGAGCGGGCGCACCAGCCAGTCCGGCTTGCGTTCGTAGTAGCCGCGTACGTGTTCGCGCCGGATCAGGGGGATGGTGTCGCCGAAGCGCACGCGGTGCAGCTCGATCAGGTGCTGGCGGTGCTCGTTCTCCTCCTCGGCCATGGCGTCGAACACCTTGGCGGACTGCGGAAACTGCTCGCGCAAGCCGTCGGCATAGGCCTTGTAGATGCGCGCGTCGTCTTCCTCGGAGGAGATGGCGAGCGCAAGGATCTCCTGTTCGGAGAGCGAGGCGAACTCGCGGCGGCCGAAGCCGAGCAGGCGGCTGAACATGCGAACCTCTTTAGAGTAATTCTAAAGAATTATAGGCTGTTCATCCGCCCGAGCCAAGGCCAGGGATCATCCCGCAGGCAAGATGCCGCAGAGCACGGGAGACCCGCAGACCGGCCGCCGCGGGACGCGGTGTCAGACCGCCTCGTGGTAGAGGCGTCGATAGAGCAGAGGCGACAGGGACAGTCCGGAGATCGTCTTGGCGGCGGCCAGGACGGCCAGATCGACGAGCGGTTCGATCAGGATCACGGTCAGGTAGGCAGCGCCGAAGGCAGCGATCGAAGCGAGGTTTTCCGTACCGAATCCGCTGCCGTAGAGCGCCCAGAACGCCACCCAGGCCACGACGCCACCTTGGTAGGACGTCGAAAGCGCGAGAGCTTGCCAGTATTTCACGTCCACATAGGGCGTCTTCGCCGGAATGATCCGCTTCGCCAGCAGGCTGACGGCGAACAGCGGCACCAGCAGGGTCGTCACATTCATGCCGTACTGGGGCAGATCGAACGGCGCGAACAGCAAGCCCTGCAGCAGGAGCCCCGTCGCGAGGCCGATGGCGGCCGGTCCGGCGCCGAAGACGAGATAGAGCGTCGATCCGAGGATCAGGTGTACTTCCGAAACGCCGACGGGGTGGTGCGGCAGGAGTTCGAAGAAGGCGAAGACGAGCGCCGTGGTCACCAGGCTGCGCAGGGCCACGGCCTGGAAACCGCCATCGTGGCGGACGGTGTATCCGATCATCTTGGCCGCAAGCACGAAGGCCGTTCCCGCGGTGGCGTAGCTGAGCACGATCTTGGCGCCGTCGACGACGCCGGGTTCGATATGCATGTCGTTCTCCTTGCCGCACCCTCCGTGCGGCGGCGGTTGCGTTGTTGGGCGGCTGGGCCCGGTCCGATGGCAGGTCTCCTGGCTTGCGGCGCGTTGCGCGCCCTCGCCTTCCCAGCCGTCCGGCCAGTGGCTCGTAGAGGTGCGCTCGCCGCTCACAGTTGCGGGGGCAGCCACGGTCTCGGTCCCTGATGGGTAATCCTCACCGTGTTCCCTTTTCATCCGCCGCGCGTCATGTTTGGCGGAACCATCACGCGAAATCGTGCACCCGCGCGCAGCCGGGGGCAAGCCTGCCGGCCATACGTAATAATCCGGGCAGATGGGGAGGGGCGCGGTGAGCGCCAGGGCCCTACAGGGGCCAGAAGACGAGGATGGACGGCACGGCGACGGCCAGCACGATCAGTTCCAGCGCCAGGCCCATGCGCCAGTAGTCGCCGAAGCGGTAGCCGCCGGGGCCCATGATGATGGTGTTGTTCTTGTGCCCGATCGGGGTCAGGAAGGCGCAGGACGCGGCGACCGCAACACCCATGAGGAAGGCGTCCGGATTGACGTCGAGCGTGCGGGCGACCTGGATTCCGATCGGCGCCGCGATCAGGGCCGTGGCGACGTTGTTGAGGAAGTCCGACAGCGTCATCGTGACGACCATGAGGGCCAGGAGAACCACCCACGCCGGTGCGCCCCAGGTGAGGGCAACGATGCCGGATGCGATCAGTTCGGCGCCGCCCGAGGTTTCGAAGGCGATGCCGAGCGGGATCAGCGAGGCCAGAAGCACGACCACCTGCCACTCCACGGCCTCGTAGACTTCCGTGCCGTCGACCAGACCCGTGGCGGCGTAGAACACCGCGCAGGCGGCCAGGGCGACGGGCAGGGAGGTGATGCCGGCGACGGTGACGGCGATGGCGAACAGGAACGCGCCGACGGCCAGGCCGGCCTTGTTGCGCTGGACGACGCCGGTCCGGCGTCCCTCGAGCGGCAGCACGCCGAGCCAGGAGGTTGCCGTCTCCAGGTTCTCGGGCGTGCCGAGCAGCAGCAGCACGTCGCCCGGGTGCAGTGTCAGCCGGCGGACGCGGTCATGGAAGCGCCTGCCCTGGCGGGAGACGCCGAGCAGTGTCACGCCATGGCGATAGAGCAGGCGCATGCCGGTCGCCGTCCGCCCGGCCATGCGGGAGGTCTCGGGCACGATGGCTTCCATCAGGGTGAGGCTGCCGCCGGTGACCCCGGCCTCGTGTTTTTCGGAGCCTTCGAACTCCAGGTCGCCGGCGCCCATGAAGGACTCGATCGATTTCGGGTTGCCCTCGACGATGACGAAATCGCCTTCCCGTACGGGTTCGCGGCGAGCGAAGCCTGGCAGACGGCGGCCGTTGCGGACCAGGCCGAGGACATTGATGTCCTTCTCGTCGGCGAGCGGATAGAGATCGCCAAGGGTGAAGCCTTCGCTCTTCGAGCCTTGGCCGACGCGCAGTTCGGCGACATAGAGGGTTTCGGCCGCTTCGGTGTCGGCCGGCGCGGTCCTGACCCGGGCCGGCAGCAGGCGCCAGCCGACGAGCGCGACGAACAGCACGCCGAAGATCGAGACCGTGGCGCCCACCGGGGCGAAGTCGAACATCGAGAAGGGGGCACCGAGCGCGTCCTGCCGGTACTGGGCGATGACGATGTTGGGCGGCGTTCCGATCAGGGTGATCATGCCGCCGAGGATGGTGGCGAAGGAGAGCGGCATCAGCGTCAGCGCAACGGCCCGCTTCGCCTTGCGCGCCGCCTCGATGTCGAGCGGCATGAGAAGGGCGAGGGCGGCGACGTTGTTGATCACCGCGGACAGGGCCGCGGCGACGATCGACATGACGCCGATATGCCTGGAGACGCCGTTGCCCGTCGCAATCAGGCGGCTGGCGACGAGTTCGATGGCGCCCGAATTCATCAGTCCGCGCGAGACGATCAGCACCAGGGCGATGATGACGACGGCGGGATGGCCGAAGCCGGCGAACATCTGATCCGTGGGAACCAGCTCCGCCGCCGTCGCGACGATCAGGGCAGTGAAGGCGACCAGATCGTAGCGGATCCGGCCCCAGATCAGCAGTGCGAAGACGAAGCCGAAGATCGCGAACAGCGAGGCTTGATCGATCGTCACGTCGTGGCTCCGTCCGTTCCGTGTCGCGCAGGCCCAGTCCGTCCAACGATGCGGGCCGCGCGTGGTTCCCTTGACGGGCGGCCCGCCGTGACGGCGGCGTCAGGTGTTGAACTTGAACAGCATCACGTCGCCGTCCTTGACGACGTATTCCTTGCCTTCGTCACGGGCCTTGCCGGCTTCCTTGGCGCCGACCTCGCCGCCGAGCGAAATGTAGTCGTCGTAGGCGATGGTCTGGGCGCGGATGAAGCCGCGCTCGAAGTCCGAATGGATGACGCCGGCCGCAGCAGGCGCCTTGGTGCCCCGGGTGATGGTCCAGGCGCGGGTTTCCTTCGGGCCGGCGGTGAAATAGGTGATCAGGCCGAGCAGATCGTAGCCGGCGCGGATCAGACGGTCGAGGCCGGGTTCGCTGAGGCCGAGGGTTTCCAGATATTCCGCCTGCTCGGCGTCGTCGAGCTGGGAGATCTCGGCCTCGATGGCAGCGGAGATGACGACGGCGCCGGCGCCCTGGGCCCTGGCCATCTCCTCGACCTTCGTCGACAGGGTGTTGCCGGTGGCGGCGGAGCCCTCGTCGACGTTGCAGACGTAGAGCACCGGCTTGGAGGTGAGCAGGTTCAGGCCCTGGAGGATCTTCCTCTCGTCGGGCGAGGCGAGTTCGAGCAAGCGAACCGGCTTGCCGTCCTGGAGCAGGGCGAGGGCGGCCTCCATCACCGGCAGCACGGCCTTGGCCTCCTTGTCGCCGCCGGACGCCTTCTTGCGCAGCGGCGCGATGCGGCGCTCCAGGCTCTCCATGTCGGACACCATCAGTTCGGTTTCGACCGTCTCGGCGTCGGAAATCGGATCGATCTTGCCCTCGACATGGGTGATGTCGTCGTCCTCGAAGCAGCGCAGGACGTGGACGATGGCGTCGACCTCGCGGATGTTGGCGAGGAACTGGTTGCCGAGGCCCTCGCCCTTGGACGCGCCGCGCACCAGGCCGGCGATGTCGACGAAGGTGATACGGGTCGGGATGATCTCCTTGCTGCCGGCGATCCTGGCGATCTCGCCGAGGCGCGGATCCGGCACGGCGACCTCGCCGGTGTTCGGCTCGATGGTGCAGAAGGGATAGTTCGCGGCCTGGGCGGCGGCGGTCCTGGTGAGCGCGTTGAAGAGCGTGGACTTGCCGACATTGGGCAGCCCGACGATGCCGCACTGGAAACCCATGGGAGATCGCTTTCGGTTGGTCTTTCGAGAGTTGCCGCTTCTTGCCCGAGGGGCGGGGTGAGGTCAAGGGGCGCGGCGCGCCGCCTGCGCCCGGGTCAGTCCCGCTCCGGTCCGCCGAGCAGCTTCTTCAGCATGGCGGCCATTGGGCCGGAGGCGGGCAGGGCGGCGGGCTTGGTCTGCCGGGCCTGGCGGATGTGGCTCTGGCCCTTCGGCCGGGTGGGGGACGGGGCCGCGGCGGATGCCGCCTCGCCGGCGGGCTTGCGCTTCGCCTTCTCCGGCTCGAGCAGCAGGGTGAGCTTGTTGGCGAACTGGCTGTCCTTGCCCTCGGCAAGCAGGCCGGCGTTGTCGGCGATGGCCTCCAGCAGGGGGTCGAGCCACTCGGCATCGACCTTGGCGAAGTCGCCGAGGACGTAGTTGGAGACCAGTTTCTTGTCGCCCGGATGGCCAATGCCCAGGCGGAGCCGGCGATAGGCGTCGCCGATATGGGCGGAGATCGAGCGCAAGCCGTTGTGACCGCCGTGACCGCCGCCCGCCTTCATGCGAAATTTCGCCGGCGGCAGGTCGAGTTCGTCGTAGATGACGAGAACGTCCTCGGGCGCGAGTTTGAAGAAGCGCACGGCCTCGCCGACGGCGCGGCCGGACTCGTTCATGTAGGTGGCCGGCTTCATCAGCAGGATCTTCTCGGCGCCGAGCTGACCCTCGGCGACCTCGGCATGGAAGCGCGCGCGCCAAGGGCCGAAGCCGGCATGGCGGCGATGGATCGCGTCGGCGGCCATGAAGCCGATGTTGTGGCGGTTGCGTTCGTACTTGCCGCCGGGATTGCCCAATCCGACGATCAGTTTCATGCCCTGCTCTCCCGGTCCGCCAGCCTTCGGGCCGCTTATAGCAGAGCCGGCTCTCGTGTCGAGACGGGGCGGAACGGGCGAGGCTGACTCGGCCTGCGCAGGTCCGGCATTCCTCCGGCGCCACTCCGGCGGTGGGTCGGCACCGGTCCGGCGGGAGTCCGGCGGGAGTCTGGCGCCGGGCGCGGCGGGATTTCGGGCAATCCCGCGCGCGCCGGCGTGCCGGCCCGAGGGGCTTCAGTCGTCCCCAGCCTCTGTCCGGCAGCGGATCTGCTCGCGTTCCGCGGCGACGTGATCGAGCAGGGAGCGGCTGGCGGTGCGTTCCTTGTCGCGCAGGAAGTCCGCCATGCGGCTGTCGAGGTCGCGCAGGCGCTCGGCGGTCGACGGCGCGCCGAAATGGCGGCGATAGACCGGAAAAGCCAACCAGAGCGGATACATGGGCGTTCTCCTGCGGTCAGGCCGTCGCTGTTGCAACGGCGGGATGGGGGCGATGGACGCGCCGCTCCAGCTGGACGATTTCTTCCTTGAGGCGCAGGCGGATCTTCTTCAGCGACATGATCCGCAGGCTGTCCGGATGCGGTCGGCGCTCCTCCCGCCCGATCTTGGCATCCAGGATGGCGTGACGGACGCGCAGGGCGACCAGTTTGCGATGCATGGGCTCCTCCTTGGCCATGGTGGCGACAGGCCAGAGATGGTGCCAGGGTGATGATTGTTGAAATACATTGCTTGTATCAATCCGATAGAGGAAAACTATCAAATGCCTTATCGCCCGACCCACCGCCAGCTCGAGTATCTAGTCGCCGTCGCGGACCACGGCCATTTCGGCCAGGCGGCGCGGGCGTGCCATGTGTCGCAACCGACGCTGTCCGCGCAGCTCAAGCTGCTGGAGGACCGGCTGGGGGTGGTGCTGATCGACCGCAGCGGTGCGACGGTGCAGCCGACGCCGGCGGGACGGGCGATCCTGCCGCTGGCGCGCAGCGCGCTGGAAACGCTCGACGAGCTCGTCGCCGTGGCCGGCGCCGACGCCGAGATGCTCGGCGGCCTGGTGCGGCTCGGCGTGGCGCCGACGATCGGCCCCTATCTGTTGCCAGGCGTCCTGTCGCGGCTGCACCACAGCTATCCGCGGCTCGAGATCTATATCCGTGAGGAACGGCCCGCGGTTCTGGAACCGACGCTGGCGGAGGGTATGCTGGACTGCATCCTGACACCGCTGCCGCTGGACACGGAGCGCTTCGAGGTCATGCTGCTGTGCGACGAGCGGATCTATCTAGGGGTGCCGGCCCGCCACCGTCTCGCGGGGCCGGGGACGGTGAGTGTCGAGGATCTTGCTGGCGAGCGGATGTTGACGCTCGGCCGGGGCCATCGCTTGTTCGATCATGTCCAGGTGCTGTGCAGCGCGTCCGGCGCGCGCATGAGCGAGGACTACGAGGGCACCAGTCTCGACGCCCTGCGGCAGATGGTCTCCATCGGCATGGGCCTGTCGTTGTTTCCGGCAGCCTATGTGGCGATGGAGTTTCCGAAGGACGGCGAGGTCATCCCGCGTGACCTCGCCGGATGGCCGATGCGCCGGTCGATCGCGCTCGCATGGCGCCGGAACAGTCCGCGGCGCAGCCATTTTGCCACGCTGGCGCACGTGGCGCGTCAGGCGGTGGCGGACATGCATGCAGACGGTTTGGCGGTGGCTGGCCTGGATGCGGACGGGCCGGGTGCCTGAGCGGTCCCGCATGCGCCAGGGGCGACGAAAAAGGCGGAAGATCCGCCCCTCAGACTGCTGACACCCCTCCAAACGCGTCATCCCGCATGCAGCGAAGCGAAGATGGGGCATCGGCGAGCCGGGACCTCTCGGTCTCCTTCATCGAGACCATCGATATCGCGGCCCTCCGGTTCCGGCTCGCAGCTCACGCTTGGCCGGAATGACACCGGAGAGGCTGCGGGTGTGTCGACACGCTGAGGGGCGGAGAATATCCGCCCCTTCGCAATCGGAAAACCGAGACGAATCCGGAGATCAGTCTTCGGACTCTTCCTCGGTCACCTCCTTGAGGCCGGCCGGCGCGGCGATCGTCGCGATGGTGAAATCGCGGTCCGTGATCGTCGGCTGGCAGCCCTTCGGCAGGGCGACGGCAGAAATGTGCAGGCTGTCGCCGAGGTCGGCCTTGGCGAGGTCGAGCTCGATGAATTCCGGAATGGCGTTGGCCGGAACCGTCATCTCGACCGCATGGCGGACGATGTTCAGGACGCCGCCCCGCTTGATGCCGGGGCAGGTTTCCTGGTTCAGGAAGTGCACCGGGATGTCGACGGTCAGCGTGGTGTTGGCCGACACGCGCAGGAAATCGATGTGCATCAGTTCGTCGCGCACCGGATGCAACTGGTAGTCCTTGGCGATGACCTGGTGCTTTTCGCCGTCCACGTCGATTACGCCGATGTGGGTCAGGAAGCCGCCCTTGTGCAGGTTCAGGGTCGATTCCTTGATCGGCACGGTGATCGGCAGGGCGGGTTTCTTGTCGCCGTAGATGACGGCGGGGAGAAGGCCTTCGCGACGCAGTGCCCGTGCGGCCCCCTTGCCCACCCGGTTCCGTGCCGACGCCTTCAGCTCATAGCTGGCAGCCATGGCAATACTCCTTCGGATGCTTGATGGCGGGCCGGCGCTTCCCTCAGGGATCTTTCGGGGAACGGGATCGGCCCATTCGCGCCTCCTCCAGGGGTGCAGGCGCGCGAGGTCTATAGCGGAAGGACGCCGCAAGGGCAAGGTGCAATGGTTGGCAGCAGGGCCGACACCAGCAGCCCGGCGGAAGCGGCCGTGCGAGGGCCGATGCCCGCCGGAGTCGAGGTCGATCCGGGGGCAGGTTCGCCCGTCGGAGAAGGTTCGGTCATCGTAAGAAATTACAATCAATAAAGATCTTTCATGGATCAGGGAAACCGGGAACTATCTATGGCAAAGCTGATCAGTGCCGGAAAGCGGCTGCGGAGGCTCTTGCGACGTGTGGAAATCGATGGTGATAGCGGCGTTCTCCCTCGCTCTGTCAGGCGGCGGAGGAGGGGCGAACGAGTTCCGGGTCGAACTGACCGAACTGGCCAAAGGCAGGATCGCCCGGATCGCAGCCGACCCCGCGCTGGTCGAAGCCATCCGGGTTCAGAACGCCCTGACGGCCGATTACGACCAGTCCCGAATCGACGCTCTGGACGAAGCGTGGCGGGCGCAGGCTAGGGCGGCCTCCCGGCCGATGATCGACGAGGTGCTGCAAAATCCCCTGTCGAGGTTCCTGGCTCAGGTTCAGGTGGAGAGCGATGGCCTGTTCACCGAGATCTTTGCGATGGACGCCAAGGGCCTTAACGTCGGCCAGAGCCTGATCACCACGGACTACTGGCAGGGCGACGAGGCCAAGTGGCAGGAGACCTTCGGAGCAGACGCTGGGGCCGTCCACATAGGCGAACTCGAATTCGACGAATCGACGCAGACTCTGCAGAGCCAGGTCAGCGTGCCCGTGCTCGATCCCGACGACGGCCAGCCAATCGGTGCCATCACCTTCGGCGTAGACGTGGAAAAGCTGTAAGGACGGGCGCATGGCAGGCGCGACGGAGCCGAGCCTGCCATGCGCCTGGAGCCGGTTCAGTTGAACAGGCTGGAGACGGATTCTTCCAGAGCGGTCCGGTTGATCGCTTCGCCCATCAGCGGGGCGATGGAAACCGTGCGGATGTTGGCCGATGCGACGACGGCCGCAGTCGGCTCGATGGAGTTGGTGATCACCAATTCCTTGAGCTTGGACGCGGATACGCGGGCGACCGCGCCGCCCGACAGGACGCCGTGGGTGATGTAGGCGGTGACCGAGCGGGCACCCTTGTTCAGCAGCGCCTCGGCAGCGTTGCAGAGCGTGCCGCCGCTGTCGACGATGTCGTCGACCAGGATGCAGTCCCTGCCGTCGACGGTGCCGATGATGTTCATGACCTCCGATTCCCCAGGCTTGTCACGACGCTTGTCGACGATCGCGAGGGGAGCATCGATGCGCTTGGCTAGGGCGCGGGCGCGGACCACGCCGCCGACGTCCGGCGAGACCACCATGACGTTGTCGGTCGCGTAGCGTTCCTTGATGTCGCGCGTCATGACCGGTGCGGCAAACAGGTTGTCGGTCGGGATGTCGAAGAAGCCCTGGATCTGACCGGCGTGAAGGTCGAGCGTCAGCACGCGGTCGGCACCGGCCTCGGTGATCAGGTTGGCGACCAGCTTGGCGGAGATCGGGGTGCGGCCCGATGCGCGCCGATCCTGACGGGCGTAGCCGAAATAGGGGATCACCGCCGTGATGCGGCGCGCGGAGGAGCGGCGCAACGCGTCGATGATGATGAGCAGTTCCATCAGATGGTCGTTCGCCGGGTAGCTGGTCGACTGCAGGACGAAGACGTCCTCACCGCGAACGTTTTCCTGAAGTTCGACGAAGATCTCTTGGTCGGCAAAACGCCGGACCTGACAGGCGGCCAGCGGGACGTCGAGGTACCTGGAGATTTCTTCGGCGAGCGCGCGATTGGAATTGCCCGCGACGATTTTCATGGGCCACCAGTCCTCTTGGTGCGACGCCGGACCGGTTGCGCACGCCGGGTGCGGGGTCGGGTCCGGAGGGTGTCGGTGTTGCGTGTCGAGATCGAGCTCCTGCGCGGCATCGACCCGCCTCGGTCCTGATCGTGTCAGGCGGCGGCGTTGTAACAACCGGATCGGCATCCGACAACACCGGTCAATGCCCGGTGCGCGGATTTTTCAGTTCTCCTGCAACTATGCCTAATGCTTAGGCATCGAAGGGGTCAGCGGCTGTGGAGCCAGGCCTTGATGGCCAGCACGGCGCGAGCCGCGATGCGGTCGAGCGTGTCCGAATCGGCACTCTCCCACGGGTCGCCGTTGACCCCGGGTGCAGCCTCGGTGCCGGTGATCCGGTTCATGCGCACGCCGTTGGCGTCGAAGATGTCGAAGACATAGAAGATCGCGGACGCCGAGGGGTCCCCGGTCGCCGACAGATAGCCCTTGACCCGGTAGCTTGCGTCGGCGCCGACCCGACGCACGAGGGTCAGCCCCTCGACGCGCGCCTTGGTGCCGATCGCGCGGGACAGGTCGTCGGCGATGTTGCCCGGTGCGCCAGTGAAGGGTTCGAAGGCGAAGGTTGCCTGAGCGGCCGGAACGGCGGGTGCTGGGGCCACGGCGGGAGCACCTGGCGCCGCGCCGCCGACCGTTGACGGCGGCCTCGGCGTCGGACCGCAGGCCGCGATGGCAAGAAGGAGGGCGGCGGCGGTAAAGCCTTTTGCCCAACGGGTGCTGGTCGTCGGCATCATCTCTCACGATCGCAGTGTGGCCGGTGCGCCGCCAAGTGTCGGGCTGCGCTCCTTCATTCCGATTTGGTTTAGCCTGACTTGACCGCAAGGTCGAGAGGCAGCGCGGACAGGCACTCCGGGGCGGCCTCGGTCGTCAGGTAGGTGCGGCCGAGGGTCATGGCGGTCTCGCTGCCGGAATCGGCGAGGATCATGTGCATGAAGACGACCATGTTCGGTTCGATCGGCGCGGCATTGCCGCGATAGGCCATCGGCCAGTCCATCCAGCTCGGCGCGAAGCGTGCGCCGAGGGAATAGCCGCAGGCGTTGAGCCGGTGCGGCAGCAGGTTCCGGTCGTCCATCGCCTTGGCATGGGCATCGAACAGGTCCCCGAAGGTCCAGCCTGGACGCAGGCGCTCCTCGACGGCGGCCAGGGCGGCAACGGCGGCCTCATACATCTCGACATGACGCGGCGTCGGCTCGCCGACGATGACCGTGCGCATCAGGGCGACGTGGTAGTGGCGGTAGACGCCGGCAAATTCCAGGGTGATCTGGTCGCGTTCCGCCAAGGTGCGGCGGCCGGACTTGTAGCGGCACAGCAGGGCGTCCCTGCCCGAGCCGATGATGAACGCATTGCCCGGATAGTCTCCGCCGCCCTCAAACACCGCGCCCTGCATGGCGGCGAGGATCCGGCCCTCGTCGGCGCCCGAACGGATCTCGGCAAGACCAGCCTCGTAGGCCGCGTCCGCGAGCCGCGCCGCTTGGCGGACAAAGACGATCTCGGCCGGACTCTTGATCGCGCGCAGACGCGGCACGATGGACGAGGCATCGACGAGATCGGCGAAGCTGCGCAGGGCGTCCTCCAGCGCCCGGCCGATCCCGGCGGTCAGGCCATGGGTGTCGAACTCGATGCCGAGCCGGCAGCCGAGCAGATCCATCTCGAACAGCAGGTCCTTAAGCTGGCCGACCGGACTTGTTTCGCCGCGATCGACCCAGACGCGGATGTCGGCAATGTTCGACGTGTGGCGGGCCTGACGCTGGTCTGCGGAGCGGGTCAGGAGCACC
Organism: Polymorphum gilvum SL003B-26A1; assembly: GCF_000192745.1. Classification (NCBI taxonomy): domain Bacteria; kingdom Pseudomonadati; phylum Pseudomonadota; class Alphaproteobacteria; order Rhodobacterales; family Paracoccaceae; genus Polymorphum; species Polymorphum gilvum. Next base: position 1,282,846 of record NC_015259.1, read on the forward strand.
TTGCGGCCGTCGGCGGTGACGACGAGGCACTGGAAGAAGCAGAAGCCGAAGCTGTCGTATCCGGTCAGCCAGTACATGCTCTCCTGGGCGAACAGCAACATGGCGTCGAGCTTCTCGTCGGTCATCCGCTCCTTCAGCTTGTCGAAGCGGGCGGCGAATTCGTCCTCGGAAAAATGCAGGGCCATGATCAGTCTCCTGTCAGCACGATGGCGGACATCAGGCGGCCGTAGTCGGGCTCGCCGTGGTGCGTCGTGCGGCGGTAGGAAAAGAATCGCTCCTCGTTGGCGTAGGTGCACAGGTCGAGGCTTGTGGCCCGGCCGACCCCGGCCGCGCGCAGGCGCATGAGGATAAAGGCCGGCAGGTCGAACATGAAATGATCGGCCCGGGTCGAGGGCGAGAAGAAGCCTGAATAGTCGGGATCGCGGGCCGTGAAGCGTTCGTGGAATTCGGGGCCGACCTCGTAGGCGGCAGCCGAAATGGTCGGGCCGACCACGGCGACGATGCGGCTGCGCCGGGCGCCGAGGCGCTCCATCGCGTCGAGGGTGTTTTCCAAGACGCCGGTCAGCGCGCCGCGCCAGCCGGCGTGGGCGGCGCCGATCACCCGCGCCCCGACATCGGCGAACAGGACCGGACCGCAGTCGGCGGTGGAAATGCCCAGGGCGAGGCCGGGGCTGTTCGTGACCAGGGCGTCGGCCTTGCGGTCCTGGTCCTCGCGCCACGGGGTATCGACGGCGATGACGTCCGCAGAGTGAACCTGATAGGGCGAGACCAGGCGCCCGGCATCGACACCGAGCCGTGCCGCGATGCGGGCGCGGTTCTCCAGCACGGCCTCGCGCCGGTCGGACGAGCCGAGGCCGATGTTCAGGCTGTCGTAGATGCCCTCGGACACGCCGCCCTGCCGGGTGAAGAAGCCGTGCGCGACACTGTCCTCGGCCATCAGTTCGGGTGCGGTGATCATGTCCTGTCTCCTGGTCGGGGCTTGTCGGACGTGGGGTCGCCAGAACGGTTACCAGAACGGTCGCCAGAACGTTACCAGAGCGCTCGCCTGAGCAGTCGCCAGCGGTCGCCCGGGCCGGGCGCGTCGCCGGGCGGATGGTGCTGCGTCGGTCAGCGGCTGTCAAACGGTACCGGCACGAAGCGCCCGTCGGTCAGCGCGAGGACCTTGAACAGGCTGCCCATCCGCTCTGGCGCGGCCAGGCGTTCGACATCGGCGCGGATGCGCTCCTGGACGTCCGGAGACTTGCCCGCGCCGAGCGCGCCGGCACGTTCCAGCAGGCCGAGACGGAGCAGGAAATCGCCCTGTTCGAGCGGTCCGAACGAATGCGCACCGCCGTCGCGGGCAGCCTGAGCGAGGGACTCGAAGTCGACATGAGCGGTCAGGTCGGCGACGCCCGGACTGGCCAGCACGTCGTCATGGGCATGCCGGCGGAGCGCCTGCAGCGTGTCGCCCGGCGCGGTGTGCATATGGCCGTAGTCGACGATCAGCGCGGCGCCGCCCTGGGCCTTCAGCCGAGCCCCTATGCGGCGGGCGATGCCGGCGGCCATCGGCGCCGTCTCCAGGATGGCACCATCGGGGGCCGCGCGCGCGGTGCCAGGGATCGCTGTGTCGGGCAGGCGGGCGACGCCGATGCCGAAGGCGAGACTCCCTTCTTCGGACAGGCCGACGCAGCGTTCGCGCCAGCCGGTCGGGGTCCTGACGTACTGATGGATCGGCAGGGCGTCGAAGAATTCGTTGGCGACGAGCAGCAACGGCCCGTCGGGCACGTCGTCGAGGCGGTCGTGCCAGATCGGTGCGAGCGCCGCACCGGCCAGCGTCTTTGCCTGGACGGCGCCCAGGCGTGGGCTGGTCTCGACCAGGTGCAGTGTGGCGGCGGCCAGGAAGTCGGGCCGCAGAGCGGCAGTGCGCAGCAGGTCGGCCATCAGGGTGCCGCGCCCGGGGCCGAGTTCGACCAGGCGGACCGACGCCGGCGCACCCATCGCCTGCCAGGCCGCGACGGTCCAGGCGCCGATCAGTTCGCCGAACATCTGGCTGACTTCCGGTGCGGTGATGAAGTCGCCGGCGCGGCCGAAGGGCTCGGCGGCAGTGGTGTAGTAGCCGTGATCCGGGTCGCCGAGGCAGGCGGCCATGTAGTCGGCGACGGTGATCGGGCCGTACAGGGCGATGCGGCGGATCAGCCGGTCGCACAGCGGCGTGGCGCTCACCGGGCGTCGCTCCTGCGCCAGGCCCAGAGCATGGCGGCCAGGCCGGCGAGGATCATCGGCACTGACAGCACGATGCCCATGGTGAGACCGCCGGCGAAAAAGCCGATATGCGCGTCGGGCATGCGGAACAGTTCGGAGACCGAGCGCGTGACGCCGTAGCCGAAGGCGAAGGCGCCGGCGAGGAAGGCCGGCCGGCAGAGCAGCCCGAAGCGGTGCGACAGCAGGCGAAGGACGAAAAACAGCAGCACGCCCTCAAGCGCCGCCTCGTAGAGCTGGCTCGGATGGCGGGGCTCCGGTCCGCCGGTCGGGAAGACGACACCCCACGGCACGTCGGTGATCCGGCCCCACAGTTCGCCGTTGATGAAGTTGGCCAGGCGGCCGAAGAACAGGCCGATGGGGGCTGCGATGCCGGCGAGGTCGAACAGCGTCCAGACTGGAAATCTGCGCGCGCGCGTGAATAAGACCATGGCAATCACGGTGCCGGCGAAGCCGCCATGGAAGGACATACCGCCGGTCCACACTGCGAAGGCTTCGAGCGGATGAGCGAGGTAATAGGCCGGGTTGTAGAACAGCACGTAGCCGAGGCGGCCGCCGACGACGATGCCGATCGTGCCCCACATGACGAAATCGTCGATGTCAGCCGGCGACGGTCGCGGCGCGGTTCCCCACAGCCGATCGTTGGTCGCCGCGGCGCGCATGTAGCGCCAGGCGAGCAGGATGCCGACGATGTAGGACAGGGCATACCAGCGCAGGGCAAAGGGGCCGATCTCGATCAGGACCGGATCGATGGTCGGAAAGGGCAGGGCAAGCATCGGCATGGCGTCAACGGATCCTGGTCAGCGGGCGCGCAGACGTTGCGCATTCGTGCCTTGGCCGTCAAGTCGAAGGGCGGGCCGCCTTGAACTTGTCGTGAAAGGCCAATACCTGTGTGTCGGAACCACTCATCAGGAGACCGTCATGACCCAGGGCCCGAACAGACTGCTGGACGAATTCGCCAAACTCATGACGGATGCCGCAGGCGTCGCCCAGGGCGCCCGGCGCGAGGTCGAGGCCGCCTTCAGGGCGCAGGCCGAGCGCTTCCTGTCGGACATGGACATCGTCAAGCGCGACGAGTTCGAGGTGGTCAAGGAAATGGCGGTGCGGGCGCTCGACCGGGTCGAGGTCCTGGAAGGCCGGGTCGCCGAGCTTGAGGCGCGGCTCGCGGAACAGCCGGCCAAACCGGGGCGCAAGCCGAAGGCGGCGGACAAGGCCGGCGATTGAGTGCTGGGGGAGCGCCATCGATCGTCGTCCCGATCGCCGCGCCCCCTACAGATCGAAGGCCTGCGTCGTCCACAGGTTTGGTCCGTGGCGCTGACAGGAAATATACTGCTTTCACGGTCGAACCTTTTATACTGATTCTTAACAGGGATTCGTTGGCGCGTCCGGTATTTGCCGTAGAAGCAGCTCTGGCGCTCTGCCTGTCTTGGGGGCGAAAGCCCCGGCGGAACCCGTTTGACGTGGTGCTGCCACAATTCTACGGGAGAGGATCATCATGAGCCTCATCGAATTCGACTTCGAACGTCCTGACAATCCCGTCGATGTCATCGAACATGTCGCAGCGCTGAACGACTGGTCCTTCGAACGCTCCGGCGAAGACGAGATCACCATATCGATCGGCGGCCACTGGTGTGACTATCACCTCTCCTTCTCGTGGATGGAGGACCTCGAGGCGCTGCATCTGGCCTGCGCCTTCGACCTGAAGGTGCCCGAGCCGCGCAAGACCGAGGTGGTGCGCCTGCTGGCGCTGGTCAACGAGCAGATGTGGATGGGCCATTTCGACCTGTGGAACCAGGAAGGCGTGGTCATGTTCCGCCAGTCGCTGCTGCTGGCCGGCGGTGCGGAGGCGACCGGCGCCCAGATCGAGGGACTGCTGGCCAACGCGCTGGAGTCCTGCGAGCGGTACTACCAGGCGTTCCAGTTCGTGGTCTGGGCCGGCAAGAGCGCGTCGGAAGCGGTCGACACGGCCCTGTTCGAGACAGCGGGCGAAGCATGATCTTTTCCAGGGAACGGCCGTTCCTTCTTGTCGGTGCCGGCAAGATGGGCGGGGCGATGCTGTCCGGCTGGATGGCGCAGGGCATCGACGCGGCGGCGATCGTGGTACAGGATCCGGCGCCGTCGCCCGAGATGGCGGCCCTGCTGTCCCGGCACGGCATCCGGCACGTGACCGAAGTGCCGCAGGGACTGACCGCAGGCGTCGTGCTGCTGGCGATCAAGCCGCAGCTGATGGATGTTGTCCTGCCGGGTCTCAAGCCGGCGGTCGGCGACGAGACGCTGGTTCTGTCGGTGGCCGCGGGCACCCCGGTCGCGCGCTTCGAAGCGGCGTTCGGGCCGGTGCCGATCGTGCGGGCCATGCCGAACACGCCGGCGATGGTCGGGCGCGGCATCACGGCGCTGTTCCCGACGACGCGGGTAAGCGCGGCGCAGCGCGACACGGTCGACCGGCTGCTGTCGGCGATCGGTACGGTCGAGTGGCTGGACAGCGAGGCGCAGATCGACCTGGTGACCGCGGTCAGCGGATCGGGTCCGGCCTATGTCTTCCTGCTCGCCGAATGCCTGGCGGAGGCCGGGCGCAAGGCCGGCTTGCCGGCGGATCTCGCCGCGCGGCTTGCAGAGGCGACCGTTTCGGGCGCCGGCGAACTGATGCACCGGTCCAGCGAACCGCCGGCGACGCTGCGCCGGAACGTGACCTCGCCGAACGGCACGACCGCGGCGGCACTGACCGTTCTGATGGCCGAGGACGGCCTGCAGCCGCTGATGGACGCCGCGGTGGCGGCCGCTGCCCGGCGGGCGCGGGAACTGGCGGGCTAACGCGGCCGCGGCGCGCCGTCGCCCTTTCCGCGCCCGCATCCGCTTCCTATGTTGTCAAGGACTTCCAGCGGAGGTGTGCCATGGCGACCGAGAAAACCCGGCAGAAGATCCTGACCGTCTTCCTCGACCTGCTCGAGGAACACCCTTGGCAGGACGTGAGCCTGCCGCTGGTGGCGAAGACCGCCGGCGTGAAGCTGTCGGTCCTGCGCGACTGTTTCTCCTCCAAGACCGATATGATCGCGGCCTTCGCGGCGGGAATCGACAAGGCGGTTCTCGACGCCACCGGCGAGGACATGGCGGACCAGCCTGCCCGCGATCGGCTGTTCGACGTGCTGATGACGCGTCTCGACATGCTCGAGCCGCGCAAACGGGTGCTGCGCCGGCTGAAGGATGCGGCCCTTCAGGATCCGGCGCTGGCCTTGGAGTTCAACGCCATCGCCGTGCGCTCGCACGGCTGGATGCTGGCCGCAGCGGCAATCGACATGCCGGGCCTGAAGGGACGGCTGACGGCGCAGGGCCTGGCGCTGGCCTTCGCGCGCGTGGTGGAGGTGTGGCTCGACGAGGACGATGCCGGTCTGCCGAAGACCATGGCGAGGCTCGACCGGGAACTGGACCGGGGCGAGACCTGGGTCGGCCGGCTGAGCGGACTGGAGAAGCTGGCCACGCCGCTCTGGCAGGCGGTGGCGGGTGGGCGGCGGCGCCGACGCGCCGGGCGCGACGAGGCGGACGACCACGCGGTGGCGGCCGAGTGAGCGTCCCGTTGGCTTGCCTTCCCGGGCCGGAGCGGGCACCTTGCGGCGGTCCTACAACTGTTCCGAGCCCGAGGAATGCCGCCCGTGTCCGACCACAAGACCATTTCCTTTGACGATTTCCTGAAGGTCGACATCCGGGTTGGTGTCGTCGTCGAGGCGGAGCCGTTCCCGGAAGCGCGCAAGCCGGCCATCAAGATGCGCATCGACTTCGGACCGGAGATCGGCATCAAGAAGACCTCGGCGCAACTCACGAGGCACTACCGGCCGGAAGACCTTGTCGGCCGCCAGGTGATGGCGGTGGTGAACTTCCCGCCGCGCCAGATCGGCAAGGTCATGTCCGAAGTGCTGACGCTCGGCGTGCCGGACGCCGACGGCGAGGTCGTCCTGCTGCGGCCCGATCAGGAGGTCCCGCTCGGCGGACGGCTTTTCTGAACCTCAGCCGGGAATCCTGAAGCGCGCCCTGAGGCCGCCGAGCGGACTGTCCTCAAGCTGGATGTCGCCGCCGTGGCTGCGTGCCACGTCGCGGGCGATGGCGAGGCCGAGGCCGCTGCCGGTCGAGTCCTGATTGCGTGCGGCGTCGAGCCGATAGAAGGCGCGGAACACGTTCTCGCGTTCTTCCTCCGGGATGCCGGGGCCGTCGTCGTCGACGACGATGGTCAGCCAGCCGTCCGCATGGCGGCCGTTGATCGCCACGGTGGTGCCGTACTTGGCGGCATTGGAGACGAGGTTGCCAAGGCTGCGCTTGACCGCGTTGCGGCGCAGCACGACCTCCGGTTCGCCGACGAACGAAGAACTCGCCCTCGCCCCGGCGATCTCTGCCGACTCCTCCAGTTCCTCCAGCATCAGCGCCATGTCCGTCGGCTGGGCGGATTCGTCGCCGTCGCCGCGGGTGAAGGCGAGATAGTCCTCCAGCATGTGACTCATCTCGTCGACATCGCGCTTGAGCCCGGCGGTCTCAGGCGTCTGCTCGATCAGGGCAAGCTGCAGGCGAAAACGCGTGAGAATGGTGCGCAGGTCGTGGCTGACGCCGGCCAGCATGGTCGTGCGCTGCTCCATCTGGCGCTCGATGCGCCGGCGCATCTCGATGAAGGCCTGGGCGGCGCGGCGGACCTCACGCGCGCCGCTCGGGCGGAAGTCCTCCATGGGGCGTCCCTTGCCAAAGCCCTCGGCGGCATTGGCGAGCCGTTCGATCGGACGGATCTGGTTGCGCAGGAACAGCATCGCGATGACGATCAGCACCAGGGAGGTGCACACCATCCAGACGATGAAGATGTGCGAGTTGGAGGCGTAGGTCTGGCTGCGGCGGGTGACCACGCGCAGGACCTTGTCCTTGAGCTGGATGCGGATCTCGACGAAGCGGGAACGGCCGACGGTGTCGATCCAGAACGGCTTGCCGATCCGTTGGGAGATCTCGCGGCTGAGATTGCGGTCGATGAGATCGAAGAACGGCTTGGGTCGCGGCGGCGGCAGCGGATCGGGCGGCAGGATCGTTACCGACATGTCGAGACTGCGTACGCCCATCTCCTCGATTCGCTTGAATTCGGCGTCCTGCGGGTAGGTTTCGAGGACATAGACGACGGCGGCTATCTCTCGCACCACCGCTTCCGACAGGCGGCCGGTGACGAGCTGGTAGTGCCGTTCCATGAAGACGAAGGCGAGCACGGACTGCAGCACGACGATCGGGACGACGATGATCAGCAAGGCGCGGGTGTAGAGGCCCTTCGGCATGCGCCGGTAGAGCGCCGTGGCCAGCCGACGGTAGACAGCCACAACCGGGCGCAGGGGCGGGGCGACCGGCGCCGTGTCCTCGGGAGGCGTCACCTCGGCCATGGCTGTTCCGCGCAGGCGCGTCGAAGGGGCGGAGCGGTCAGTCGCATGCCAGCCGGTACCCGATGCCGCGCACGGTCTGGAGAAAGACCGGGTTGCTCGGATCGGTTTCGATCTTGCGGCGCAGCCGGTTGATCTGGACGTCGACGGTCCGTTCTCCGAGGCCGCTGTCGTCGCCGACGATCTTGTGGCGCGGTACCGTGGCGCCGGGCTGCTCGGCGAAAATGGAAAGGATCTGCTTTTCCCGGTCGGTCAGGCGGATCGACGCCTCGCCGCGCCGCAATTCGCCACGTTCGGCGATGAACACGAACGGGCCGAAACGGATCTCGGGCGTCCGCTCTGTGCGACGCTGTCCGCCTCGCCGCAGGATGGCGGCGATGCGCAGCATCAGTTCGCGCGGCTCGAACGGCTTGGCCAGGTAGTCGTCCGCCCCGACCTCCAGGCCGGCGATGCGGTCGGCGGCGTCGGAGCGCGCTGTCAGCATCAAGATCGGAACCGTGTTTTCTCGACGGATGGTGCGGGCGAGGTCCAGGCCGGTCTCGCCGGGCATCATGACGTCGAGGATGAGCAAGTCGAATTCCAGACCGGCCATGCAGCGCCGGGCCTCGGCGGCATTGGCGGCCGACGTGACGCGATAGCCGGAGTCGCGGAGCACCCGACTGAGCAGGTCCCTGATCCGGCTGTCGTCGTCGACCAGCAGCAGGTGGCTGGCGTTGTCGTCCGGTGCCTTGAGCGCGCTCACGCGGTTGCTTCCTCTTCAGCAGGGCCGGCGCCGCTGCGGGCGGGCGCATCGCGGTGGCGCCGCTTGTCGGCGATGATGCGGGCTACCTCCGGGCGCAGGTCCGGGTCGATCATCTGGAAGAGAAACTGCCTGACGATTTCAGAGCCCCGATCAGGCAGGGCCTTTATGGCGAGGTCAAGGCGCCGCGCCTGGAGTTCCGACAGCCTGCGGGCAAGCGCATGGCCTTTCTCTGTCGTGTAAAGCAGACGCTGCCGACGGTCGACCTCGCCCGGGCGCTGGACGATGAAACCCTGGTCGAGGAGTTGCTTGAGCACCCGTCCCAGGCTCTGCTTGGTGATGCGCAGGATGCCGAGCAGGTCGGTGACCCGGATGCCGGGATTGCGATCGACGAAATGCAGAACCCGGTGGTGCGCACGACCGAAGTCAAAATCCGCAAGCACGGTGTCGGGATCGGAGGTGAAGTCGCGGTAGGCGAAGAACAGCAGTTCGATGAGATCGTAGGGCGGCACGGGCGTATCGGAGGCGGCATGGGCCTCGGCGAGGCGCCGGGCAGCGTCGGTCTGCGATGCTTTCCGGATGTTTATGTCAGCCATATTGACTTATTTCTGGTCGATTGTTACCTAGGGCGCGCCCCTGACGAAATGATCGGTCCGAATGCCGCCTTATTCGGCAACAATCCTTGGATCACGTTCCTAGTGGAATCGCGGCGGATCGTCTCGTAAAAACAAGATACCGATTGTTACGGCGGCGTGCAAAACGAGGTTCGCGGCGACGCCCTGCGGACCGATCCGCAAACCGCCGAATGCCCGAAGCGGGCGTGGTGCAAACGGCGCCGGGGAAGCGGCGCAGGAGTTTGAACGATGGCTGGACTGCCTTTTGATCAACGCGACGGCGAAATCTGGTACGATGGCAAGTTCGTACCCTGGAGCGAGGCCAAGCTGCATGTGCTGAGCCACGGACTGCATTACGCCAGTTGCGTGTTCGAGGGTGAGCGGGCCTATGGCGGGCGCATCTTCAAGAGCGCGGAACACACCGAGCGGCTGCATGCCTCGGCCGGCGTGCTGGGCTTCGAGATCCCCTACAGCTGCGAAGCGATCAACGCGGCGAAGGAAGAGCTGCTGAAGCGGATGAACCTCGTCGACGCCTATCTGCGTCCGGTCGCCTGGCGCGGCAGCGAGATGATGGGCGTCTCGGCCCAGCACAACACCATTCATCTGGCCATCGCCGCGTGGGAATGGCCGAGCTATTTCAAGCCGGAAGAGCGGCTGAAGGGCATCCGCCTCGACATGGCGAAGTACCGTCGCCCGGATCCGCAGACCGCGCCCTACAAGTCCAAGGCGGCCGGTCTCTACATGATCTGCACGCTGTCCAAGCACGAGGCGGAGCGAAAGGGCTATGCCGATGCCCTGATGCTCGACTGGCGCGGCCAGGTCGCCGAGGCGACCGGCGCCAATGTCTTCTTCGTCAAGGAGGGCAAGATCCACACGCCGGTGCCGGACTGCTTCCTTGACGGCATCACCCGGCGGACGGTGATCGGTCTCGCCAGGACCCGCGGCTTCGAGGTCGTCGAGCGCGTCATCCTGCCGGAGGAACTGGACGGCTTCGAGCAGTGTTTCCTGACCGGTACGGCGGCCGAAGTGACGCCGGTGTCGGAGATCGGTCCGTACAGCTTCACCGTCGGTTCCATCACCAAGACGCTGATGGAAGACTACGACGCAACGGTGCGTCCGGGCACGCCGGCCCTCAAGGCGGCTGGCTGAGAGGTCACGGAGGCAGGACAGCCGAGCGAACGGACGGCGGGCCCGAAAGGGTCCGCCGTTTCCGTTCCGGTTGCCGCGATCAACCTTTCGTGCCGGGTGCGCCTTCGCGCGCTCTGAACAGCAGGCCGTTCTCCGCGAACAGCACGCAGGCGACGGCGAGCGTGCCGAACAGGGCGCAGGCAGAACCCAGCGGCACGAGGGTTCCGTCGAAGACTTGGCCGACGGCGAAGCCGAGGAGGGCACCGCCAAGGGTGGTGACGAACCCGATCACCGAGGAGGCGGTGCCGGCGATCGCGCCGAGCGGCTCCATGGCCATGGCATTGAAGTTCGGGCCGATGAAGCCGAAACAGGCCATCAGCAGGGCCATGGAAGCGGTGAAGAGGCCGACATCCTCCAGACCGGACAGGCCAAGGGCAAGCTGCAGGAAGCCGAGCACCATGTAGAGCAGCACGGCGCTGTGCGACAGGCGGCGCAGGCCGAGCGCCCCGACCAGGCGGGCGTTCAGGAAGGAGGCAACCGACATGGTGATGGCGACCGCCGCGAAGACCACCGGAAACCAGACGCCGAGACCGAAAATGTCGACATAGATCTGCTGCGCCATGGAGATGAAAGAAAAGATCACGCCGAAGATGAAGGTCGTGGCGAGGGTGTAGCCGATGCTGAGGCGTGTCGTCACCGCGGTCAAATAGGCGGCGCCGACCACGCGCGGGCTGAACGGCTGCCGCCGGGACGGCGGCAGGGTCTCGGGCAGGCGCAGCGCGCACCAGACCAGCATCATGATGCCGGCGACCAGCAGCAGGCTGAAGATCCAGACCCAGTCGGCGACAAGCAGGATGACCTGTCCGATCGAGGGGGCGACGATCGGGATGGCCATGAAGATCATCATGGCCAGCGACATGACCCGCCCCATCTGGCGTCCGGAATAGCAGTCGCGCACGACCGATACGGCGATGACGCGGGTGGCGGCGCAGCCGACGCCCTGCATCAGGCGGGCGAACAGGAACTGGTCGAGCGTCTGGGAGAACAGGGCGCCGACGCTGGCGGCGGTGTAAAGCCCGAGGCCGGCCAGCAGGATCGTGCGGCGGCCGAAGGCGTCGGACACCGGGCCGTAGACGAGCTGGGCGCCGCCGAAGCCGATCAGGTAGGAAATCAGCACCAGCTGGCGGTCGTTGTCGCGCAGGATGTTCAGCGCGTCGCCGATCTGCGGCAGGGCTGGCAACATGATGTCCATGGCAAGGGCGTTGAGCGCCATCAGCGCCGCAATCATGATGACGAATTCGGGAAACGACAGACCCGGATGCGGAGACTCGCGCGTGTCGAGCCGCTGTGACGAACGACGCATCTTTCAACCTAGCGAATGACTGCCAGCGGCTTGAGCCGTCTTCGGCGGTCGCAGAAGTGGGAGGAATTCTCTGCAGCGCCCAAGCTTTGGGTCAAAAGCCGCGGCGCGTCAAGGCTGGCGCGGGGCGTTGTCGTCGGCGCCTTGCCAGCGCGCGGCGTCGGCGTCGTCGGCGTCCTTGGCGGCGACCCAGCCGCCATCCGACTGCCCGGCGGCGATTTCCTTCTTCCAGAACGGCGCCCGTGTCTTGAGATAGTCCATGAGGAAATCGGCCGCCTCGAACGCCGCCCGGCGGTGGCTGGAGGCGGCGACGACCAGCACGATGTTGGCGCCCGGACGGATCTCGCCGAACCGATGGATGACGGTCAGTCCGCTCAGGGGCCACCGGCTGCAGGCCTGTTCCGCGATGCGGGTCATTTCCGCTTCGGCCATGCCGGGATAGTGTTCCAGCATCAGCGCCTCGAGACGGCCGCCCTCGTCCCGGCACAGGCCGGTGAAAGCGACCACGGCACCGATGTCGCGGCGGCCCTCGGTAAGTCGTGCGCTCTCGACCGCGACGTCGAAATCCTCTACCTGAACGCGGACCAGCGGCTTGGCGGGCATGACCGTCAGCCTCCCGTCATGGGCGGAAAGAAGGCGATTTCCGCAGCACCGGCGATCGGCTCATCGTGCTCTACATGAACCTGATCGATGGCAACGCGAATGGCATCCGGCTCGGCGAAGGCCGAGGCGTGCCGGTCGTCGACGGTCGACAGCCAGGCGATCAGGTCGCCTGCGGTGGCGACCGTGTCGGGCAGCGCTACCGTCTCCTCGTCTGCGCCGACTCGCTCTCGGACCCATGCGAAGTAGCGGATCTTCATGGCTTCGCCTCCCTATCCCGGTGCTGCGCCGCCTGCGGCTACGCCTCATTCCTCGATGAGGTGACCGATGCCGGCGCGGAAATAGTCATATCCGGTATATAGCGTCAGCATGGCGGCAATCCAAAGTGCGACGAGGCCGGCCAGGGTCGTGCCGGGCAGGATCACTTCGCCGGCCGGGCCGGCGAGCAGCAGGGCGAGAGCGACGAGCTGGACCGTGGTCTTCCACTTCGCCAGCTTGGTCACAGGCACGCTGACGCGCAGTTCGGCGAGGAACTCCCGCAGGCCGGACACCAGGATCTCGCGGCACAGAATGATGATCGCCGCGATCAGGGACCAGCCGCCGATGTCGCCCTTGTAGACCAGAAGCAGCAGGCAGACAGCCACCAGAAGCTTGTCGGCGATCGGATCAAGCATGCGGCCGAGGGCCGACTGCTGCTGCCATGCACGAGCGAGATAGCCGTCGAAGAAATCCGTCACCGCCGCAACGATGAAGATGGCCAGGGCGATCCAGCGCGGAGTCATGCCGTCAAAATAGAAGCAGGCCGTCACCGCTGGAACCGCAAGGATGCGTGCGTATGTCAGCAGGTTCGGCAGGCTGAAGGCAACGTTTCGGGCCATGAAGGATCTGGGTCAGCGCGGCAGTTGGGGCGATGCGGCGAAAACAAGCATGGCGGCGGACAGGTGTCAACGCAAGTTCACGTCCGCTGCCGGGGCGATTGGACGCGACCTCTTTGCAAGGGCGGCGAGGCCAGCTACTGCTGTTTCCACCGCATAGGGGCGACAGGAGACCTGCATGCCGATCAATGCTCTCGGCCAGCCGATCGGGCCGGACGTCGCCGACTGGACGGGCGTCAGGCCGCCTGACGCAATCGCCATGGAGGGGCGATTGTGCCGGGTCGAGCCGCTCGATGCGGACCGTCATGCCGCCGACCTGTTCGCGTCCTGGCAGGCGGATGCCGATGGCCGCAACTGGACCTATCTGGGCTACGGTCCGTTCGAGAACTCCGACGCCTGCCGCGCCTTCCTGGACGCGATGGCGGGACGGAGGGATCCGCTGTTTCATGCTATCGTCGACAAGGCCAGCGGCAAGGCTCTCGGCGTTGCGAGTTACCTGCGCATCGACACGGCGAGCGGCGTGGTCGAGGTCGGCCACATCAACTATGGCCCGGCCCTGCAGCGCTCGCCGGTCGCGACCGAAGCCATGTACCTGATGATGCGACGCGTTCTCGAGGAGCTCGGCTATCGGCGATACGAGTGGAAATGCGACGCCCTCAATGCCGGTTCGCGCAGGGCCGCCGAGCGGCTGGGGTTCACCTACGAAGGGCTGTTCCGCCAGGCGACGGTCTACAAGGGCCGGAACCGCGACACGGCGTGGTTTTCGGTCATCGACAGCGAATGGCCGGGGCTGAAGGCTGCCTTCGAAGCCTGGCTGGCGCCGGAGAATTTCGACGAGGAGGGACGCCAGAGACGACGACTGGCGGACCTGCGTACCGGGGGCTAGCCGAAAATCCGTTCGCCCTGCTGGTCGATCATCAGCTTCGCCTTGCGGACGGTGAAGTCGGCAGCGTCCTCGCGGGAGGAGAGGTGGTCGGCGCGCACGAACTCGTGCTGGCGGAGTGTCCCCTCGGTTTCCAGCACGATGCGGCCGGCGACCTGCCACTGGCCGTTGGCCTGTCGCGGCGCGGCGACGATCCTGTAGCCGTTGTACTCGACCTCGACCGTCTCCGGTTCGCGGTCGCCCTTGGTGTCGCCCTTGAACAGGGAGCCGAAAATCTTGCCCAACACAGATCGATCCTCGCTTTGTGGTTGTCGCCGAGGGTGTCATTCGCCGGCGGCTTGCGCGCCCGACCCGAGGTCCCGATCGACCCAATGGCGCCGGCACAGCGAAACATAGGACTCTTCGCCGCCGATCACCACCTGTTCGCCTTCCTCCACGACGCGCCCGGCGGCGTCAAGCCGGGCGACCATCGTCGCCTTGCGACCACACCAGCAGATCGTCTTGATTTCCTTCAGGCTGTCGGCGATCGCCAGCAACGCCTGGCTGCCGGGGAACAGCCGGCCCTGGAAGTCCGTGCGCAGGCCGAAGCACATCACCGGGATGGCGAGCGTGTCGGCGACGCTTGCCAGCTGCCAGACCTGTGTCTCGGTCAGAAACTGCGCCTCGTCGACGAAGACGGCGTGGATCGGCCGCTTGGCAAGGGCTGCGGACACATGACCAAAAAGGTCGTCATCGTTGCGGAAGGTGTCGGCCGCGGCGGCTAGACCGATGCGCGAAGCGATCTTGCCGTGTCCGGCCCGGTCGTCCACGGCAGCGGTCAGCAGCAGGGCCGTCATGCCGCGTTCGGCATAGTTGTAAGACGCCTGCAGCAGGACCGTCGACTTGCCGGCGTTCATTGAGGAATAGTTGAAGTAAAGCTTGGCCATGGCTCGGACAGACTGGAGATCGACGCCTCGCCGCCGACAGGGAATCGGGCGACGGTCGCGATTGTCGGCTCGTGGCCCGACAGGCTCAATCCACGAGAACGGCTTTTTCAGGCCTATTTGCCGTCTCCCGGACAGAGAACTAGGGCAGGGCGATATCGACCAGGAGCGGAAGGTGATCGGAGCCGATGTCCGGTCCGATGCCGACCCGATCGACGCCGAGCCCGGGCGAGACGGCGACGTGGTCGACCGGGGCGCCGAGCAGCCAGCGCAGGCGATAGTCGGCGAAGTAGCGCGTCGTCTGCGGGATGGTGTCCGGGAACGCGGCCTTGAGCCCGCCCGCCTTGAGCAGGGCCCGGAAGTGTGCCGACCAGGGCGAGAGGTTCCAGTCTCCGATCAGGATCGTCGGAAGATCCGTCCCTGCGGCCGGGCCGCGCAGCGCTTCCGACAGGTGACGATAATAGGCCTGCCGGGCCTCCCATAGGCGCGCCCCGCGCGGGCTGGCGGGATGGATCGCGACGATGCGGACCGGCCTGCCGGCCACGTCCAGCTCGATGTCAAGGAATTCACGATGCGCCACCTCGCGCAGGACGCCGGGAACCGCAGGATCGATGCCGCGACGGCTGATGATCGGATAGCGGGAAAAGACGACGACATCGCCCTCCGGCCCGACTGCGAAGTGTTCGAAATAGGGGCCATGGCCGGCGATCCGGCGGTTGCCCTCGCGCTTCTCCCAGCGCCGGAGCTGCCACCTCCAGGTCGCTTCCTGAAGGACGACGACATCGGCGGCGACGGTCTTCAGATAGTCCAGCAGGTCGGGCGTGCCGAGGTACAGGGTCGCCGTGTTGATCGAGACGACGCGCAGGCGCTTGGCGGCGTCGCCGACCTCGGCGTCATCAACGCTGACCGCGAGCGTCCGGGCGACGGTGAGGGTTGCTGCTCCGGCCAGCAGGGTAGCGAGGAGGCCGGTCGCGACAGCCAGGCGCCAGCGCTTGCGATGCGGACCGGCGAGCGACAGGACGGCGACGGCCAGGGCGGCGAGGCCGATGCCGAGCAGTTGCGGCAGGAAGAAGCTCAGGTTGTCGGAGAACCAGTGCTCGGGCTCGGCAAAGGGCAGGAACACCAGGCCAGCAGCGCCGAGCCCGACGGCTGCTGCGCCCCAGCCGCACAGCCAGACCAGGGCGCCAGGCAGGGTGAAGCGGCGCGGCGGGAAGACGGCATCCTCGGTCATCGAACTCGCTACGGTCAGGACAACGGATATTGCAATGCAGCACAGGCTGGCCGCGTTCCTAGCACGCCCGGCTAGTCATGGAAATGATCGTAGATCTGTTTGGCTACCGCTTCGGATATGCCGGCAACGGCGACGAGATCCTCGATGCCGGCCTTGGAGACCGCCTTGGCGGTGCCGAAATGGCGCAGCAGGGCGCGCTTGCGCGTCGGGCCGATGCCGGCGATCTCGTCAAGGGGGTTCCTGGCAATATCCTTCTTGCGCCGGGCGCGATGCGAGCCGATGGCGAAGCGGTGGGCCTCGTCGCGCAAGCGCTGGACGAAATAGAGCACCGGATCGCGCTCCGGCAGCATGAACGAGGGGCGTCCCTCCATGAAGAACTTCTCGCGGCCCGCGTCGCGGTCGGGTCCCTTGGCGATGCCTGCCAGCGGCACGTCGGTGACGCCGAGGTCTGCAAGGATGTCCCGGACGGCATTGAGTTGTCCTTGGCCGCCGTCGATCAGCACGAGGTCGGGCCATGCCGGAACGTCCGACGCGCCCGCCGCGCCGGCGAGAGCCTCGTCCGCGACCTCCGCTCCCGGACGCTGGTGCTCCTTGAGCAGGCGGGAGAACCGCCGGGTAAGCACCTCGCGCATCATGCCGTAGTCGTCGCCCGGGGTGAGTTCCTGCGAGCGGATGTTGAACTTGCGGTACTGGCCCTTGGCGAAGCCTTCCGGCCCGGCGACGATCATCGCGCCGACCGCATTGGTGCCCATGATATGGGAGTTGTCGTAGACCTCGATCCGGCGCGGCGGCGCAGCCAGGCCGAACACCTTTGCGACGCCTTCCAGGAGCCGCGCCTGGCTCGAGGTCTCGGCGAGGCGCCGGCCGAGTGCCTCGCGGGCGTTGGTCAGCGCGTGGTCGACAAGAGCCTTCTTCTCGCCTCGCCTGGGCACGGAGACCTCGACCTTGCGGTTCGAGCGCTCGCTCAGTGCCCGGGCGAGCAGATCCTGCTCCTCGATGGCGTGCGACAGCAGGATGAGGCGCGGTGCGGGCTTGTCGTCGTAGAACTGGGCGAGGAAACTCTCCAGCACGGCCGCCTCGTCCAGCGACTTGTCGGCTTTGGGAAAATAGGCCCGGTTGCCCCAGTTCTGGCCGGTGCGGAAGAAGAACACCTGCACGCAGGTCTGGCCGCCGTCCTGGTGGACGGCGAACACGTCGGCTTCCTCGACACCCTGCGGATTGATGCCCTGGTGCGCCTGGACGTGGGACAGGGCCGCCAGGCGGTCGCGGTAGACGGCCGCCTGCTCGAAGTCGAGCTGTTCGGCTGCAGCCTCCATCTGGGCGGCGAGGTCCTTCTTGACGAGCTGGCTACGTCCGGACAGGAAGGCTCGCGCCTCGGCGACGAGGCCGGCGTAGTCCTCCGGCCCGGTTTCGCCGGTGCAGGGGCCCGCGCAGCGCTTGATCTGGTACAGCAGGCAGGGTCGCGAGCGGTTCTCGAAGTAGCTGTCCGAACAGTTGCGGATCAGGAACGCCTTCTGCAGCGCGTTGATCGTCCGGTTGACGGCGCCGGCGGAGGCGAAGGGGCCGAAGTAGTCGCCCTTGCGCTTGCGTGCGCCGCGGTGCTTGACGATGGCGGGTGCGGCGTGATCGGCCGTCAGCAGGATGTAGGGGAACGACTTGTCGTCCCGCAGCAGCACGTTGAAGCGCGGGCGCAGCCGCTTGATCAGGTTGGCTTCCAGCAGCAGCGCTTCGGTCTCCGTGCGCGTGAGCACGAATTCCATCGCCGCCGTCGCCATGATCATGCGCAGGATGCGGTTCGACTGGCCCTGAAGGCGGGTGTAGCTGGTCACCCGCTTCTTCAGGCTGCGCGCCTTGCCGACATAGAGGACGTCGCCGTTTTCGTCGAGCATGCGGTACACGCCCGGCCCCATGGGCAGGCGCTTGACCAGGTCGGCGATGACCTCCACGCCGGCCCTGCCCGCCGGCCCGGCGGTTTCGGGGACGGTGAAGGCGACGTCGTCGAAGGCGGTCTCGACGATGTCCTCCGCCTGTTCCGGTGTGTCGCTTCTGTTGCTGGTGATCGGCATGCTTCTTATGTGGGTGCTCGTCGGCGGCTCGTCACGCGCGCTCCGCAGAACCTCGACAAGATTAGCAGATTCGTCATTCCCCCACGCCGACGACGTCCGCGGTTTCCCAGGCCAGGTGCTGGCCGCCGTCGAGGGCGATCATCTGGCCGGTCATCGACGCGGCGTCCCAGAGAAACCGGACGGTCCGGCCGAATTCCGCCGGATCGGGGCCGTGGCGCAGGAGCACCGCCTGGGTCTGCCGGCGGAAGTCGTCTTCGGTCTGGCGCTCGTTCCTGAAGCTCGGCCCCGGGCCGATGGCGTTGACGCGGATGCGCGGCGCGAGCGCCTGGGCGAGCGTCTGCGTCGCCGCCCACATCGCCGCCTTGGACAGCGTGTAGCTGAGATATTGCGGCGTCAGCTTCCAGACCCTCTGGTCGATCATGTTGACGATCAGTCCCTTCCGGTCGGCCGGCAGAGTAGCGGCAAGGCTGTCGGCAAGGACGCAGGGGGCCTTGACGTGGATGGCGAAATGCCGGTCGAAGCGGTCCCCGTCCAGATCGCCGATACCGTCCGTTTCGAAGATCGAGGCATTGTTGACGACCAGGTCCGGAACGCCGAACGGCGCGCTCGCCCGGGCGAGGACGTCGGAGAGCTGGTCCGGATCGGTGAGGTCGGCGCAGATCACGCTCGCCGTGCCGCCGGCGCCGAGTATCCGGTTCTCGAGGTCGCGCACCTTGTCGAGCGAGCGATGGGCGTGCAGCACCACGGACCAGCCGTTGCTCGCGAGGTCGGTTGCGATCGCGGCGCCGATGCGGCTCGAGGCGCCGGTGATCAGCGCAGTCGCGGGATGATTGGCCATGGCGGCCGCCCCCTTTATTCTGTCGTTGCAGGATCCCCGGCATGGTGTCGGGGCCGGTCAGGTCGGTCAGGCCACCTTACCCATCCAGTAGACGACAAAAATGTACAGGCAGTAGGCGCCGACAAGGGCCAGACCGGAAAAACGCCGGAGTTCGACCTTGCGCGCGGCAAGGAACAGCAGGAGCACGGCGCAGGCCAGCATGATCCAGACGTCGAGCCGCAGGAACTCCGGAGCCACGTCGACCGGAACCACCGCGGCGGTGATGCCGATGATCGCCAGTAGGTTGAACACGTTCGAGCCGATTACGTTGCCGATCGCCACCGCACCCTGGTTGCGGACAGCGGCCATCATAGTCGTGGCAAGTTCCGGCAACGACGTGCCGAGGGCGATCACGGTCAGGGCGATCACCGCGTCGGTGACGCCCCAGCTGCGCGCGACGTCCGTCGCGCCCTCGATGACGAAATGGGCGCCCAGCGGCAATCCGATCAGCCCAAGAACGATGTAGATGGTGGCCGTGACCGCCGACTGTGGCACGTCTTCGACCTCTTCCGGCAGGTCGTCAGTGGTTTCGCTCCCGTTGCCATTCTCGCGGACCGCCTTGCGGTGGCTCCGTGTCGCGCGGACGGAGTCGCCGAGGAACAGCGCGAGGAGGGCCAGCAGGACGAGGCCGCTCAGCAGCGACAGCGGGCTGTTGAAGCACAGGACGATGAAGATGACGGTCACGGCGACCATGAACAGCGCATTGCGAGTCGCACCTTTCTCGCCGCAGGGCGTGGCCGCGATCAGGGCCGGCATGCCAAGGACCATCAGCACGTTCGCGATGTTGGAGCCGACAACGTTGCCGATGGCGATACCGCCGGAACCGGCAAACGCCGCCTGCAGGGAAATCACCAGTTCCGGTGCCGAGGTGCCGAAGGCGACGATGGTCAGGCCGATGATCAGATTGGGGATGCCGAGCCGCAGCGCGATGCCGACCGAGCCTCGTACCAGGATGTCGCCGGCAACGATGAGTGCAGCGAGTCCTCCGATAAGGCTAACGTAACTGAAAAGCATCGAGGGGATCCGGACGGGATGGGATGGCGGGACAGACGCGGCGTCAAGCCGGCCCTGAGGGGTGTCGACGTCGCGGCTTATAGGCAATAGATCGGGTCGACGGAAGGGCACCGCAAGGCCCGCAACGCGGTATCGATTGCAGCGCGTGTATTAACCCTTCGCTAACCCTTCTCGAAATTGCCCCATCGATGCCACGAAATTTCCTTTTTTCCCGTCTGCTCGCGCCACAAACGCATCCCATATCTAGAGACGGGTGAGGATGGGGACGGTCGCGTGCGGCCGATCCGCATTCGGTGTCGTCTTGACGAATGCAACCAGTATCGAGTGGAGCACTACCATGAAGAGTCTCGCCGCCGCAGGGGTTTCGATCGCCGTTCTCGCCGGTGCATCCCTTCCGGCCTTCGCAGCCGACCTTCCGCAGCCGGCGCAACCGGTTATCTACGACAATCAGGTCTCCTCCGCCCGCTTCGACTGGAGCGGCTTCTATTTCGGCGGCAACCTGGGCTGGGGCTGGGGTCAGTTCACCACCAATTCGGCGCTGACCGGTCGCTTCAACAGCGATGCAAGCGGCGTCAATGGCGGCGTGCACGCGGGCTACAACCACGCGATCACGCCGAACATCATCGCCGGCCTGGAAGCGGACTTCCAACTCAGCGATCTGGAAAAGCGCCGCTCCGTCGCCGGTGTCGGCGTCAAGACCTCGTCCGACTGGAATTCTACTATCCGCGGCCGTCTGGGCTATGCCTTCGACCGGTTCATGATCTACGGCACCGGCGGTCTTGCGATCGCGGATCTGGAGGTCGCTGCCGCCGGTTCGAAGGGCAACGAGACCGCGATCGGCTGGACGCTTGGCGCCGGCATCGAAGGCGCGGTGACCGACAACGTGACGGCGCGCCTGGAATACCTGTATCAGGACTTCGGCCGCGAGAGCTTCACGCTTGGCGGCACGCGCTATCGCACCGATCTGGATGCCAGCATCGCGCGCTTCGGTGTCAGCTACAAGTTCTGACGCAACGGCTTGAAAGATCGAGCAGAAAAAGCCCGGCGCTCCATCGCCGGGCTTTTTTCGTGTGCCGCTGATGGGTTAAGCGGTGCTATCGTTATTGAAACATGCGATTTCGAGCGGTCGTGCCTCGCGCCGGATTCCGGTCAAGTGCGAGACTGGCGCCGTCTCCGGGTGGGTCGTTTCGAGGGGAAGGCGAGATCCTGCGCCGTCTCCTGGGTCAGGACGCAGGGCTGGACCGCAAGACTGGACAGAAAGACTGGACAGAAAGACTGGGAGAGGACGATCGCAATGCGATTTCTGCTGCGGGGTCTGATCGGGCTCGGCCTGTTCGCCGTGATGGTCGCGGCCATCGGCTATGGCGCCTGGGAACTGCGAACCGCGCTCGAAACCCGCGACGTGGCCGGCCGGATGCGTCCGGACGAGCGGGTCTATGCCGCAAATGTCGCACGCCTAGACCCCGTCAGCGTTCAACCGACGATCGTCGCCTACGGCCAGGTCAGGAGCTGGCGGACGCTGCAGATCAGGGCGACGTCCCAAGGTCCGTTGGTCGCCATGGCCGACAAGTTCCGGGACGGTGCCGCCGTCAAGGCGGGGGATCTGCTGGTGCGCATCGATCCTTCCGATGCGCAGGCCAAGCTCTTCGACGCCCAGGCCGCCCTTGCCGATGCCCAGGCGGAAAAGGCCGAGGCGGAGGAGGCCATCGGCAGCGCAGAGCAGGAACTTGAGGCGACCCGGCAGCAGGTCGATCTCCGGACACAGGCATTCAACCGCCAGAAGCAGCTGATGGAGAAGGGCTATTCCACAATGGCGCAGGTGGAGCAGGAGCAACTGAGCCTCGCCTCCATTCAGCAGACGTTGAGCAATCGTCAGCAGGCGGTGATCACCGCGCGCAAGCGGATCGAGCGTATGGAATTCGCCGTCCGGCGCGCCGAAATCGCTCTGGCGGAGGCCGAGCGCGTCCT
This sequence comes from Polymorphum gilvum SL003B-26A1, assembly GCF_000192745.1. Taxonomy (NCBI): domain Bacteria; kingdom Pseudomonadati; phylum Pseudomonadota; class Alphaproteobacteria; order Rhodobacterales; family Paracoccaceae; genus Polymorphum; species Polymorphum gilvum. Next base: position 1,304,752 of record NC_015259.1, read on the forward strand.
GGCGGAGACCACGCTTTTGGCGCCGTTCGACGGATTGCTCGACAATGTCGACGCCACGCTCGGCCGGCGCGTCAGCCCCAACGAGGCGCTTGCCGAACTGATCGATCCGAGCGCCCTCGAAGTGCGGTTCACCGTGTCGACGGCGCAGTTCTCCCGCCTGATCGACGCCGATGGCCGACTGCTGTCGGCTGCCGTCTCCGCGACGCTCCAGTTGGGCGAACGCGTCGTCAAGGTGCCGGGCCGGCTCGACCGGGCCGCAGCGGTGGTCGGAGAGGGCGAGGCGGGCCGTACCCTGTTCGCGAGCCTGGAGACGAGCGGCGACACGGTGCTGAGGCCCGGAGATTTCGTGACGGTCAGCATCGCCGAACCGAGGCTCGACAACGTCGCGCGGATTCCGGCCGCGGCTGCGACCGAGGACGGTCGCATTCTCGTGGTTGAGGAGGGCGATCGACTCAGCGAGGTCACCCTGCGCATCCTGCGCCGGCAAGGCGACGACCTGATCGTGGCTGGAGCGCCCTTCGGTATGGACTACGTCACCCAGCGACAGCCGCAGCTCGGCGCGGGCCTCAAGGTCCGTCCGAGGCGAAACGAGCCCGCCGATGCCGCTCCGGCGCTGGCTGGCGGGCGGGCGCCGGACCCTCGCGCGGGGCAAGAAGGGCAAGAAACGGTCGAACTGGTCTCGCTCGATCCGGAACGCCGCGCCGCCCTCATCGCCCGCTTGACCGAGAGCCGGATGCCGGAAGACCGCAAGGTGAGGCTTCTGGAGGCGCTGAACCAGCCGGAGGTGTCCCGGTCTTTGGTGGAACGCCTGGAAGCGGGCATCGGAAGAAGAGGCTAGCGGCCGATGCGCTCTCCCGGCGGTGCCCGCTTCGGGTCCCTCCTCGACTACATGGTCCGGCACGGCACGGCGGCGAACCTGCTGCTGGTGCTGATGCTGATCGGCGGGATCGCGGCCGGTCTGAAAATCCGGACGCAGTACTTTCCCGATGTGGTCAACGAGACGGTCACCGTCAGCGTGAAGTGGTCGGGGGCAGGGCCCGACGACATGGACCGGGCCGTGGTCGAGGTGCTGGCGCCCGGACTGCTTGCGATCGACGGCGTCGAGGAGGCAAGTTCGGTCGCCAGAGAGGGCTCGGCGCGCCTGATCCTCGAATTCGAGGCCGGCTGGGACATGGCCGCCGCGGCCGAGGACGTCAAGACCGTCGTCGATCAGAACCGCTCGAACCTCCCTGAAGGGGCCGACCTGCCGGTGGTGACGCGCGGTGCATTCCGTGACAGGGTGACGAATGTCGTCCTCTACGGGCCGGTCGACATCGACCAACTGGTGCGTCTTGCCGACGACCTGCAGACTCGGTTGTTCCGGGCCGGCGTCACCAACACCACGCTGCGCGGGGTTGCCGATCCGATCATCCGCGTGACCGCGCGCGAGGCGACCCTGATCCGCCATGACCTGACGCTGCGCGACATCGCCGATGCCATCCGGACCGAGATCGAAGCCTCTCCCGCCGGCGATATCGCCTCGGGCGCCGCCCGGTTGAGGGCCGGCCAGAACCGGCGCAGCGAACAGGATCTCGGTGATATCGCGCTGCGCTCGCAGGCCGGCGGCGAGAAGCTGGTGCTGCGTGCCGTGACCGACATCGTGACGGAAGGCGTCGAATCCGGGCTCGCCTTCTCCCACAAGGGCATGCCGGCGGTGGTGCTGCGCGTCGACCGCAGCGCAGAAGGCGACACCATCAAGATCCAGCGCACGGTCGAGCAGGTGGTTGGCGAACTGCAGCCATCCCTGCCCAGCGGGGTGGTCGTCACGCTGACCGAAACCCGGTCCCAGGCCATCATCGACCGGCTGAACATCCTGGTCGAGAATGGTCTGTTCGGGCTCGCCCTCGTGCTCGGATTCCTGTTCCTGTTCCTGTCGGCACGCACCGCCTTCTGGGTCGCCGCCGGGATCCCGGTCGCCATGGCGGCGACCATCGGCATCATGTACGCCAGCGGCCTGACGCTGAACATGATGTCCCTGTTCGCACTGATCATCTGCCTCGGCATCGTGGTCGACGACGCGATCGTCGTCGGCGAGCATGCCGACTTTCTCGCCCGCAAGGGGCATTCACCGACCGAGGCTGCCAGCCTTGCGGCCCGTCGGATGACCGCTCCTGTGATCAGCGCGTCGATCACCACCATCATCGCCTTCTCGGCGCTGGCAGCGATCGACGGCCGGTTCGGCTCGCTCATCCAGGACATCCCGTTCACGGTCGGCGTCGTGCTCGTCGCAAGCCTGATCGAATCGTTCCTGATCCTGCCGGCGCACATGCGCCATGCCCTTGCGGCGGGAGCGAAGAAGGCGACCTGGTACGATGCGCCGAACCGGGTCTTCAACCGTGGCTTCCGCTGGTTCACCGAGCGCGTCGTGCGCCGGTCCATGCGCGTCGTCGTGTTCCTGCGCTACCCGGTGATCGGCCTGTGCGTCATGCTGCTGCTGGTCTCCGCATCGCTTCATGCCGGCGGTACAGTGCCCTGGCGTTTCTTCAACTCACCGGAGCGTAATGTGGTCAGCGCCAACATCGCCATGATGCCCGGCGCGACCCGGGACGACACCAGGGCTATGATCGCCGAGATGGAGCGCGCCCTGGATGTGGTCAATGCACGCTACGCCGCCGAATACGGCCGGGAGCCGGTTCTCTTCTCCCTCGCCCAGGTTGGCGGCAGCGCCGGATGGGGTTTCCGGGCAGGCGAGACGAAGGATCCGGATCAGCTCGGCGGTCTGGACATCGAGCTGATCGACCCGGACCTGCGCCCTTATTCCGCCTTCAAGTTCCTCGGCGACTGGCAGCGCGAGGTGACGACGGGTCCGTTGCTCGAGACGCTGTCGCTGCGCGGCATGCATTCCGGTCCCGGCGGCGATGCCATCGACGTGCGCCTCTACGGCGCCACGACCGAGATCCTCAAGGCGGCGGCCGAGAGCCTGAAGCAGTCGCTGTCGGCGCTGCCCGGCGTCGGTGGTCTCGAAGACACGATGGCCTTCGACAAGGCGGAGATCACCGTCACCCTGACGCCGAAGGGCGAAGCGCTCGGCTTCCGCAGCGACCTGGTCGCACGCGAGTTGCGCGACCGCCTGGAGGGCGTGGAGGTGGCCGAATTCCCGCTCGACCGGCGCACGGCGAAGGTCAAGGTCAACCTGCCGGACGAGGAGACGGGCGCGTCCTTCCTTTATGAGACCCGGCTCAGGTCGCCGGGCGGCGCCTATGTGGCGCTCGGCGAGATCGTGCGCATCGAAAGTGCCAGCGGCTTCGCCTCGGTGCGGCGCGAGAACGGCCTGCGCACGATTCGGGTCACGGGCGACGTGTCCGGCGACGATCCGGATGCTGCTCAGGCGGTCAGCCGCGCACTCAGGCAGGACCTTCTGCCGGGGCTGGCCGAGACCTATGGCGTGGACAGCGAACTCGGCGGCCTTGCCAAGCAGGAAAGGGACTTCCTGAACGATGCGCTGATCGGGCTCGGTCTGTGCCTTGCCGGCATCTACCTGACGCTGGCCTGGATTTTCGAATCCTGGACGCGGCCGATCGTGATCATGCTGGTCATTCCGTTCGGGGCGATCGGCATGGTCTGGGGCCACCACTGGCACGGCCTGCCGCTCAGCATGTTTTCGATCATCGGTTTCATCGGCATGGCCGGCATCATCATCAACGATTCCATCGTGCTGGTGACAACGATCGACGAGAAGCGCAGTACCGCGCCGTTCCAGACTGCGCTCATTGACGGGGTCTGCGACCGGCTGCGGGCGGTGATCCTGACCAGCGCGACGACCGTCTTCGGCCTGGCCCCGCTGCTGTTCGAGACCAGCCGCGCCGCGCAGTTCCTGCTTCCGACCGTCATCACGCTGGCCTATGGTCTCGGTTTCGGCCTGGTGCTGGTGCTGATCCTGACACCTGCCCTGCTGGCCGTCCAGCATGACATCGGCCGTGCCCTGCGGTCCGGCCGACGTCTTGCCGCGCTGGCCGGCAGGCGGCGCAAGCCGCTCGGCGTGCGCTGAGGCTGGCGCCTCACCAGTCGACCGGTTCGACCCGCGTCTTGGCGAACAGCGGCACGGCCGCCTCGAAGGCGTCAAGCCAGGCGACCAGACCGGGATGGCCGGCGCGCCAGGCGCCCTTGAAGCGCAGATCGAGATAACCGAGAGCGCAGGCGACGGCGATCTGACCGATGTCGACCCCGCCGGCCGCGTCCACACGCGCCGGCTGGTCGGCCTCCAGCGCGTCCAGCGCCCTGTCGACCTTGGCGGCCTGATAGTCGACCCAGTCTGGATGCCGCCGTTCTTCCGGCCGGAACCGCTTCTCGTAGACCCGCAGGATCGAGGCGTCGCAGATGCCGTCGGCGAGCGCCTGGAGGCGCAGCACGTCGAAGCGCTGCGGTGCGGCCGGGATGATCCGCCCACCGCCGGCGAGATGGTCCAGATACTCGACGATCACGCGGCTGTCGTAGAGCACCTTGCCGTCTTCCAGGATCAGGGCCGGGATCTTGCCGAGCGGGTTCTGGTTGCGGATGGAATCGGCGGGATCGGTCGTGTCTGCCGCCTCGACGGCGATGCGGTCCAGCAGGCCGAGAACGCTGGCGGCGATCTTGACCTTGCGGCCGAAGGGCGAAGCCGGTGACGAACGCAGGATGAGCATGGACGAAAGACTCCCGATAATGGCTGCCCCACTGTGCATGGCCGCCCGGTTTGCGCAAGGCCGCCTCCGGCGGTTCCTGCGGCGCTGGGCAATCGCGAGAATTCGAATAGGACTTTGCATAAATCCGAGCGAATCTTCTTAGCTCTTTTTAAAGGAATTGGCCTAGGGTGTGCCGCGAGACAGGGAAAAGGATCCCCGGAAGTGGTCTTGAGCGGCGTGAAAAAGAGGTTTTCCTTCGGACGTGGACTCGCCGAGACCGCGCTCGTTGCCGCTCTTTTCTACGGCTATGGCTCACCGGCTTTCGACGCCATGCGTCCCGACTTTCTCGATGCCCCCCTGACCCAGTATCGCGAGGCGATCCACGATCTCAAGGATGGCCGCACCGGCGTCAAGGATGGACAGATCGTTGCCTTCAGCGCCTCCTTCCAGCGCTTCCGCCACGAAGGCTTTTCCCATTTCAGGCTGCCGAACGCCCGCTGAGCGGTCTGCGCTTCAGCGTCCAGGTGCGGGGACGTCGATGTGCCGGGCGCGGCAGCCGGACCGGTCGACCGAGCGGCACGACCTGAACCTCAGATCCCGGTCGAAGCAGATCAGGACCTCCTTCAGCCGGCCATCGGTGCAGGAGACCGCCATCGCTGCATCGTGAAGGCCCGGGTTGGCCAGCCGGAAGGCCGTCTCGACGGCATCGGGTCTAATGCGACCGCCCTGTTGCAGGCTGCTGAACGCTGCCGGAATCACCACCTTGCCGAATGCCTGCCGGGTCTTCTCGAAATAGGCGGCGGGTGTCAGGCCCGAACAGGAACCGTGCTTGCGCCACTGGTGCTGGACCAGGCCCCGGCTCGGCATGATGTCGAGCATGGCCGTCACGTCCGCATGGCTCGGTCCGGACGCTCGGTCCGTCCGGCAGAAGCCGGGCCAGCCGCGCTCGTACTGCGGCCACAGCCCGTGAACGACGAAGCGGTGAGGCTTGGCTGCCCGGCATTGCAGCGGGTCCGCGTTGCGGCCCGCGGTGGCGCAATAGGTCGGCGACCAGGACAGCGCCAGGACATAGAAATCGAAGTCGCCCGGCCGGTGCTGTGCCTGGGCGGGAGACAGCAGTGCGAGGCCGATCAGCGCCAGCAGACGGGCTGCCAGCAGGCCGGTTCCGGCGGTCCGGATCACGGCCACTGCCGTCCGTCTGCGGCTTGGGTCAGGGCCGAACCGTACGGCAACGGGCATCGTGGACATACCACTTGTCCAGCCCGGCGAGGCAGGCCTCGACGTTCCAGCTCAGGCCGACGAAGCCTGCGTGCTCGACAAGCTTGTAATAGACGCGCCGGACCGAGCCGTCGGTCAGCGTCGCGCGCCCTTCGCAATAGCGGCGGGCGAGCGGGCTGACGCCGCCCGGCCGAGGGGAGACTTCCGCGACGCGGTCGAGCGTGACGATCATGCGTCCGCCGTAATAGTCCGCGTCAGCGCGGGCGAATGTCCCCGCGACCGCGCTGCGGACCGAGCCTTCGTCGCAGGCGGGCAAGCGCGGCTCCGTATTCCAGGAGAAATAGACGCGCTCCGTGGCGAGCGCCGGGCCGGCGAGGCTGGCGGCGAGGACGGCAAGGGCGAGGGCGCGCATGGCTCTGGACATCGGCAGCTGTTCCCGCGTACGGATCGATGGATCGAGGATGCGTCCGACGATGGGGCACGCACCGGGGAGCGTCAAGCGCTATCAGCCGCCCGGTCATTCTCCGGCGAGGGTATCCACCCGCCAGCCGGCCCCCGGCCCCTGGGCCAGAACGTCACAGATCCAGGGCAGAACGAGCCGCATGTCGGCGGCAAGCGTGTAGGGCGGATTGACGACGACCATGCCCGATCCCCGCATCGGCAGATCCGGGCCGCTCCGGCCGACGCTGAGTTCGAGCGCGAGGACGTCGCGCAGCCCGGCCTCGACCAGTGCCGCGTGGAAACGGCGGACCGCCTTGGCGTCCTTGAGCGGATACCAGGCGGCATAGACACCGCTGCTCCAGCGTTTCCAGGCTCTGATCACGCCGTCGGCCAAGCGTTCGAACTCGTCGGGGACCTCGAAGGCCGGGTCGATCAGCACCAGGCCGCGCTTCTCCTTCGGCGGCACGAAGCTGCCGAGGGCAAGCCAGCCGTCGAGGTGGATCACCTTGACCTGGCGATCCCCCGCGAAGCGTGCCGCAAGGATCTGGTGGTCCAGGGGATGCAGTTCGGTCAGGGTGAGCCGGTCCTGCCGGCGCAGGAGCGCCCGGGCCAGCGCCGGAGAGCCCGGATAGGTCTCAAGAACATCGGCGGGATTCGCGGCGCGGACGACGTCGAGCCAGGGCGCGAGCAGCGCGGCCACCGGCGCGGGCGGCGCCGCCGCCAGAATGCGGCCGATGCCCTGCTGCCATTCGCCGGTTCTTGTGGTTTCCTCCGAGCGCAGATCGTAGCTGCCGATGCCGGCATGGGTGTCGATCACGCGGAAGGGGGCCTCCTTGCGGCGCAGATAGACGAGGCAGCTGGCGAGGACCGCGTGCTTGAGGACATCGCCGATATTGCCGGCGTGATAGGCGTGGCGATAGTTCATCCGGTCCGCTCCGCAACTGCCGCAGGGAGCGCCGGGACCACGCCGGTCGGATGCCGGAGATAGACGACGGCCTTGTCGCCATGGTCCTGCCTGCCGACCTCCCGGAAGCCGAGCCGGGCGTGAAAGCGCAGCGATCCGGGATTGGGCGGGCGTTCGTTGACCTCGCAGACCATGTCCAGACCCGATCCGGCAAGCCGGTCGGCCAAGGCGGCATAGAGACGATGGCCGATCGCACCGCCGCGCCCCTCGGGCGCCACACAGATGCGGTCGATATAGGCGAAGCGGGCAAGACGTTCGCAGAACCACCGATAGTTCCGGCTGTCGTAGTCCGTGCCTTCGCCGAGGCAGAGCAGGAACGCGACCGGTTCCCCGGCTGCGACGGCGACCAGGCATTGCAGGGCGGAGCCGGCGAGCGTGCTGAGGCCGTGTGCGTCGAGGCCGTTCACGCCGGGCGTTGACGCGTTGTTGATCTCCAGCAGCCGGGTCAGGTCGTCCGTTCGTGCGGGCCGGATTTCGAGGGGCATGGGACGGTCGGTCATTGGTATTCGCAACAAACAAAGACGGCCCCTTTCGGGGCCGCCGATGATTTTCCCTCAGGACGACTGTCCGGGAAGGTCAGTCGTCGTAGCCGTCGCTGTCTTCGTTCTCGCCGCCAGCTTCCCCTTCCAGGGCCTGGAGGTTGACGGCCTTCGGGCCTTTGCCGCGCCGATCCGGCTCGGTCTCGAAGGATACGCGCTGGCCGCTGTCGAGCGTCGTGAAGCCGGAGCGTTCGACGGCCGAAATATGGACGAATACGTCGGCTTCGCCATTGTCCGGCGTGATGAAGCCGAAGCCCTTGTCGGACTTGAAGAACTTCACCGTCCCGGATTGGCGCGGACCGCGTTCGACCGGACCGTCGAATTCCGGACGCGGACGCCGAGGCCGGAAGCCTTCGCCGTCCCCTTCGCCGCCGCCGCCGCCGCCGCCGAAGCGACCGCCGCCGCCACCGCCGTAACCGCCGCTGCGACCTCCTCCGCCGCCGCCGTATCCGCCACCGCCGCTGCGACCGCCACCGTAGCCGCCACCGCCACCGCCGTAGCCGCCGCCGCGACCACCGCCGCCGCCGTAGCCGCCGCCACCTTCGCGACCGCCGCCACCGCCGCCGTAGCCGCCGCCGCCTTCGCGGCCGCCGCCGTAACGGCTGCCGCCGTCCCGATCGCCGGACGCGTATTCGTCACGACCGCCGTAGCCGCCGGGCCGATGGCCACCGCCATAATCACCACCGCCGAAACCGCCGCCAAAATCGCTGCCGAAGTCCTGCGGACCGCCGAACTCACGCTTGCCGCCGCGCCGTCCGCGCGACCGCCGGTCCGAATCGCCATCGTGCATTGCTGAATCACCTTAGTTGCGTGCCGCCACGGACGGCACCGACCCATTCCTATCTTCCCGCAACGTGATGCGGATGTTCTATGCAGCCCAAGGATCTGCACCTGCCAACATCATGGTATTGGGGTGAAACAACACTGCTGCAACCCGATCCAGTCCGCCGCGATCGCATAATAGCGGCGGAGGCCATAATTCGGCAAGCGAATCCTTGTCATTCCTGTCTGGATGGAGTAACGGGCAGCGCCCATGTCTGGGGCCATGTCTGGGGCCAGTCGGCGAGCGGGACGACGATGTCGTCGCAGACCGGTTTGGAGGCCTCCTCGACCAGCGCGAAGGTTGCGCCGGTCCACTGCCAGCGGTTCCAGGTGCCGCAGTCGCCGCGCGCGGTGCCCTTGTACAGCGCTTCGATCTCCAGCCGCCCCGGATGCCATCTGGCATTGTAGATCAGATCCGTTGCGATCGGCCCCTTATCGGACATCCGCGCCAGCGAGATCGGCCTGATATCCTCGCCGTCGCGCACCTCGAAGCCGACGAAGGCCGCGTTGTGGGCGGTCGGCGCGCCGCACGGCAGCAGGTAGAGGGTACGGTCGGTCCCCAGCGGCGCGGCGACGGCGTCCAGGCTGGCGAACACGGTCGGGTCGATGTCGGAGCAGTAGCGGTTGCCGTCCCATGCAGCGCGCACCTGCGGCGGCAGGGCGTCAGGCGACAGGATCGCCTGGCCGTGCGGGGCATCGGCGGGGACGTTGGAACCCGGATCGACCAGGGCCGTGATGGTGCCGGTGCGCTGCTGGCGGTCGTCAAGCCAGGCGAGGCCATCCGCGAGACCGGCGGCGGGGACGTCGATCGAGACCTCCTGTCCGGCCAGCGGCAGGGTCACGGTCAGCGTCGCACCGGCGCGGATCGCTGCGATCATCGCCTGCGTCGCCGGTCCGGCCGGATACCACAGGCCGTTGCCACCGATCGGCCGGAAGCCAGGCGGCGGGGTAATGCTCGTCTGCGCCTCGCGCAGTTGCGCGATCTCGATCTCGTCGACGGACTTGCCGTCGATGGCGAACCGGATCGTGCCCGACTTGGCGATGGGCGCGTTGGCCGTGATCCGCAGCAGCGGCGTTGCCGCTGCCGGCCAGTCGCGGACGATGCGCACGTCGATCCAGGCGGACTGGCTGCGCACGATGGCGGATACCGAGCACATGCCTGTGTTGCCGCAACCGCCGGTCCACACGCCCCATTTCGGGATGTCGCGCGCGTCGGCGGTCGCATCGCCGGCCGACAGCGCGGCAATCGCAAGGGCCAGAGTGCCAAGGAGGATACGGCGCGGCAACATGGAGCAGGCTGTCCGAACAGGGGGTAGCAAACGTGCGATTTTCTCTTTTACGAAAAGGGCGGCCGATTACCAAGCGATGGCTTGACGGTTTCCGCCAGATAGCCACAGGACGGAGCGTGACCAGCCGCTTCCGCCGGCCGGGGCCTGTTCCTGGCGGCTTGCCCCTTCGGTCGGGGCGGGATACTCAGGGCGCAAGCACTTTCATGCCGATGCGGAGCGAAACGATGGCCAATGCCACCCGGTCCCCCGAGGATACTGATCTGCCGCCGATCCAGGTTGCGGTCATTCCGGTGACGGCCTTTCAGCAGAACTGTTCGCTGATCTGGGATCCGCGGACGCTCAAGGGGGCGGTGGTCGATCCGGGCGGTGACGTGGCCCGCATCCTGGAGGCCGTGAAGAAATACGACGTCACGGTCGAGCGCATCGTGCTCACCCACGGCCACATCGACCATATCGGCGGGGCGGCCGAGCTTGCCGAGGCGCTCGCGGTGCCGGTCGAGGGGCCGCACGAGGCGGACCGGCCGCTGATCGCGCGGGTCGAGGAGCAGGCGAGGCAGTTCGGCGTCGCCGGCGTGCGCAGCGTCGAGCCGGACCGCTGGCTGGAGGAGGGCGACAGCGTCGAGATCGCGGGGCGCAGCTTCGCCGTCCTGCATTGCCCAGGCCACGCCCCGGGCCATGTCGTCCTGTTCGACGCCGAGCTGCGCTTCGCGATTTCCGGCGACGTCCTGTTCGCAGGCTCGATCGGGCGCACCGACCTGCCGGGTGGCGACCACGCCACGCTCATCCGCTCGATCGTGACCAAGCTGCTGCCGCTCGGCGATGACGTGTCCTTCCTGCCCGGCCACGGCCCGGCCTCGACCTTCGGCCACGAGCGCGAGACCAATCCGTTCCTGCGCTGAGCGCGGGCGCGCCTGGCGTCTCACAGCAGGCCTTTCAGATCCTCGAGACGGTCGTTGACGAGCCAGCCGTAGTAGTTCTCCTGCGGCCAGGCATTGCCCGAGGCGCGGAAGCGCGCCGCCCGGCCCCACGGGTCGCCGAGATTGTACAGCGTCGCGGTGATGCCGGGATTGCCGGAGATGTCGACCCGCGCGGTGACCCTGTAGGCCTCGATGGAATCCTGGATGATTGCCGCCATGTAGTGCAGCGAGATGTTCGGATCCATTGTCGCCTGATAGACCTCGCGGGCGTCGTCGGCGTTCAGCCGCTTGAACCGGCTCTGGCGCGCGACGCTGTCGGTCATCTTGAGGATGGTCAGCGGGCTGAGCTGGCCGAGACCGAAGCTCTGGCCGGCGAACAGCGGCTGGAAGAAGGCTTCGTTGAAATTCAGCCGCGGAAAGCGCGTACCGTCGACGGTCTTGCCGCGGAAGGTCGCGTTCCAGGTGTTCTCGTAGCAGGTCCACAGGGCATTGCTGTCCTCGTCATGGCCATTCTTGCGGCAGCGCTCGAACTGCGGCCGCTGCACGAACTGGCTGACCGGCTCGCCGTTGTACTGGAAACGCAGGGGAACGCCGGCATAGGACAGCGCCTTGACGTAGTAACTCTGGGCGCTGTCGAGCGTGTCGTAGTTGTAGGTGTGCTCGCCGACGATGGCGCCGATCATGTGGATAGGGTCGATCTTGTAGCGGGCGGCGACGCGCTTGATGTCGGCGATCAGCTGGCGGTCGCTCCTGAGCACGGCCAGAACGCGCTGGAACTTGGCGTCGTAGCTGGAGCTGCTGGCCGCAGTGCGGCGCGCCGAGGCGAAGGGGATCTCGGGCTGCGCCTTGTTGCGGTTGCCCTCGGGCACGAGCCGGTAGGACGCGGCCTGCACGTCCGGCGCCAAAGGCACGAGAGCGGTCAGTATGACACTGCAGGCGACGAGCGCGGTCGCGATACGGACCCAGGTGCGACGGTGACCGGTTTGTTGTTCTGTTGACTGCATTGCCTGACTCCAGGCCCACGGCCCGTGCAAATACATGTGCCGGCACCCGTCGCGCAAGCGCAATCGCAGGCCCCCGCTCCATCCCCGACGGGCGTCCCGGCCGTATGGCAGGACGACCCGGATGCCCGAAATGCGACTCACGCGAAAAATTGCGTCCAAGAGACCATTCCGCAGCGTTCGATTCAAGAGCGACCGGCGCGCCGTCACCCTTTGGCGGGGATGACCGCGGGGCCCATGCGCAGGCGCACGGGCTTCGGCACGCCCATGTGGTCGAGGAAGGCGCCGTGCCGGCGCAGGCCGCACAGCTCGCGCTGAATGACGACGTGCCAGAGCGCCTCGCCGGCCAGAGCCAGGCGTTCCTCGCGGCGTGCCTCGAGCCGCGGTACATCGTCGCCGGCGGCGGCAAGCCGCGCCTCGGTCTCGGCGAGCGCGGCCAGTGCCGCCTCCAGCTTGCCGGTCAGGCGTGCCAGCGTGCCCGCTTTCTCCGCCATGGCCTCGTGCTGGAGTGCGGCGGCGAGCGGATCCTGCGCGGCATCGGAAAGCTGTTTCGGCGGACGGATCGACATGGGCATGCTGACCTTGCGACGGGCGGCGTGGGTCAGCCATTGCCCGTCCGGCCGGCGAAATCAAGGCGTTGCCGCCTCGCCGGCCGGACGGTGGTGCACGGCCAGGCGCTCCAGGCGGGCGAGCAGCAGGGCGAGCGTGGCGACCTTGAGCGCGCAGGGCAGGGCGGCATAGGCGAGCGCCAGCGCGAGGCCGCTGGACGAGTCGACAGCGGCGCCCGGCTGGTAGCCGGCGAGCCCGAGGGCGGGCAGGGCGAGGCCGGTCGCCAGCGCCAGCGCCGCCTTGGAGACGAAGGCGAGCACGGCATGGAGCCGACCCGCGACGGCCTGGCCGCGGGTGGCGGCGATGTGGTCGGCCAGGATCGCCGGCGGCAGGGCGAGGTCGGCGCCGAGGGCGAGGCCCGACAGCAGACAGACGGCGGCGTAGGCGGCGGTGTCGCCCGGACCGAGCAGGGCCGCCCAGACGAAGGTGGCGACGGCGAGCGCCATCGACGCCGCCCAGGCGCCGAGCTTGCCGAGCCGGGCGGCAACGACCTGCCAGAGCGGCATGGAGGCTGCGCCCGAGAGGAAATAGGCGAGCAGGAACAAGCCGGTCAGGTGCTCCGCCTGGATGCGGTCGCGGATGAAGAACAGCACCAGCACGGCCGGAATCGCACTGGCCACGGTGTTCATCAGGTACACGGCGAAGAAGTGCCGCCGCCACGGATCGCCGAGCAGGCTCGGCCAGGACAGGGCGGGGCCGCCCGGCGCCGGCCGGTCGAGCGGCGCGGTCGCCAGCCAACGCAGCAGCAGCGCGGTGGCGAACGCGAGGACGGGCAGATAGACCAGCGTCAGGCGGTGGAACGCCTCGACCTTGCCGCCGCCGGTGTCCAGGAGCGTGGGGGCGAGCGCGGCGAGCAGCAGGCCGACCAGGCCGAGACCCTCGCGCCAGCCGGCGATGCGCGTGCGCTGGCGCATGTCCACCCGCCACAGGCCGCCGAGCGCCTGCAGGTTGATCGATACCACCGAGAAGCCGGTGGTGCAGACGAACACGGCCAGCGCGAACCAGGCGAGCGGGGCCTCGGTGCGCGGATGGAACAGCAGCCACAGGCCGCCGCCGAGCAGCGCGGCACCGGCGACCAGGATCGCCGGACGCCGGCGGTCGAAGCGGTCGCCGAGGGCGCCGATGAGCGGATCCTGCAGGGCGTCGACGGCCCTGAGCGCGAGCAGCACGACGCCGAGGCCGGCGAGCGGCAGGCCGAGCGTGGTGGCGTAGAAGTCAGGCGCGTGCAGGTAGACCGGCAGGCCGGCGAAGGCGAGCGGCAGCGCCATGGCGCCGTGGCGCGCCAGCGCGCACCGTGTCGGCGGCGCTGCGGCATGCGGCGCCGGCGCGCTCACGAGCGGGCCCCGACGAGGCGGGCGCGCAGGGCCGGTTCGCGGCTGTCGGGTCCGAGCCAGATGGCGAAGAAGCGGCGGGCGAACTCCGCGTCGCGGATCGCGCCGAGGCGCCGGCCGCCGGCGTAGAACACCGCATGGCCCTCGGCGGTGCGCACACCGGTGATCGAGGTGCCGGGCGCCACGTCGGGGAAGATCGCCCGCATCTGGCGCTCCCAGTCGGCGAGCCGGGCCTCGTCGCGCGTGCCCTGGCGGCGCATTTCCTCGGCCGAGCGGCGGGCGATGGCCGCGCCGGAAAAGGCGCGCAGGTAGGTCAGCCTGAGCGCGAAGGGCCGGCCGGCCTCGTAGTCGCCCTGCGGGGCGTAGAGTTCGGCGTCGAAGACGGTGAAGCCGAGGAAGGTCAGCCGGCCCTTGCCGACCAGTTCGGCGGCGGGCACGAGGCGGGCGGCCGGGCCGATGTCGGCCCGCGCGGAAACGGAGGCGAGAAGCAGGGCGGCAACGACGGCAACGACGGCAACGATCCGGATCGGTCCTGGCATGGCATCCCTCTGCGGACGGTGAGTCACAACCGGCGCCTACGCGCGGCCGGGGCAGGCGGATCGCTCACGATCGTGCGAGTGGCCGCGCGAGGCGGGGAATGGGCCGGGGAGGCAACGGGTCGGGGGGGGATGGCAGGGAGCGGCCAGCGCCGAAAGCGCCGCACCCCGTGACGGAGCGGCGATGTCGGGGAGCGGCAAGGCGCATCCGTTGCTGCCTGCGCAGCATGAGTGAACTGTTTCTTCGGCAGCGCCGTCAGCGCCTTGCCCGGAAGGTTGGAGGTGACCCGGGGCCGGCCGGTCAGGCCCGTTTCACGCCCTTGCGGGCGCTGCAGTCAGGCCAGTTCCGGGTAGGCAGTATGGCCGCGGACTGCTCCGCAGCCAGCGCTCCTGCACCGCACCGGCACGCCGGGCCCGTTTTCCCGGCGCACCAGCACCCTTCCGATCCCGCCCCGCCGCGAACGGACGGCCCGTCGCACGGTCCCGCAAGGGGGCGAGATGGGGCCAGTGTAGGGGCGCCGGCGCGGCGGGGGGATAAGTTTTTCGAATTGGGCGGGCCCGATCCGGGGCAGGTCCCGATCAAGTCGGGATGACCGTTGGGGCAAGGGGCGCGGTCACGACACATACTCAGTCGTCACTCCGGACCCGATCCGGGGTCCACTCGTTTCAGGAGATGTTGGATAAGGCACTGCGTTGCGAACAGAACACGGTGCTGGCTGAGGCTCGCGCCGATGTCTGGATTCGTAATCGGCGTTTGTTACCGCCCCGGACGCCCGCTCTTCTTCGGCCGGCCTCTTCTCTGCCGTTCCTCCGCCGGATCCTCGTAAGACCCCACGCCGATCCTGCCGCGCACGACCGGTTTGACGTCGTCCTCGGGCTTCTTCGGCAGCGGCTTGTCGGACAGCGGCACCTCGGTGCGGCCGACGGTCATCTCGTCGAGGGTATTTTTTCGGACCTTTGAGCTTGGGGAAGGGACCTCTTCAGAGCTCTGGTTTGCGCTCACGGGCGCGCGGTCGCTGGCGCTCCCTGTCCTCCGCGAGGGCGCGCCATCAGGCGCGGCGCCTGTTTGGCTTGCGGGCCCTTGGCCCGGACCATTTTCCCCTGACAGGCCTGCGGTTGCCGCGTTCCTGGACTTTGCGGCTCTTGCCCGGTCGGCGGCGGTTTCGCGTTTCTTGCCGCTGGCGCCGGCCTTGGTCCCGCCGGCGCCGTATTTCTTGTCGCCGCGGTAGCCGCCGGTCCGGTCGTCGATGCTCTCCTGGCGGGCCAGCGGGTCGTCGGCCAGCGCCAGTTCGGTTTCCTGCAGGCGCTTGATCTCGTCGCGCAGGCGCGCGGCGGTCTCGAATTCGAGGTCTGCGGCGGCCTCGCGCATCCGCTTTTCCAGGCTCTCGATGTGGGCCTTGAGGTTGTGCCCGACCAGGCTGCCCGCCTCGGCGAAGCCGGCGTCGACGGTGACGTGGTCCTGCTCGTAGACCGAGTCGAGGATGTCGGCGATGGAGCGCTTGACCGATTCCGGCGTGATGCCGTGCTCGGCGTTGTAGGCGAGCTGCTTGTCGCGCCGGCGGTTGGTCTCGGCGATGGCGCGCTCCATCGAGCCGGTCATGGTGTCGGCATAGAGGATCACCTTTCCGTCGACGTTGCGCGCGGCGCGGCCGATGGTCTGGATCAGCGAGGTCTCGGAGCGCAGGAAGCCCTCCTTGTCGGCGTCGAGGATGGCGACCAGCGCGCATTCGGGAATGTCGAGGCCCTCGCGCAAGAGGTTGATGCCGACGAGGACGTCGAAGGCGCCCAGACGGAGGTCGCGGATGATCTCGATGCGCTCCAGCGTGTCGATGTCGGAGTGCATGTAGCGCACGCGCACGCCGTTCTCGTGCAGGTATTCGGTCAGGTCCTCGGCCATGCGCTTGGTCAGCGTGGTCACGAGGGTCCGATACCCCTTCGCGGCGACGGCGCGCACTTCTCCCAAAAGATCGTCGACCTGCGACGAGGCGGGGCGGATGTCGACCGGCGGGTCGACCAGGCCGGTCGGGCGGATGACCTGCTCGGCGAAGACGCCGCCGGACTGCTCCATCTCCCAGCTGCCGGGCGTGGCCGAGACGCAGACCGTCTGCGGCCGCATGGCGTTCCATTCCTCGAAGCGCAGCGGCCGGTTGTCCATGCACGACGGCAGGCGGAAGCCGTATTCGGCCAGCGTCGCCTTGCGGCGGAAGTCGCCGCGGTACATGCCGCCGATCTGCGGCACGGTGACGTGGCTCTCGTCGATGAACACGAGCGCGTCGTCGGGCAGGTATTCGAACAGGGTCGGCGGCGGTTCGCCGGGGGCGCGGCCGGTGAGGTAGCGCGAGTAGTTCTCGATGCCGGCGCAGGAGCCGGTCGCCTCCAGCATCTCCAGGTCGAAGATCGTGCGCTGTTCCAGCCGCTGCGCCTCGAGCAGGCGGCCGTGGGCGTTGAGCTCGTCCAGGCGGGTCTTCAGCTCGGCCTTGATCGACTTGATCGCCTGGGCGAGCGTCGGCTTGGGCGTGACGTAGTGCGAGTTGGCGTAGATCTTGACCGACTTCATCTCGCCGGACTTCTTGCCCGTCAGCGGGTCGAACTCGGTGATCGCCTCGACCTCGTCGCCGAACAGCGAGATGCGCCAGGCGCGGTCCTCGTAGTGGGCCGGGAACAGCTCGACGGTGTCGCCGCGCACGCGGAAGCTGCCGCGCTGGAAGGCGGCGTCGTTGCGCTTGTACTGCAGCGCGACCAGGTCGGCGAGCAACTGGCGCTGGTCGATGCGCTCGCCGACCTCCAGCGCGAAGGTCATGGCGGTGTAGGTCTCGACCGAGCCGATGCCGTAGATGCAGGACACCGAGGCGACGATGATGACGTCGTCGCGTTCGAGCAGGGCGCGCGTCGCCGCGTGGCGCATGCGGTCGATCTGCTCGTTTACCGAGGATTCCTTCTCGATGTAGGTGTCGGTGCGCGGGACGTAGGCCTCCGGCTGGTAGTAGTCGTAGTAAGAGACGAAATACTCGACCGCATTGTCCGGGAAGAAGCTCTTGAATTCGCCGTAGAGCTGGGCGGCGAGCGTCTTGTTCGGCGCCAGGATCAGCGCCGGGCGCTGGGTGCGGGCGATGACCTGGGCCATGGTGTAGGTCTTGCCCGAGCCGGTGACGCCCAGGAGCACCTGGGTCTGCTCGCCGCTCTCCACGCCGCCGACCAGTTCGGCGATGGCGGTCGGCTGGTCGCCGGCCGGCTCATATTCGGAGACCAGCTTGATCGGCACGCCGCCTTCCGACTTGGCCGGCCGCTCCGGCCGGTGCGGCACCCAGATGTCGCCGTTCTTGTGCAGCGGATTGCCGCTTTCGATCAGCGCCGACAGGGCGGCGACGGTGGCGGTGGCGCCCTGATTGCCGCCGAGCTCGCCGAACTTGCTGTCCTTCCTTTTCTTCCTGGTGTCCTTCTGGTGCTGCTTCAGCCGCTGCTCGAGCTGCTCGGCCTCTTCCAGCGAGATGTCGAGGCCCGCGACCGGATTGAGGCCGCCGGCGGCCCGTTCGCGGGCCGTGTCGGCCTTGCCCATGGAGGTGCCGCGGGCCGACTTCGTCGGCTTTTCCTTCTTGGCGCTTGCGGACGAGCGCCCGCTTCCGCTTGCCGTCCTGCCTCGGGGTGCGCCATCGGGCGCGTCGTTCGTTCGGGCGTGCGGAGCTTCGGCCCGGACCGAGTTGCCTTTGCGTGCGGGTACGTCCGCCTCGGCGGCGATCTCCCGTGCCCAGTCGGCGACGGAGCCTGAAAGCGGCGCGCCGGACAGTGCGCGTTGCGGCGCCTCGCCGAAACCGTCCGCAGCGCCGGAGGTGGTATCCGGGGCGTCCGGGTCGATGTCCGGGTCGATGTCCGGGGCACTGTCCGGGGCACTGTCCGGGGCGGCGTGCTGGGGCGGGCGGGAGGTCGGTGTGCGGGCCATAGCGCCAATATGGGCCGAGTCCGCCTGGGAGGAAAGAGGCCGTATCCGGTTTGTTCCGGCGATCGGCGCCTGTCCGGACGGAGGGTGACGGCCGCTCGTCGACGCAATCGGTCGAGCGACCGTCCCGGCCTGCCTCTGCTTACCGCTTGGGCGCGACGAGGGAGATCATGGCGCCTTGCGGGTCGCAGCAGTTGACGATCCAGCTGCCGCCGGGAACCTCCTGCGGGCCGTGCATGACACGCCCGCCGGCGGCGGTCACGCGCCCGGCGGCGGCGTCGATCGCCTCGACGGTGACGTAATAGTTCCAGGACGGCACGGGCATCTCGGGAGGCTTGGTCATGATGCCGCCGATCTGCCTGCCGCCGAGGGCGAAGCACTGGTAGACGCCCATCGGCCCCATGTCGACGGCCATGTCCTTCTCCCAGCCGAACTGTCCGGCATAGAAGTCGAAGGACTGCGCGCCGTCGCCGGCATAGAGCTCGCGCCAGCCGAAGGTGCCGGGCGTGCCGTGTTCCGGCTCCGGCGGCATCGGGCCGTTGGGCATAGACGGCTTGAACAGGCAGAGCGCCGCGCCGTGCGGATCCGCGACCACGGCGAAGCGGCCGATGGACGGGATGTCTTCCGGTGTCTTGAGGATCGCGCCGCCTGCGGCGGCGAAGGCACTTGCCTTGGCGTCGACGTCGTCGACGGCGACATAGCCGATCCAGCTCGGCGGGATGGACTGCGCGCGCATTTCCGGCGTCAGCGCCATCATGCCGGCGACGCCCATGTCGAAGCCGGGAACGGAAAAGATCGTGTAGTCGAAGCCGGCCATGCCGGAGTCCTTCGCCTGCCAGCCGACCACCTTGCCGTAGAAGTCGGCGGCGGCGGCCGGGTCGGAGGTCATGAGCTCGTACCAGATGAACGTCCCCTGCATCGCACTCTCCTCGTGGCTGGGTCAGGCGCGCCTGTAGTCGTGGGTCATGAAGGTCTGGAAGCTGCCGTCGGGCCGGCGGACCGAGCCCGAGAAGCGGCGGTGGTCATCGTCGACGAAGGCGATGACATCCCGATACACGGCAGTCTTCGCAGGGTCGTCGAAATCCGGTCCCTCCGCCTCGAGCGTCAGGGTGCGGCCGTCCGGCTCGACCCAGCCGCGATAGACCCACAGGCGATCCATCATCGAGCCGATCCAGGTGCCGACGTAGTGGCCAAGCGCGGCATCGAAGCCGAGCGTGATCACCATGGTCGCGCGGCTGCCATCGGGCATCGGCCCCGCGCTCTCGCCGACGACCCACAGGTCGCCGACCGACCGGACGGTCTCGGTCCAGCGCGTGTCCGGTTTCGAAGGATCGTACTCTGCATGGCCGGTCGTGGCGGTGACGACCCAGTCGCCGACCAGGCGCTGCAGGAAGCGGTGTTCGTCGCGGGGCGTCGAGGGCTGCATCATCGTCTCGGCCTTTCTGCCGGTCCGGGGCGGCGGTGGGGATCGGGTTCCGCACTTGTACGGATTGACGAGAAAAGTTGATATCAACATAATTGAATCATGTCAAATGCTCCCCTGATTCCCTTCCCCACCACCCTGCAGGTTCGCGACACCTGCCTGTGCCTGCATGCCCAGCGGGCGGCGCGGGCGCTGGCGCGGCGCTTCGACACGGCGCTGCAGCCGTTCGGCCTAACCAACCAGCAGTTCTCGCTGATGATGGCGCTGAACCGGCCGGAGCCGCCGACGATGGGGCAGGTGGCGCGGCTGCTCGTCCTCGATCGCACGACGCTGACGGCGGCGCTGAAGCCGCTCGCCCGACGCGGCTGGGTGACGGTGGCGGCCAATCCGGACGACCGGCGGGAGAAGCGTCTGCGGCTCACCGGCGAGGGGGAGGCGGTGCTCGCCGCCGCACTGCCGGTCTGGCGCGCGCTGCACGAGGCTCTGGAGGCGGGCCTTGAGGCCGACGCGGACACGCTGCGCCGGGGGCTCGCGGCCCTGAGCCGATGACCGGTCGGGATCTCAGGCGCTGCGCCGTCCGGATGCCGGAGGCCGCAGGACCGGCTCCGCATTCCGGGTGCCGGCCTGCTCGCGGTACAGGTCCTCGATGAACACGGCCATGTTGCGGCCGGCTTCCTTGGCGCGGTAGAGCGACTGGTCGGCCATGCGCAGGACCATGGAGGCGGTGTCGCCGTTGCGCGGAGCCAGCGCCCAGCCGATGCTGGCGCCGATGCGCGCGATGCCGCCGCCGACCGGGATCGGCTTGGTCGCCTCCTCGATGATGGTGTCGCACAGCCAGCGGATGTGGCTCTCTTCCACCGTCTCGGTGACCAGGGCGAGGAACTCGTCGCCGCCGGTGCGGGCGACGAGGCCGGAGCCGGACAGCGCCTGCTGCAGGCGGCGGGCGACGGTGCGGATGACCATGTCGCCGGCGTCGTGGCCGAAACTGTCGTTGACCGCCTTGAAACGATCGAGGTCGATGGCCAGCACGGCGCAGGGGCGCGCGTGGCAGGCGGCCAGGGCGGCATCCAGCTTCTCGCCGAAATAGACCCGGTTGCCGAGCCCGGTGAGGGAATCGTGCAGCGCCATGTGGCGGTTGCGCCGCTCGCTCTCCTCCAGCGCCCGCGAGCGTTCGGCGAGCTTGCGCGCCGCCGCCCAGCCAAGGGCAAGGAACGC
Source organism: Polymorphum gilvum SL003B-26A1 (assembly GCF_000192745.1). Classification (NCBI taxonomy): domain Bacteria; kingdom Pseudomonadati; phylum Pseudomonadota; class Alphaproteobacteria; order Rhodobacterales; family Paracoccaceae; genus Polymorphum; species Polymorphum gilvum. The sequence goes on from NC_015259.1 coordinate 1,325,631, forward strand.
GATCATCAGGCCGGCGGCGAGCGGGCCGACGGCGACGCGGATGGCGCTGCCGGGAGCGGCGGACGTCCAGGCGAAGGCGCCGATCGGCGGTGCGCCGTCGATGGCGACCGGCACATGCGCGGAGCTCGGGGCGGCGTCGGCCGTGTAGCGGAAGCCGTCGAGCAGGAAGGTGTCGGCGATACCTGCGAGAAGCCTCGGCTCGATCAGGCGCACGGACACGACGACGCCCGGTGGCCCGTCGGGCAGGGTGACGGCGTCGGTGTCCGGAACCACCGCCATGGCGCCGACCAAGGCCGGGATGCCGGATACCGCGCGCACGTCAGTGGCGTAGATCGGCGCCAGTTCGCCCTTGTCGACATAGCGGACGCGGTAGCCTTCGGCGGCCGGGCGGCGGACGGCAGCATAGCCGGCGCGGGCACGGTCGACGAGATCGCGCGCGACGGCCAGAACCGGGTCCGCTGCGGCCGGCGGCACGACCTCGTCCTCGGCGGCGACCAGCAGCGGCGCGTCGCCGGCGTCGAGGAGCAGCGTCCAGTCGTGGTCGTAATCCAGCCACATCCGGCGGGCGATGTCCGATGCTTCGGCCGGGGCGAGGCGGGCGGCCCGCACCGCCTCGACCGTCCGGTCGCTGACGGAAAGGAAGGTCTGGTCGCGGGCGAGCAGGGCGAGTTCGTGCTTCAGCGCTTCGCGCACCAGCGCCTGCTCGTGATGTAGCGCGAGGCGGTCGGCGCTGCGGGTCGTAGTCAGCAGGAGCCAGGTCATGGCGAATACGCCGCCGGCGAGCAGCACGGCGACGGCGAGATAGGCGAGATGGCGCAGGCTGATACGCGACCGCGGCCCGCCGAGGTCGAGCGGCTCCATGGCCTCCGGCTTGGCCAGTCTGGTCTCGCGGTGCATCCGTGTCCCCTGCCTGCTGCGTCCGGTCGGCGGCAAGCGGAAGCTTCCCGTGCGGGCCGAACGCATCGATGCGCTCGTCACCAGCATGCGCCGGGGGGGTGAAGCAATCCTGAGTCGCGGGATGCAGCGGGAGGGAATCGCGCAACGGGGTTAACGGAACGCCACCGCGCTGCGGCGATTTGCGGTGGTGCCGCCGCAAGCGCGAAGACGTAGCGTCGCGCCACGGGATCGCGAGGGACGCAGAAGAGCATGGGCATGAACGACGAACCGGGTGCGGAGCGATTGACGCCATGGTCCGATCTGGACGAGGCCCGGCAGACGGAATTGCTGGCCGCCTATCAGGCGGATCTGGACGCCCTGCCGCCGACCTGCTCGCTGGAGACGAAGGTCGAGCGCTTCGCGCGCTGGCTGGCCGGGCGCGGCATAGGCTTCTCGATGGACGACGTCGGCCGGCCCGGACCAGGACACGGTCGAAGCGCTCGGTGACGGAATGACCTGCCTGCCGGCCGGCGGGGAGGCGCGCCGACCGGCAGGCAGGAGCCACGAAGGACCGGGTGGCGATGGGGCCACGGCCTAGTCTTCGTGGTGTTCGCCGACCGACATGTGCTTGGCAATGTAGGTCTTTTCTCCGATGCGCTCGATCAGGTCGATCCCCCAGTCTTTCAGCACATGGGCGTGCAACTGGTACTGATGGGCGGCGCTCAGTTCCATCGCCACGGCCTTCTGGAGGGTGTCGAGGCTGGCTTTTCTGGTGCTCATGGCAGGTTCCTTCCGTTCAGGGGCATTCAGGCTGCACTTTCGACCCGAAGCGGTTGACCGGGATCTTGAGGTAAGACTACGCCGCCGCGAACACCCGGTTCCTGTCCGGCGACCTGCATCTCGGCGCCATTCCGACGCTGGCGCCCTACCTGCTGCCGCGCGTCGTGCCGGCGATCCGCGACGACTATCCCGATCTCAGGCTGTTCTTCCGCGAGGCCACCACCGACGACCTGCTGGAGGACCTCCGCGCGGGCCGCCTCGACGCGATCCTGATCGCGCTGCCCTACGAGGTCGGCGACGTCGAGGTGCAGTTCCTGTTTGCCGACGGCTACCAGCTGGCCGTGCGACCGGACGATCCGATCGCCCGCAAGCAGATTCTGCGTGGGCCCGACATCGCCGACATGCACCTGATGCTGCTGGCCAGGGGACATTGCCTGCAGCGCCATGCCCTGTCGGCCTTCGAGCCCGGCGGGCCGGTGCAGGATCGCTCGTTCGAGGCGACCAGCCTGCCGACGCTGATCGCGATGGTGGCGGAGGGTCTGGGGGCGACCCTGCTGCCGCAGGTCGCGATCGACGCAGGCGTCGCCGACGGTCAGGGCGTGGCGCTGGTGCCGCTCGACGGCGCCTGTCCGCGCCGGATGGTGCTCGCCTGGCGCAAAGCCTCGCCGCGCGCGACGGAGTTCCGCCGCCTCGGCGACGAACTCGTCCGCATCCGCGACGGTTTCCGACGTTGATCGTCAGAGTTAGTGCCCGGTGCTAGCGATCCGCGTGGCCGAGGCCCCTGTCCGGCCAGACCAGGTCGCGCACACGCTGCTTGAGGACCTTGGCCTCCGGGAAGCCGCCGTCGACGGTGCGGTCCCAGATCTGCGTTCCGTCGCAGGTGATGACGAAGGTTCCGCCGGTGCCGGGCACGAGGGTGACGGCGCCCAGGTCCTCCGCAAAGGTCGACAGCAGTTCCTGCGCCATCCAGGCGGCGCGCAGCATCCAGTTGCACTGGCGGCAATAGGTGATGACGATGTGGGGCGCGGGCAGGCCGGTCATGGCAGGCTCCTGGTCTTGAGCGGGGTTCGGCCGGCCGGGCCGTCCACCGCCCCGGCGGGACCGGACGAGGCGGTGCGAAGGGCCTGAACGGGACGGGGTGCGGAGGGCTCGTGCTGGGCGTTCCCGCCCAGTGTCTTCTAACGGAGTGTGCGCGGCGAATGAAGACCCGGTACGACGATGTCCTGTCCCTCTGCGCCGAGCCGGCCGTGCGCGCGGCGCTCGGGGCGGTCGCCGACATCGAGCCGCTGGCAGGTCTGTCCAACCGCGTGTTCCGGCTGACGGCTGCAAAAGGCCGGTTCATCCTGCGGGTCGAGCGGCCGGAGAACGCCGGGCGGATCGACCGGCAGGCGGAACTCCACAATGCACGCATCGCCGAGGCGTGCGGGATCGGCGCGGCCGTGGTCCACGCGGATCCCGGGCGGGGCGTGATGCTGGTGCGCGCGGTGGAGGCGGCGACACCGCTGGCCGAGCGCCCGCGAGAGGCCCGCGCTGCCGATGCCGCACGGCTCGGAACGGCGATCGGGCGCCTGCACGGCGCGACCGTGCCGTTCCGCGGACGGTTCGGCCCGCGCGAGATCCTGCGGCGGCTGGCGTCCGAGGTCGGCCGACATGCCGCCCTGCCGGCCGGAGCCGGGCTGCTGATCGCCCGGATGGAGGGGCTGGCGCGGTCGATGGAATGCGGTGCCGGCCGCACGGTGCCGTCTCACGGCGATCTCGTCGCGGGCAACGTGCTGGTCGCGGCCGGCCGGATCGTGCTGATCGACTGGGAATATTCCGCCATGGCCGACCCAGCCTGGGACCTCGCCTATGCGGCGCTGGAATGCGGCCTCGACGGCGGTGCCGAGCGGGCCATGCTGGCGACCTATGCGGCCGCGGCGGGGTGGGTGCCGGCCGCAGACCGCCTCGCCGGCTTCAAGGCGTTGTGCGCCACGATCTCGGCGCTGTGGGCGCTTGACCAGGAGGCTGCCGGCAATCCGGCGACCGACTTCGGGGCCTATGCGAGGCTCCGGTTCGAAAGCGCGGATCGCTTCGCTGCCGGTCTGCCGGAGGTCTGGCCGACGGATGCCGAGTGATCCCCTACCGGTCAGGCGTGAGGGAACAGGCGGCGTAGCGGCGGTTCATTTCCTCGCGCAGGTCCGGATCCTCGGGATCGTCGAGCAGGCGTTGCCACAGACCATCGGAGCCGAGCGCCTCGAAGGTGCACCGGCAGGTGCGCCGGCACGCCGCCTCCTCGCCGCCGGCGAGGATGCAGGTGAAGCTGCAGGTGTCGACGAACTCGGCCGACGCCCGGTCCGGGGTCAGCCCGGCCGCGGAGGCGGCCCACAGGGCGCCGAACAGCACCGGCTGATGCAGCAGATAGACGGCGAGGGAATGGCGCCCGGCGCGCGTGAGCGTCGCGGGCCCGACGCCGGCGGGCCGCCAGGCGCGCAGGCGTTCCAACTGGCTCCGGCCGAGACGCGCGGCGCCGACACCGAGCAGAGCCGCCCCCGCCCAGGGTGCCAGCGGCACGTGGTCGACGCTCGAGACGCCCGGGTGCCCGAGCCCGGTCCACAGCAGCCAGGGGCCGTCGAAGGCGGGGCCGCCGGCCCACAGCGGCAGCGACAGCACCACTGCGCCAGCCGCAAGGGCAGCCACGGCGGGCAGGCGCACGAAGGGCAGGGCGATCAGGCTCGCCGCGGCGATGCAATGCAGGATGCCGAAGCGGACCAGCGCCGGACCGAGCGCCGCCCATGTGCCCAGCGACACCGCCGCGGCAGCCGCGACGATCACGGCCTCGCGCCGCCAGAAGGCCTTCCAGCGCACGCCGTCGCCGTGGGCAAGGACGAGGCTGACCCCGGCTAGAAACAGGAAGCTTCCGGCTATGGCTGCGGCGAAGGCGCGCCAGGCGAGATGCTGGTCGACCGGCCAGTCGACCAGGCGAAACCAGGACAGATCCCAGGACAGGTGGTAGACCACCATCGTGGCGAGAGCCAGTCCGCGCGCGACGTCTACCGCCTCGATGCGCCGGGCGGGAGTCATGACGCGGTTCGCGGAGAGTCTTGCTCAGCCGCCGGAGAACGCCTTGGCAAAGAGGCTGAGCACGGCTGCGATCGCGAGGATGGTGCCGACCAGCGGCCAGGGAGAGGGTCTAGCGTTTTCATAGGCGTCCGGTCGATACCGATCCTGGAAACTCATTCCGGAGGCCTCCATTGCTGGTGCGCGGCGCCGTCGGGCAGACCCTAAGGAACCTCCATCATGGTTAGCAGAAGGTTAACGCAGCAAGGAATGCCGTTTTCCGGTTATCCAGAGATTTCCGCCCGGGCGACACCGACAACGGAGGCAATCACATCTCGAGCGCTTCCAGCCCGCTTTCCAGATAGTCGGCGAGCATAGGCATGCCGAGCAGGTATTTCGACGTTGCGGTGACGGCGCGTTCGCGCGCTTCCTCGACCGCCTGTTCGAAGTCGGAGGCGTCGAAGTCGCCGCGGCCGATCCAGACGATGGCGACCAGTTCGGCGGCTTCGTCGACATTGAGGTCGTCGATCAGTTCCCGCAATTCCTCCTCGCTGAGATCCTCGATTTCTTCTTCGGCGAGGCCGTCGTGGTGATGGGTGTCGGACAGGGTTTCGGGATCGAACTCGATGTCGCCCTCGCGGCCGTTCTCGAAGGCATCCTCAAGCGCAGACGACGCGGCACGCGCCTTCTGGGCAAACATCCGGATGGTCTCTGCCGACAGGTTGAGGTCAACGGGCATTGCTCTCTATCTCCGATCATCGTTTCTTTGTTATCCCCTCTGCCCAAGGGAAGTGCAACTGCGCATTCGCCCTCATGGCGAGCCGCCGGGTTGTAGCCGGAACGGAATTCGCCGGCGAGCGGGCATGCGCCTTGAACCGCGCTCGGTTTCCCGTATACGATGGAAACAGAACACAATTGCTTGCCCGATCAGTTGAGGTAAGCGATTGATCTTGATTGGAAATCAGGGGGCGGACCTGGTGCGGCCGGGACCGGCACGCTGCGTGGCGTTTGGCGTTGCCGGTCCTGGCCCTTCCCCGGTTGGGAGATTAGCCGGCAGCGGTTTGCGCGGTGTCCGGCGTTGTGCTCCCGGCGCCGGGCTTCGAGGCCGGGGCCGGTCCCTCGAACAGAAGTCCGCCGCCGAGCGACATCGCGATGGCGAGCGCCACGCCGAGGGCGATCGCGTAGCCAAGCGGACGCAGGCCGGTTTCCCGTTCCTCGGTGCGAAGCTGCGGTGCCGTGGGCATGTCGCCGAAGGGCCGGGTCGCCATCACCATTCTCCTGACCAGTCTCCGGCAGAGCCCGTCCGCCGACGCCCGCTCGCGGTCGGCAGGAGGCGGATGTCGCGCTCAAGGCGGTGCCACAGAAGGCCGGTCAGCGCGGCCATGGCCAGGAATCCGGCGACGAGCAGCGCGAGCATCGGGTGAAACGGGGCAGCCAGGGCGAAAAGTCCTGCGGCAGTCAGTCCTGCGGCCCAAGCCGATGCCAGCACCAGGCTGGAGCCGGCGGGCGCCGTGCGGTTTGCACGGTGGCTGTCATCGAAAGACGGTCCGTTCATGACGGGTCCTTTCCTGTAGTGCCCAGACCCGATCACAGTGGGTGCCAAATGGGACGGCGTTTCGCTCCGACCGCGGCGTTTCATGTGTCTTTTCGTGACCGATTTGTGGCCGCGGGCAGGCGCCTCGGATCGAGTCCTGCCCCCGATCGCTAAGGCTTGTGCGGGAAAGTTCACCTCTTTTTTGCATTTTGCGGCCAAGCTGACAGTCCGCAGGGGACACCGCCTCGGGAGCGATGGACAGGTCGACCATATGAACGTGAAGGCAAACGCCCGGATGGCCGCGACCGCGGACATCGAGAAGGACGCGCCGGCAACGACCGCTGCCGCCGAAGGCGGAACGGAACCGGGTCCGGCGCTTCGCCTTGCCGGGCTGCACTTCTTTCTCGCCGACGTCAATGCCAAGACGCTGATGTGGCTGGAGACGGGATCGCTCAGCTTCGAGGGTACGGGAGGCCGCCTGCTGGCCGCGCCGTTCGGCGACGCGATGCGCCTGCTGACGCCGCAGGACCAGAAGAACATCCTCAGCCTGATCCATGGCGCCATCCGCAAGGGCAAGGCGGGACCACTTGAGGTCGGCATGGGGCTGCAGAACGGTCCGTCGGGCATGTCCCTGGCGAGCTATCGCCACGAAACGGACGCCGGGCAGACCTTCGTCGTCTGCTATCCGATGCTGGACGGCAGCGAGCGAGACGTCGGCAGCATCGTGCGCGGTCTGGCGCCGATCATCCGTCATTTCGTCGAGAACTCGAACCGGGCCGTGCTGACGATCGACAACTACGGCTACATCCGCTACGCCAGCTCCGGTTTCTTCCAGACGTTCCAGATCGAGGACCCGAGCCTGTGCCTGGGGCGCAACATCGCGCATATCCCCAAACGGGTCGGCAAGACGCTTACCTCGCTGGTGCTGACGTCGCTGGCGAGGCGGGCGAACGCGTCCGGGCGCGGGCGGTTCCAGTTGCCCAAGGGCGACACCGTCAACCTGAACTACAACGTCATGTATTTCAGGATCAGCGAGACCATCGGCGGTGTGCTGTTCTCGGCCGAGCCGGGCGAGGGATCGCATACGGATTTCGCCAGGGTCTTCGACCTGTTCAGCACGGCCGCGCTGGTGATCGATACCAAGACGCGCAAGATCGTTGCGGCCAACAAGGCCGCGCGCAAGGCCTACCAACTGACGCAGCAGGTGATGGACGACCAGCCGGTGACCGAGACACTGCTGCATCCGCGCAGCTACGCGACCCTGCTCGACGCGGCCAAGAAGGGCACCGGCGTGCCGCAGTCGGTGGTCGTCAACAGCCTGGACGGCGTGTCCAAGAACAAGCGGCTGCGGGCGGTGCTGTTCGAAGAGGACGAGGAGTCGCCGAAGCTCCTGCTTGAGGCCAAGGCCTGAGTTCGGGCCGCGGGGACCAAAAGCGCCAGACGGCCGGCGGATTGTGCCCGGCGGCGGCGACAGTTCCTCTTGCGCAGACCAGGCTGTGGCACTAGGGTCCGCGCGCTTGGAATACCCCAATTCTCCCACGGAGGGCATGATGGGCTTTATCGCCGATGCGCTGGCGCGCGTGAAACCGTCCGCGACCATCGCGGTCACCAACAAGGCGCGGGAGCTGAAGGCCGCCGGCAGGGACGTCATCGGTCTCGGCGCGGGCGAGCCGGACTTCGACACGCCGGACAACATCAAGGCGGCGGCGATCAAGGCGATCAACGAGGGCAAGACCAAGTACACCGCGGTCGACGGCATTCCGGAGCTGAAGGAGGCGATCTGCGCCAAGTTCAAGCGCGAGAACGGCCTGACCTACACGCCGGCGCAGGTCACCGTCGGCACCGGCGGCAAGCAGGTGCTCTACAACGCGCTGGTGGCGACCATCAACCCGGGCGACGAGGTGATCATCCCGACGCCGTACTGGGTGAGCTATCCGGACATGGTGGAACTGGCCGGCGGAACGCCGGTGATCGTCGAGGCCGACAAGACGACCTTCAAGATCACGGCGGCGGCGCTCGAGGCGGCGATCACGCCGAAGACCAAATGGTTCATCTTCAACTCGCCCTCGAACCCGTCGGGCGCCGCCTACACGCGTGCCGAGCTGAAGGCGCTGACCGACGTGCTGGTGAAGCACCCGCACGTGTGGATCATGAGCGACGACATGTACGAGCATCTCGTCTACGACGCGTTCGAGTTCACCACGCCGGCCCAGGTCGAGCCGTCGCTTTACGAGCGCACGCTGACCGTCAACGGCGTCTCCAAGGCCTATGCGATGACCGGCTGGCGGATCGGCTACGCCGCCGGCCCGGTCGCCCTGATCAAGGCGATCGCGACCGTGCAGTCGCAGTCGACCTCGAACCCCTGTTCGATCGCCCAATATGCCGCGGTCGAGGCGCTCAACGGCCCGCAGGACTTCATCCCGAGGAACAACGAGATCTTCAAGGCACGGCGCGATCTTGTCGTTTCCATGCTGAACCAGGCCAAGGGCATCGCCTGCCCGGTGCCGGAAGGGGCGTTCTACGTGTTCCCGTCCTGCGAGGGGTGCATCGGCAAGACCGCGCCGTCCGGCAAGGTGATCGCCACCGACGAGGATTTCGTCACCGAATTGCTGGAGGCGGAGGGCGTTGCGGTGGTGCACGGCTCGGCCTTCGGCCTCGGGCCGAACTTCCGCATCTCCTACGCGACCTCGACCGAGGCCCTGGAAGAGGCCTGCACGCGCATCCAGCGCTTCTGCGGCAACCTGACATAACCCGGCCGACGGCAGACCACACGAGGGGCGGAGCGATCCGCCCCTTTTCGTGCGCCTTGCCGCGATGCCGACGCAATCAGGAGGAACCTTCGCGCGTGGCGACCGTTTTCCGATCATGGCCGTCCTTCGCGGGCCGATGGCATCGCCGTTCCCGCATTCGAACCCAGGAGACATGCATGTTCCGCATCGCAAGCCTTGCCGTTGCCGCCGGTCTCGTCGCCGCTGCGCCCGCGCTCGCCCAGGACCGGGCGCCCGGGGTCCAGGTCGGCGTGCTGACCTGCGCCGTGGAGGGAGAATCCAGCTTCATCATCGGATCGACCCATAGGCTCGGCTGTAACTTCAAGCCGGCCAGCGGCGCGCCGGTGGAGTTCTATTCCGGCACGGTGTCCGAATTCGGCCTCGACATCGGCACCAGCCGCGATGCGACGCTGGTGTGGGGGGTGCTCGCGCCGAGCGCCGACATGCGTCCCGGTACCCTGGCCGGTACCTATGCCGGCGTCACCGCCGGGGCGAGCCTCGGCGTGGGGCTGCAGGCCAACGCTCTCGTCGGCGGGCTCGACCGGTCGATCGCGCTCAATCCGTTCAGCGTCGAGAGCCAGGCCGGCACGAACCTGACGCTTGGCGTCAGCCGGATGACCCTGACGCCGATCAACTGATCGAAGTTGGGCATCGAGGGCCGAGGCCCGCCGCACTGGCGGGCCTTTTCATCGCCGCGGTACGGTTTCCCGGTCGATCTCGCGGCAGCCGGGGTTGGAGGACGAGGGGCACGGCTCCGCCAGCCGGCGCGCCCGCTCCTGAAGCCTTTCCTGCTCCGCCTGCTGGCGCTGGCGCAGGGCGTCGTCCAGCTTGCGCCGGCTCTGCTCCATCAGCGAACTCGGCTCTGGCAGCCGGCCCTGCGGCGGTCCCGACCGATCCCGCAGTTCCGACGTTTGCGCCAGGTACAGATCCGCGGCAGCGGGAGCAGGCGGCAGGGTGACGGCGACAAGCAGGACGGCGAGCACGCGGGCGATGCGGGCGCGTGTGGCATGGTCCGGGTCGATGGGCATCGACATGCGGTTCTCCGTGCGACGGTGCCGGGTTCGGCCCGGTTTTGGAGGTTCTGACGGATAGATAGGCATTGCCGGCCGCGATGGGCAGCCCCGACGGCTGCTGCTGACCGTGCTGCGCTGCGACACAGTATTCCCTTGCCGGCTGCGCCGATCGGCGCGACGATGACAGTCCGCCCGCAAGGCGGGCGGCGGCGCATTTCGTGCGGCGCCATCCCTGTGTCGCCGCGGCCGCGCTGGCAACCCAAGCCAACGGGAGACGACATCATGGGAGACGTTCATGGAGACCCGGCCGACGGCAGAGTAGCCGGGCCCCGGTGCATTGCCATCGTCGGGCCGTTCGCCAGCGGCAAGACGACGCTCCTGGAGGCGATCCTGGCACGCACGGGGGCCATTTCCCGACAGGGTACCGTCGCCGGCGGTAACACGGTCGGCGACGCCTCGCCCGAGGCGCGCGCCCATGCCATGAGCGTGGAGGCCAACTTCGCCGACACCGACTATCTGGGCGACCGCTATACCTTCATCGACTGTCCGGGATCGGTCGAGTTCCTGACCGAGACAGACGGCGTGCTCGGCGGCGTCGACATGGCCATCGTCGTGGCCGAGGCCGACGAGAAAAAGGTTCCGGCCCTGCAACTGATCCTGAAGGCGCTGGAAGCGCGCCGGATGCCGCGCGTGCTGTTCCTGAACAAGATCGACAAGGCCGACCGGCGGGTGCGCGAGGTTCTGGAGGTGCTGCAGCCGGCCTCGGCGGTTCCACTGGTCCTGCGCCAGATCCCGATCTGGAAGCAGGGCATCGCGATGGGCTTCATCGATCTCGCCCTCGAGCGGGCGTTCGTCTACCGCGAACACGCCGAGAGCCTGGTGATCGACATTCCCGACGACGAGCAGGCGCGCGAGGTGGAAGCGCGCTTCTCGATGCTGGAGCGGCTGGCCGACCACGACGACGTGCTGATGGAAGCGCTGCTGGAGGACATGGCGCCGGGACGGGAGCGGGTCTTCGCCGATCTGGTGACGGAGATGCGCGACGGCTTGATCTGCCCGGTGTTCATCGGTTCGGCCGAGCACGGCAACGGCATCCTGCGGCTGATGAAGGCGCTCCGCCACGAGGGGCCGGGGATCGCCAGCACACGCGCGCGCCTCGGGCTCGCCGAAGGCGTCGATGCGGTACAGGTGATCAAGACGCTGCACACGCCGCACGGCGGCAAGCTGTCGCTGGCGCGTGTCCTGTCGGGAACGGTCGGCGACGCCACGATGCTCGTGCGTGCCGACGGCAGCGAAGCGAAGGTGTCGGGCGTCTTCAGCCTGACGGGCCAGCAGGCGAGCAAGCGCGCGGCGGCGACCGCCGGCGAAACCGTCGGCCTCGGCAAGCTGGAGGGCGTCGCGACCGGCGAGACGCTCGGCGTCGGCAAGGCGCCGGCGGCCCAGTTGGCGCCGCTGGCGCCGCCCGAGCCGGTGCTCGGACTGGCGGTTGCAGCGGCCGAGCGCAAGGACGAGGTCAAGCTGTCGTCCGCCCTGACCAAGCTGGTGGAGGAGGATCCGTCCTACCGCTTTACCCATGCCCAGGAGACCGGCGAGACGCTGCTGGAAGGGCAGGGCGAGATGCATCTGCGCGTGGCGCAGGAGCGGTTGAAGGGCAAGTACGGCCTGTCGCTGGAGGTCCATGCCCCGGCCGTGCCCTATCGCGAGACGATCCGGGCGGCGACTTCGGTGCGCGGCCGGCACAAGAAGCAGTCCGGGGGGCACGGCCAGTTCGGCGACGCCGCGCTGGAGATCCGGCCCCTGCCGCGCGGCGAGGGTTTCGTCTTCTCCGACACCATCACCGGCGGCGTGGTGCCCAAGCAGTACATCCCGTCGGTCCGCGACGGCGTGGCCGAGGCGCTCAACCAGGGACCGCTCGGCTTCCCGGTGGTCGACATCGCGGTGACGCTGACCGACGGCTCCTACCATTCGGTTGATAGTTCCGACCAAGCCTTCAAGATGGCGGCGATCCTGGCCATGCGCGAAGGCTTGCCGCAATGCAAGCCGGTGCTGCTGGAGCCGATCCACGAGGTCACCGTCGCCTGTCCGTCGGAAGCGACGCCGCGCATCAACGCCATCATCTCGGGCCGGCGCGGGCAGTTGCTCGGCTTCGACGGGCGGCCCGGCTGGGACGGCTGGGACGAAGTGCGCGCGCTGATGCCGGAGGCGGACATCGGCGATCTGATCGTCGAACTGCGCTCCGCGACGGCGGGTGTCGCCAGCTACACGAAGCGCTTCGACCACCTGGCCGAACTGACCGGCAAGGCGGCCGATCAGGCGCTGGCGCGCAGCGGCAGGCAGGCGGCCTGAGCGGCAAGGCAGCGCCGGCCACGGCTCCCGCGGCCCCGCCTCGCTTCGACGCGGGGCCGCAGCCTTGTCGCGCGTCGCGATGCTCTGCGCAGGCGCCGGAGAACCGCTGTCTCCCACACCTCACCGGGGCGTTATTTGCTTTTGAAGCGCGCTTGGCCATTGCTGGATCCGACAACGCGAGAGACGACCCCATGACGATCATCCGAAAACGCGGCTGGGAGATGCCCGAACATCTCGCCACGCCCGAGGACGTCTACTTGAACCGGCGCAAGGTGCTTGCCGGGATGGCCGGCGCGGGGGCCCTTCTGGCCGGCGGCGTCGTGTCGAGGCGGGCGTTCGCCGAAGACGACCCGAGCGCAGGGCTCTATCCGGTGACGCGCAATCCGGCCTTCGCACTCGACCGCGCCGTCACTGACGAGGCCCTTGCGACGAGCTACAACAATTTCTACGAGTTCGGCTCGCACAAGCAGATCGCGCGTGCAGCCCGGGCGCTGCCGATCCGGCCCTGGGCGGTGGTCATCGACGGCCTGGTCGACACGCCGCAGACGATCGCCATCGACGACCTGCTGAGGAAGGTGCCCCTTGAAGAGCGGCTCTACCGCCTGCGCTGCGTCGAGGCGTGGTCCATGGCCGTGCCGTGGTCGGGCTTCGCCCTGAGCGACCTTGTCAGGCTGGCGGGGCCGCAGGCTGGCGCGAAGTACCTGCGCTTCGAAACTTTCAACAACCCGAGCGTGGCGAGCGGACAGAAGCAGAGCTGGTATCCCTGGCCCTATGTCGAGGGAGTGACGCTCGAGGAGGCGACCAACGACCTCGCCTTCGTCGCGACGGGGATCTACGGCAAGCCGCTGCCGAGACAGAACGGCGCGCCGATCCGCCTCGTGCTGCCGTGGAAATACGGTTTCAAGTCGATCAAGTCGATCGTGCGCATCACCTTCACCGACACGCGCCCGGTCAGCTTCTGGGAGGCGATCCAGCCGGCCGAGTACGGCTTCTGGGCGAACGTCAATCCCGACGTGCCGCATCCACGCTGGAGCCAGGCGAGCGAGGAGGTGCTGGGCACCGGAGAGCGGGTTCCGACGCAGCTCTACAACGGCTACGCCGAGCAGGTGGCCGGCCTCTATGCCGGGCTGGAGGGCGAGACGCTGTTCATGTAGGGGGCGGCACGCGGGAAAAGAGAAGGGGCCGGTCTTGTTTCAACCGGCCCCTTTCAGTTTGTTCCGCGCTGGGGGCGGCGCGGAGCACTGGGAGGGGAAACGATGTCAGGTTGTGCATCGTCCTTGCGTATATGGGGGCGGGGTCGAGCATAATCCAGAGGTGAACCGCGACCTTCCGCCGCAGAGACTGTTGTGGGGGCGGTCGCCGTAGACGGACAAGACAGGACGGAACCAAAAAAAATGCCGGGTCAGAGACCCGGCAGTTATTTCGATCCACCACATCGTGGTGAGATCACCTTCCAGAGGGGAACAGCTGGCTGATTTGGCGCTGCTGGGAGGAAAGTGCAGCGCCGCAGAACCAACAGTGCTGCTTATATGCAGTGCACAAGGTGATCAAACAAGCGGCATGTGCGCAGGGCTGCTATGCGTTAACCGAATGGCTCGTCATGCCGGCATGCGCCATTGGCGAGAAAAGATTGGCTTTATCCGGAAAAGGCGGCCAATCGGGAAAGATAACGCCACCCGAGAGGGATTGAGTTGCCGCCAAACTAGGCGCTGGCGAATAATTGTGCATTCAGGCGGTCGAAAGGTCGATCAATACGACCAGCGTTCGGCCTTGGCCAGCAGGAAATCGCGAAACGCGGTGATGCGGGCCGTGTTCTTGAGTTCGGATGGATAGACGAAATAGGTGTCGAAACTCGGGATCTTGTCCTCGAGCTCGGCCAAGAGCGGCACGAGGGCGGAATCATTCTCAATGATGTAGTCCGGCAGAATGGCGATGCCGACGCCTCTCTGCACGGCCCGCTTGATGGCCACCACGTTGTTGACGCGCAGCACGCAGCGGCGTGGGTCTGCGGGCGAGCGCCCGGCGGTCTCAAGCCAGTTCATGTCGCGCAGATAGACCGGCGCATGTTCTCCGAAGGTGACGATGCGATGCTCGTCGAGATCCTCGATGCTCTTCGGCGTGCCGTAGCGCTGAAGGTACTGCGGAGAGGCATAGAGATGGAAATGCACCGTGAACAGCTTGCGCTGGATGAGGTCGGGCTGAGTCGGCTGGCGCAGGCGGATCGCAGCATCGGCTTCGCGCATCGAGAGGTCGAGTTCGTCGTCGTCGAAGATCAGGCGCAACTCCATCTCGGGGTAGAGATCGATGAATTCGTTGATGCGCGACGTCAGCCAGGTCGACCCGAGGCCTACCGTGGTGGTGACGCGCAGCACGCCTGAGGGCTTCTCGCGGGTGTCGGTCAGACGGGTTCGTACGGCCTCCAGCTTCATCAGCACCTCGCGCGCGGTGCGGTAGAGCAGTTCACCCTGTTCGGTGAGCAGCAGGCCGCGCGCGTGGCGGTGAAACAGCGGCACGCCGAGATCCTGTTCCAGCGCGCTGACCTGGCGGCTGACGGCGGACTGGCTCATGTTCAGGCTGTCGCCAGCATGGGTGAAACTGCCCGCCTGGGCGGCGGCATGGAAAATACGCAGCTTGTCCCAGTCCATTTTCTTGCCTCCAGGGCGCGTCGTTCGGCCGAGCGATTCGCCTATTGCGCGGCTGCCGTAGCGGCGCCGCCATGTTCGGCGAGAAACTTCTCCGCTTCAAGGGCGGCCATGCAGCCCATCCCGGCGGCGGTCACGGCCTGGCGATAGACGTCGTCGGTGACGTCGCCCGCAGCGAAAACGCCGGGGACGGAGGTGCGCGTGGAGTCGGCTTCGGTCAGGATGTAGCCGTTCGGCTTCAGCGCCAGCTGGCCGCGGAACAAGTCGACCGATGGGGCGTGGCCGATGGCGATGAAGACACCATCGGTGGCGAACTCCCGGGTCTCGCCCGTCCTGACGTTCTTCAGGCGCACGCCGGTGACCGCCTTGGGCATGCCGCCGCCGAGGATCTCGTCGACGACGCTGTCCCAGATCACCTCGATCTTCGGGTTCCGGAACAGGCGCTCCTGCAGGATGCGCTCGGAGCGGAAGCTGTCGCGCCGGTGCACCACGGTGACCTTCGACGCGAGATTGGCCAAGTAGAGCGCCTCCTCGACTGCGGAATTGCCGCCGCCGACCACCACGACCTCCCTGCCGCGGTAGAAGAAGCCGTCGCAGGTGGCGCAGGCGGACACGCCGGCGCCCATGAAGGCCTCTTCGGAGGGAATGCCGAGCCAGCGCGCCTGGGCGCCGGTGGCGATCACGAGCGCTTCGGCAAGGAATACCGTGCCGCTGTCGGCGACGGCGCGAAACGGACGCCTGCTCAGGTCGACCTCGGTGATGGTGTCGTACAGGATGCGCGTGCCGACGTGCTCGGCCTGCTTCTGCATCTGCTCCATCAGCCATGGGCCCTGGATAGGCTCGGCGAAGCCGGGGTAGTTCTCCACCTCGGTGGTGATGGTGAGCTGACCGCCGGGCTGGATGCCGGCAACGAGGGTCGGCTCGAGCATGGCGCGGGCGGCATAGATCGCGGCAGTGTAGCCGGCCGGTCCCGATCCGATGATGAGAAGCTTG
Organism: Polymorphum gilvum SL003B-26A1; assembly: GCF_000192745.1. Lineage (NCBI taxonomy): Bacteria > Pseudomonadati > Pseudomonadota > Alphaproteobacteria > Rhodobacterales > Paracoccaceae > Polymorphum > Polymorphum gilvum. The sequence goes on from NC_015259.1 coordinate 1,341,619, forward strand.
ACGTTTTCTGTCGCCATGTCCGGTCCGCCCCGTCGTTCTGCGGCCTGTCCTTCTGTGGCCTGTCCTTCGTGGTGCGTCACGCCGCCGTCCGACGCGGCCACCGCATCAGCCAGACCTGCGTCGGGCGTTCGCGAAGGCGGACAGGATGGCCTCGGCGATCAGCGGCGTGCTGTTCAGCGGCTCGTAGGTAGTCGTTTTAAGCGGTCCGGGAAAGGGGTGAATGATCCCGAGGCGGTCCAAATTCCCCAAGAAGCGGTCGATTTTTCGATGCCCGCCGTTCGGCCGGAAGACATGCACGGGTTTTCCGGTCGCAGCCGCCTCGCCGATCATGTTGGTCGAATCGGCCGTTGCGACGACGGCGTCGGCCTTGGCGAGCATGGCGACGAGCGGATTGTCGCCGTCGCCCGTCCACAGATAGTGGCCGCCGGTCCGGGCAAGATCGCGCAGCCTGTCGAGGAGTGTGGCGGGCGTCCGGCGCGACGTGGTGATCATCAGCGCCGCTCCATCTGCGGCGAGGCGCTCGAGGCCGACGGCGAAGCGGGCGATGTCGTCGGGCGTGAAGCGGTGGTGGCGACTGTTGCCGCCGACGAGGACGGCGAGGCGGGGCGAGCGCAGGGCATCGATCTGCGGATGGACGGTGGCGCGCGCGGCGGCGAACGCCGCCGCCGAGAAACGGTGCGGGCCGGTGACCGCCACCAGCACGTTGGCACCGCGCAGGCGGTCGTGCTCGGGTACCCAGATCAGATCCGCTGTGCCGGGACCGGTCAGGGGGTCCTTGAGGAAGACGGTGAAGGTCTTCCCGCCGCTGAGGCGCTTCAGGCGGCGCAGGTAGGGAACGGCCCGCCGACCGGAGGCGATGGCAAGGTCCGGGTAGGGCGGTTTCAAGGGACTCTCAGGACGATCTTCGGACTCGGCCGGATCGATCGGACCCCACGGCATCAGCCAGACGAAGGGCGCGCGCGGCGCCACGCGCCGGCATTCGAAGGGGGCCTCGAGGGCTTCCGCAACGCCGATGCACTGGGCCTCGTCGCCGGCCTTGCCGTCGGTCAACACCCAGACAGTTCGGGGCCGTTCGGTCGCCGGCGTTTCGGGATCTTTCTGAATCATGCGCGGTTTTGTTATAGTCTTGCAGGAATGCGAAAAAAATCATAATTCGCAGCCATCCAGCCGGGGTGGGCGCAAGACGCCGCGCCGCGGCCGTCCGACAGGGCGCCGGCGTGCTGCGCGCGCCGTGCCGCCAACAGTGCCGCCGGGGCGGCAAGGAGATCTACTTGAAAGCACGGCTTGATGCGATCGACTGGCACATTCTGAAGGAACTTCAGCAAGATGGCCGGATGACCAACGTCGAATTGGCGCGTCGTGTCGGCATATCCGCGCCGCCTTGCCTGCGGCGTGTGCGTGCGCTCGAGGAGGCCGGCCTGATCCGCGGCTATCGCACCCTGCTCGACGAAAAGCAGCTTGGCTATGACGTCACCGCCTTCGCCATGGTCGGGCTGCACAGCCAGACCGAGGCGGACCTCATCGCCTTTGAGCAGACCGTGAATTCCTGGCCGATCGTGCGCGAATGCTACATGCTGTCGGGTGAGGTCGATTTCCTGCTGAAATGCGTGGCGCCCGACCTGCAGTCGTTCCAGAACTTCATCATCCGCGAACTGACCGCGGCACCCAACGTCGACAGCGTGCGCACCGCCCTAACGATTCGGCGCACCAAGGACGAGGCCGCAGTTCCGATCGACCGGTAGCCGGACGAATGCTGCGTCGCGCAGCTGGCGCGCTCAGATGAACTTGATGTCCTCGATCTCGTAGGAGCGCGATCCGCCGGGCGCGGAGACCTCGACGCTGTCGCCCACCGACTTGCCGATCAGGGCGCGCGCGATGGGGGAGGAGATCGAGATCTTGCCCTGCTTCACGTCGGCTTCGACGTCGCCGACGATCATGTACTGCTTTTCTTCCTCGGTATCCTCGTCGATGAGGGTGACCGTGGCGCCGAATTTCACCGTGTCGCCGGACAGTTTGGAGACGTCGATGATCTCGGCGCGGCCGAGCTTGTCCTCCAGTTCGGCAATGCGGCCCTCGTTGTGGCTCTGGGCTTCCTTAGCGGCATGGTATTCCGCATTTTCCGACAGGTCGCCGTGGGCGCGCGCTTCGGAAATCGCTTCGACGATCCGCGGACGTTCGACCGAGGTGCGTTCCTTCAACTCCGCTTGGAGCATCGCGTATCCGGCGGCGGTCATCGGAACTTTTTCCATTGGTCTTGGACCTTCAGGTATAGGGGCCCGGCCAGTCGGGCCATGCGTCACAAAAAATACAATCCAGCCGGTGTTCGTCCCGGCCGGATTGCGGATGGATGAGCCTCAGGCGAAGTAGGACTGGAGCGGTCTCACTTCAAGGCTGCCGGACTTGTACGCCTCAATGCCTTTCGCTGCAGCCACGGCCCCGGCAAGGGTCGTGTAGTAGGGCACCTTGTGCAGCAAGGCGGCGCGGCGCATCGACCGGCTGTCGGACAAGGCCTGCGCGCCTTCGGTTGTGTTGAAGACGAGCTGGACCTCTCCGTTCTTGATAGCATCGACGATGTGCGGGCGGCCTTCAAGCACCTTGTTTATCTTTGCGCAGGCAATTCCCTGGGCTTCCAGATAGCGCTGCGTGCCACTGGTGGCGATGATCCGGAAACCGAGGCGTTCCAGCCGGCGCACCGCATCGACCACGCCTGCCTTGTCCTGGTCGCGCATGGAGATGAAGACCGTGCCGCCCTCCGGAACGCCGGTGCCGCTGGCGATCTGCGACTTGGCGAAGGCGGTGGCGAAAGCCCGGTCGAGGCCCATCACCTCGCCGGTCGAGCGCATTTCCGGACCGAGAACCGTATCGACGCCAGGGAAGCGGGCGAAGGGGAACACGGCTTCCTTGACGGCGACGTGGCTGTAGGTGTTCTCGGTCAGACCGAAGGACGCGAGGCTCTCGCCGGCCATGATCCGGCTGGCGATCTTGGCGATCGGCGCGCCGATGGTCTTGGCCACGAAAGGCACCGTGCGCGAGGCGCGCGGATTGACCTCCAGCACGTATATCTCGCCGTCGCGGATCGCGTACTGCACGTTCATCAGGCCGCCGACCTGAAGGGCCCTGGCGAGGGCCTCGGTCTGGCGCTTCAGCTCCGCGATGAGATCCTTTGACAGCGAATAGGGCGGCAGGGAGCAGGCGCTGTCGCCGGAATGGATGCCGGCTTCCTCGATGTGCTCCATGATGCCGCAGACGAACACGTCCTTGCCGTCGCACAGCGCATCGACATCGACCTCGATGGCGCCGTCCAGATAGCGGTCGAACAGCAGCGGGTTGGTGCCCAGCAGCGTGTTGATCTGGCCGGTCTTGTCGTTCGGATACTTGGCGCGGATGTCTCCGGGGATGAGTTCGGGCAGGGTGCCGAGGAGGTAGGAGTTCAGGGCCTCCTCGTCACGGATGATCTGCATGGCCCGTCCGCCGAGAACGTAGGAGGGACGCACGACCAGCGGCAGGCCGAGCTGGCCGGCGATCAGCCGGCCCTGCTCGACGGAGTAGGCGATGCCGTTCTGCGGCTGTTTCAGACCGAGTCTGGTGAGCAGCTTCTGGAAACGGTCGCGGTCCTCGGCCAGATCGATCATGTCGGGCGAGGTTCCGAGGATCGGCACGTCCGCCTTGACCAGGGCCTGGGCGAGCTTCAGCGGAGTCTGGCCGCCGAACTGGACGATGACGCCGTGCAGCGTGCCATTGGACTGTTCGGCGCGGATGATCTCGAGCACGTCCTCGGCGGTCAGCGGCTCGAAATAGAGCCGGTCCGAGGTGTCGTAGTCGGTCGAAACCGTCTCCGGATTGCAGTTGATCATGATCGATTCGTAGCCGGCCTCCTCGAGGGCGAAGCAGGCATGGCAGCAGCAGTAGTCGAATTCGATGCCCTGACCGATCCGGTTCGGGCCGCCACCGAGGATGATCACCTTCTTGCGGTCCGACGGCTTGCACTCATCGGCAAGGGTGCCCGCGAAGGGCTCCTCGTAGGTGGAGTACATGTAGGCGGTCGGGGAAGCGAACTCCGCGGCGCAAGTGTCGATCCGCTTGTAGACCGGATGCACGCCGAGTTCGGTACGCCGTTTCGCGATGTCCTCCTCGTCGAGGCCGGCAAGGGCGGCGAGGCGAGCGTCGGAAAAGCCCATGCCCTTCAGGCGGCGCAGCATCGGTGCGTTTCCAGGCAGGCCCTGGGTGCGGATTCTCGCCTCCATCTCGACGATGTGGCGGATCTGTTCGAGGAACCACGGATCGATGCCGCACAGTTGGTGGACCTGGTCGACCGGGGTGCCGAGCCGGATTGCCTGGGCGACGTTGAGCAGGCGGGTCGGGGTCGGGGTCGATATGGCGGCGCGGATGGCGTTCTTGTCGTCGCCCTGGCCGAGGCCGGGGATGTCGACCTCGTCGAGGCCGGTCAGCCCTGTTTCCAGGCCGCGCAGGGCCTTCTGGAGGCTCTCGGCGAAGGTGCGGCCGATGGCCATCACCTCGCCGACGGATTTCATCGCGGTGGTCAGCACCGGTTCGGAACCGGGGAACTTCTCGAAGGCGAAGCGCGGGATCTTGGTGACGACGTAATCGATCGAGGGTTCGAAGGACGCCGGGGTGGCTCCGCCGGTGATGTCGTTCTCCAGTTCGTCGAGCGTGTAGCCGACGGCGAGCTTGGCCGCGATCTTGGCGATCGGGAATCCGGTCGCCTTGGAGGCGAGAGCCGAGGACCTCGACACGCGCGGGTTCATCTCGATGACGACGAGCCGGCCGCTCTCCGGGTCGACTGCGAACTGGACGTTGGAGCCGCCGGTTTCCACCCCGATCTCGCGCAGCACCGCGATCGAGGCGTCGCGCATGATCTGGTATTCCTTGTCGGTCAGCGTCAGGGCTGGCGCGACGGTGATGGAATCGCCCGTGTGCACGCCCATCGGGTCGACGTTCTCGATCGAGCAGATGATGATGCAGTTGTCCGCCTTGTCGCGGACGACTTCCATTTCGTACTCCTTCCAGCCCAGCAGACTCTCGTCGATCAGGACCTGGCCGACCGGCGAGGCGTCGATGCCCGAACGGGCGATGGTCTCGAACTCTTCACGGTTGTAGGCGACGCCGCCGCCAGTGCCGCCGAGCGTGAAGGCCGGACGGATGATGGCCGGCAGTCCGATCTCGTCCAATGCCTTGAGCGCTTCCATGAAGCCGGCGTTGCGGTCATAGCCGACGATCTTGCCGTTCTCGTCCCGGATCGCCGGCGAGGAAGCGATCGCCGCGCGCGGGTTTTCGAGGCCGATGGCATCCATGGCGGCGCGGAACTTCTCGCGGTCCTCCGCCTTTTCGATGACGTCGGCGCGCGCGCCGATCATCTCGACGCCGAATTTCGCCAGCACCCCTTCGCGCTCGAGGTCGAGAGCGCAATTGAGCGCCGTTTGTCCGCCCATCGTCGGCAGCAGGGCGTCGGGGCGCTCCTTTTCGATGATCTTGGCCACGATCTCGGGCGTGATCGGCTCGATGTAGGTGGCATCGGCCAGTTCCGGGTCGGTCATGATCGTCGCCGGATTGGAGTTGACCAGGATGATCCGATAGCCTTCTTCGCGCAGGGCCTTGCAGGCCTGCGTGCCCGAATAGTCGAATTCGCAGGCCTGTCCGATGACGATCGGGCCAGCGCCGATGATCAGGATGGAAGAAATGTCTGTGCGTTTGGGCATCGTCGCTCGCATCGGCCCGGGGCGCGGCGGCGGTGCGGCGCTTGCGGGCACGTTCCTGGGTGGAGGTGCATTGTCGGCTGAGCGCGCCTTATAGGCAATAAAACGGGCGGGCGAAACCCCGCATTGCCGTCAATCGACCGTGCCGCGCGCCTGGTCCGGGGAAGACGACGGCGCATGCTGGTCTTCGATCTCGGTCCGGGCGATGCAGGTGCCGTCGAAATCCGAAATGCCGTTGGCAAGCGCATAGCATGCCAGACGGACCGATTTCGGGATTTCCACAGGCCGTCCGTCGCGGTCACCCTTTTCGTAATACTGGATCATGCGCTTCTTCAAGCCCAGTCGGTCCGCAGCTTCCTTCTGCTTCAAGCCAAGGGATCGCCGCCACTCCCGGAACTGCTCCGGACCCATGACGACCTTTGCGGACGATTTCTTCGTTTCGGCCATTTATTCCGTTCCCCGCGCCGGTCTTCCGGCGCTGCGCCAACCCTCGTGCCTGATTGAATAGCATCCCGATGCCTCGGGCCAAACGGAACATTTCGCCGGCAAAAAAAACGGTTCCGCTGCCAGAGGTGGATCGGAGGCATCGGCGCGACGGCGGGGGGACGAATGGGTCATGCTGGCGGCGGCGGCGACATTGTCAGGAATGCCTAAAACTGCACTCGAATTCTTCCGGATGGTTATAAATGACAATAACCATAGCGATACTGGATTCTGAAGGTGGACTTTTTTTGCTCACATCCGCCCGAGAATGTCTATATACAACGCCGAGATAAACTTGTCTAAATAGTTGTGCGCTTCAAGATTGCGATCTTGGCGCGTATCGTGCGTAAAACCAGCAGATGCAAGAGCAACAATATCCCAGATCGAAGGAAGGCAGCGAGCAGGCCGCTCAGATTTTTGGAAGCGTCCTTCGTAGTGTTGAGATATTTCTAGAAGCAAACGGGATCCGTCTGGAGGATCTTGCCCGGTGGGCCGGCGTTACGCTGCCGCCCCGCCGCTATCTTTATTCGCGCTTCATCGCGCTGCAGGATTTCGCCCATCTGATCGAACTGGCCTCCAAGCGACTGGATGAACCGCTTCTGGGGTTGAAATGCACCGAGGCGGTCGAGCCGCGCCCGATCCATCCCCTGATGCTGGCCATCGGCTACGCGCCGGATCTGAGGACGTCTCTGGATGTCGTCGCGACCCATCACCGCTCGCTCATAGATCTGGCGCATTGCGAGATCCGCAGTTCTGGCCGGGCCACGGAACTGGTGTGGAAGCTGTCCGGCATGGTCGTCCTGCAGGATCAGGTGATCGATCGGATTGCCGCCGTTGTCCGGTCCCGCCTGCAGGCCCAGGTCGGAGCCGAGGCCGCCAGAAAGATCGAGGTTCGTCTGAGCCGATCCCGACCGGCCGATCCCAGGCTGCACCGGCAGATATTCGGACCGACCGTCGAGTTCGAGGCGGAGGCGAACAGCTTCATCCTGCCATCGGAGATCCTGGCTCTCCCGAATCCGAGACATGACGAGGCCCTGTTCGCCGCCTTGCTGGAGTTGTCGCAGCGGCGCCTCGCTGATCGGGGTTGCCCGGGAGGAATTGCGGCTCTTGTGCGGGAGGAAATCGCAACGCGGATCTCGGATGCCGACCTGTCGCTTGAAACGGTGGCGCGGGCGCTGGGCATGAGCGGGCGGGCGCTGCAGCGGCGACTGTCCGAAAACGGCGTCACCTTTCAGGAACTGTACGATACGATCCGGCGCGACATGGCGTCGGAACTGTTGGAGAATACCAATCTGGCGATTTCAGAGATCGCGTTCCGACTTGGCTTTTCCGCCGTCGGCAACTTCACCCGTGCGGCAAAGCGCTGGTTTGGCGATACGCCGAGCGTTTGGCGTCAGACGAAACGCTCCTAGCAATGCCTGACCGCGCGGTTCCTAGCCTTCCTGCCAGGGCCTGCAGGTTCTTCAGGATACGAACCCTGCCGAGTTGCCGATATTCATGTCCGCGCATAGAATATATTTAACGTGTTATTTAATTGATGGGCGATGATGTCGTAGACCTGTTCACGTTGCGGTGCAAAAAAGACCCGCAATTCGAGATGTGCTAAACGGTCCTGCTTTCCCAGGTGGCGGTGGTTGTGTTTGAAGCTTGACTTGTTTAAATCCGTAACTTCCGCTATTGCTTGATTGTAATCACGTGTCTTGAATTATCGATAATTAATAGAACAATTCTATTAATATTCTTTTTCTGCCTTGCCTCTCCGGAGGATTCAATTTTTCAGCAGGACTTTGCTGTCGGTCGTCATTTCGGAGGCCGAATTAAACGTCTCCCGGAATTTCCGGTGGGTCGAAAGCGTAAAAATAGGCGTGAATTGAGAAGCGGAATACACTAGAATGATGCGATAGTGATAGCCGCGTAAGGTCTGGCTGTGTCGTTGGGGTTGGGAAGCGGGGCACCCGCTCCAAGTCCCGACGGCAGTACATCGCGGATGGGCAACGTGGGAACTGCTGTGCGGCCGAGGTGGGCGGCCAAGCTGCAGGTGCCGGATGCGATGTGGTCTTTGCTACAAAAATCAACCACCGGGCAAGACTTGAACATGAACAGTATAGCTACCAATATGGTCATCGTCCCTGATATCGCGGGGCCGGTTGTGGATGATGACGGCGAGGGCAAGCTCCTCGCGATATCCGAGATGTCGGATCTGTTTGGCGTCACTCTGAGAACCTTGAGGTTCTACGAGGAAAAGGGGCTGATCAATCCGGTTCGCAAGGGGGCGCGCCGCTTCTACACGTCGCGTGACGTGGGACGCATGCGGGTGATCCTGCAGGCCAAGAAGATCGGCTTGACCCTCGTGGAAATCCGGCGGGTCATCAAACTTGTCGAGGGCGGTGCGCCGCGTCGCGACCAGCTTCTCGAGTTGAAGTCGATCTGCGCGACCCAGCAGGACCTTCTGCGCGAGCAGCATGCGCTCCTGCAGGAGCAGGTCGCAGAGGTCGACAGCGTCGTCGACTCGCTGGAGAAGCTCATCGCGGCATCGTGAGCGCCTGCCCCTGCCTTAGCGTGCGATCATACCGACACGAAAAAGCCCGGCCTAGTGCCGGGCTTTGCCGTTCTTTCGCGCCGTGGCGGTTGCGCCGAGCGGCGTTTGCGGTCGGATCCGATCCGGTCCCGCGTGGCCTTGACCAACACGGGTACTCTAGCGTTGACTCTAGCGTTCCGGGACCGCCGCCTGTCCCTTGCGTTCGCGCATCAGGTTGGTGAAGCGGCGGAACAGGTAGTGGCTGTCGCGCGGCCCCGGCGAGGCTTCCGGATGGTACTGGACCGAGAAGACCGGCCGCCCCTTCAGCCGGATGCCGCAGTTGGAGCCGTCGAACAGCGAGACATGGGTCTCCTCGACCGTGTCGGGAAGGCTTTCGCGGTCGACTGCGAAGCCGTGATTCATCGAGGTGATCTCGACCTTGCCGGTGGTGTGATCGTGCACCGGATGGTTCGCGCCGTGATGGCCCTGATGCATCTTGACGGTCTGCCCGCCGAGGGCGAGGGCGAGCATCTGGTGGCCAAGGCAGATCCCGAAGACGGGAATGTCGCGCTCCACAAGCGCACGGATCGCAGGCACCGCATAGTCGCCCGTGGCCGCCGGGTCGCCGGGGCCGTTCGACAGGAACACGCCGTCGGGGTTGTGGGCGAGGATGTCCTCGGCAGGCGTCTCGGCCGGCACCAGCGTCACCTTGCAGCCGGCCTCGGTCAGAAGACGCAGGATATTGCGCTTGATGCCGTAATCGATGGCAACGACGTTGAACTCGCTGTCCTCCTGGCGCCCGTAGCCCTTGTTCCATGTCCACGGCGTCTCGTCCCAGCCGCGGCTCTGGCCGGTGGTGACGTCGCGCGCCAGGTCCATGCCCTCCAGGCCCGGCCAGGCAGCGGCGCGGGCCTTCAGCGCCTCGATGTCGAAGGCTCCGTCCGGAGCATGGGCGATGACGGCATTGGGCACGCCGCGCTCGCGGATGCGCGCCGTGAGCGCGCGGGTGTCGACCCCGCAGATGCCGATGATGCCGCGCGCCTTGAGCCATTCGTCGAAACGGCGGCCGGCCCGATAGTTGGAGGGATCGGTCACATCGGCCTTCAGCACCGTGCCGCGAACTCCGGACACCGAAGCCATGTTGACCGTCTCGATGTCCTCGTCGTTGGTTCCGACGTTGCCGACGTGAGGGAAGGTGAACGTCACGATCTGGCCGGCATAGGACGGATCGGTGAGGATTTCCTGATAGCCGGTGATCGCGGTGTTGAAGCACACTTCGCCGACCGCTTCGCCGGTGGCGCCGAGGCCTTGTCCTTCGATCACGGTTCCGTCGGCCAGCACAAGGAGCGCCGTGGCGGTCGGAACGGACCACGCGTCTGCGGTCGTCATGTCTTGCTTTCTCGGTGTTGTTGGTGACATCATACGCGTCAGCACGCCCAGGCAAACGGAAACGATGTCCGGAACACTGCCCTGTGCTTCAAGCGCGGGACTCTAGGGGAAGCAGCGAGACAGGTCAATATCGCGTGCGTCTAATAAATTCCAATAAAATCAGATGCTTGTCAGTGTGCAGCTTGCGATGCGAAAGGCAGTCCGCTATCTAGAGCGGCTCTGAGCGTAGCGGGGACATCGGATGCGCGAACAAATCAGTGCGTCGTTGAAGGACGCACTTGAAGCCGGCGACAAGCGAAGGGCCGCGACCTTGCGGCTGATCCTGACAGCCGTGAAGGACCGCGACAGTGCGGCACGCGAAAGCGGACGCGACGGTGTCGCGGACGATGAGATCCTGGAGTTCCTGCGCAAGATGGTGCGTCAACGCGAGGTCTCCATGCGCGAATACGAGGAGGCGGGGCGCCTCGACCTCGCCGAGCAGGAAGAGACCGAGAGCGCCATCATCCGCGAGTTCCTGCCGCCGCAGATGGAGGACGACGATGTCCGGCGGATCTGCGCCGAAACGATCCGCGACCTCGACGCGCACGGGCTGCGCGACATCGGCCGGTGCATGTCGACGCTCAAGGAGCGCTATCCGGGTCAGATGGACTTCGTGCAGGCGTCCTGCGTGATGAAGGACTTGCTGCGCATCAGGGCGCCCGAGCCGGAAGGCAAGGGGGGCGGCAAAGAAACGCCTTGAAGGTCCGTCGGCGCGGTTCCTATCTTGATATGATGAGCGACGACCGGTGCCGAACACGGAATCGGCACGATGGTGGTGAACGACCGCGATGCGTTTCGACAACCGACTGCTGGATGAGATCAGGGCGCGGCTGAACCTGTCGGACATCGTCGGGCGGCGCGTGACCTGGGATCGGCGCAAGACGCAGCCGGGCAAGGGCGACTTCTGGGCCTGCTGCCCGTTCCATCAGGAGAAGTCGCCGAGCTTTCATGTCGACGACCGGCGCGGTCGTTACAAATGTTTCGGTTGCGGCGCTTCGGGCGATCATTTCCGGTTCCTCACCGACACCGAAGGCCTGAGCTTTCCCGAGGCGGTCGAGCGGCTGGCCGGCCAGGCCGGGGTCGCCCTGCCGGCGCCCGATCCGCAGGCCGCGCGCCGGGAGAGGAAACGGGCCAGTCTCGCCGAGGTGTGCGAAATGGCTGCCCGCTTCTTCCAGATGGACTTCGCCGGCCCGCGCGGCGAGGTGGCCCGCGCCTATGCCGCGCGGCGCAATCTTTCGCCCGCCACACTGCAGGAGTTCCGGGTCGGCTTCGCGCCTGAGTCCCGCGACGCGCTTAAGCGCCACCTCACGGCGCAGGGTGTCGACGAGGCGGCGATGGTCGAGGCGGGCCTGGTCATCAAGCCGGACGACGGGCGCCCGTCCTACGACCGGTTCCGCGGCCGGCTGATGATTCCGATCCATGACGAGCGCGGTCGCGTCGTCGCCTTCGGCGGGCGCACGCTCGATCCGAATGGGCAGCCGAAATACCTCAATTCCCCGGAAACGCCGCTGTTCCACAAGGGCGTCATGCTCTTCAACGTCCACCGGGCGCGCGAGCCGGCCTTCAAGGCGGGGCAGGCAGTTGTCGTGGAAGGCTATCTCGATGCCATCGCCCTGTGGCAGGCGGGCCTGAAGCATGTGGTCGCGACGCTCGGCACGGCGTTCACCGAGGACCAGATCATACGGCTGTGGAAGCTCGCGCCCGAGCCGGTCGTGTGCTTCGACGGTGACGCCGCCGGCGTGGCTGCGGCGCATCGCGCCATCGACCGCATCTTCCCGGTGCTGAGAAGCGGCTGCTCGTTCCAGTTCTGCTTCCTGCCCGATGGCCAGGATCCCGACGACCTGATCCGTGCCAGGGGTCTTGCCGGCTTCCTGGAGGAGGTGCGCAGGGCCCAGCCGCTGTCCGAGGCGGTCTGGGAGCGGGAGGTTTCGGTCGCAAGCCTCGATACGCCCGAACGCAAGGCGGCGCTGGAAAAGCGGTTCGAGGATCTTATCGCGACGATCCGCGACGAGCGGGTGCGCCGCCGCTACCAGCTCGACATCCGCTTCCGCCTGTCCAACCTGTTCTTCGAGCGGGCGCGCCGCTCGGGCGCCGCCGCCGGTGCGGCCGCCCGCCCGGCGGCACTGGCACGTGTCTCCGCCCCTGAGGGACCGATGTTCGGGACAGAACGGCTGGTCTGCGGGTTGTGCGTTCGCTATCCGGACCTGCTGGACCGGCACATCGAGCGCATTGCCGCGCTCGGCTTTGCCGACGAGCTCCATGCACGCTTTCGCGACGAACTGTGCCGGGTCGCGACCGACCTCGACGCGACGTCCGTCGCCGATTTCTTCGAGAGCCTGGACGAGAGGTTCTATCAGATCCTGTCGGAGGTGATGGCGGCGAAGCCGGAGTCGAACGGCTCGCCCCCCGCCCGCGCGGGGTTCAGCGATCTGCTGCAGCGGTTTCCGCTGCTGCGCAACGATCCGCCGGAGGACTTCGTCGAGGCGGTGTTCCTCCATTTCCTGGACGGGCTCGAATTGCGGGCGCTTGAGCGGGAACTGCAGCAGGAACTCGGTGGCGAGGACGACGTCGACGAGGAGGCGTGGAATCGGATCCGCGGACTCTCGCAGGATCTCGCCCGCCGGCGCGAGGAATGCGCGCGCGAGGAGGCGGCCCTTGCCGAATGGGCGAAAAAGCTGCGCTCCCCGCAAGGGGTGGGGGCGACCGCCCCAGACAGCCTCGTCTCCGCATCCTGACCGGCCTTTGCGTTAACATTCGGGTGGGAATTCGCGCGAATCGCATTGACGGTCGGCGAATCACACTTGCGAATCGCAGACGTCGAGCTAAATAGGGTCATTCAGGCAGCACAAGGCGTCCAAGACGGCATGGGCCCGGGGCGAAACATCAAGGCGAGCTGCAACATCCTGAAACGGACCTTGCATCCGATGGCAAAGATCGGCGTGCGAGGCGATGGTTTATGGCTGCTGCCTGCCGGGACTGGCGTGGCGGCGGAAGGGTACGGTTAAGCAGGACTTAAGGGGACACTGCTTACAACCCGAATCGAGACGGGGAAGGTCGGCTGCGACGTTTTAGGCGGCGCGCGGGCACTTCCTCGAACCAGGCGGATAGTCGGGCGCGACGCCGCTGCCACGCGGCGGTTCTGGAGCAGAATATGGTAGCTAAGGCGACACAGGCGGAAGAGACGCAGGAACCGGCAGCCGAGGGGCAGGACGGTCCGCTGCTGGATCTGTCGGACGCCGCGGTCAAGCGGATGATCAAGGCCGCGAAGAAACGCGGCTACGTCACTTATGACGAACTGAACGAGGTGCTGCCCTCCGAGCAGGTGTCTTCAGAGCAGATCGAGGACACCATGTCGATGCTCTCCGACATGGGCATCAACGTGATCGATTCAGACGAGGTCGACGAGGCCGCGATCGACGACGGTGATGACGGCAGCGACCTCGTTCCTTCAGGGGGCACTGCGGTCGCCAAGACCACCACCACCCGCGAGCCGACCGACCGCACCGACGATCCGGTGCGCATGTATCTGCGCGAGATGGGCTCGGTCGAGCTCTTGTCGCGCGAGGGCGAGATCGCCATCGCCAAGCGCATCGAGGCCGGCCGCGAGGCCATGATCGCCGGCCTGTGCGAGAGCCCGCTCACATTCCAGGCGATCATCATCTGGCGTGACGAACTGAACGAAGGCAAGGTCCTGCTGCGCGACATCATCGACCTCGAGGCCACCTATGCCGGCCCGGACGCCAAGGCGGGCCCGGCCGGCGGGGACGGCGAGGAGGATGAGGAGGGCGAGACGGAAAAGCGCGCGCCCGCTGCCAGCGGCGACGACAGCGAGCGCGGTGCGGAAGGCGAGGGCGAGGAGGACGAGGAGGACGAGTTCGAGACCAACGTCTCGCTGTCCGCTATGGAGGCCGAGCTCAAGCCGCAGGTGCTGGAAACCTTCGACCGGGTCGCCGACAGTTACAAGAAGCTGCGCCGCCTGCAGGACCAGCTGGTCGAGAACAAGCTCGCCAACCGGACGCTGTCGCCGTCCCAGGAGCGCCGCTACAAGAAGCTCAAGGACGAGATCGTCGTCGACGTGAAGAGCCTGTCGCTCAACCAGAACCGGATCGACGCCCTGGTCGAACAGCTCTACGACATCAACAAGCGGCTGATGGGCTACGAGGGCCGGCTGCTTCGGCTGGCCGACAGCCACGGCGTCGATCGCACCGATTTCCTCAAGCAGTACCAGGGCGCGGAACTCGATCCCAACTGGCTGAGGAAGGTGGCCAATCTCGCCACCCGCGGCTGGAAGAACTTCGTCGCCAAGGAAAAGGACACGATCCGCGAGCTGCGCCAGGAGATCCAGACGCTGGCGACCGAGACCGGCCTGGAGATCACCGAGTTCCGCAAGATCGTCGCCATGGTGCAGAAGGGCGAGCGCGAGGCGCGCATCGCCAAGAAGGAGATGGTCGAAGCGAACCTTCGGCTCGTCATCTCGATCGCCAAGAAATACACCAACCGCGGCCTGCAGTTCCTCGACCTGATCCAGGAAGGCAACATCGGCCTGATGAAGGCGGTCGACAAGTTCGAGTATCGGCGCGGCTACAAGTTCTCGACCTATGCCACCTGGTGGATCCGGCAGGCGATCACCCGCTCGATCGCCGACCAGGCGCGCACGATCCGCATTCCGGTCCACATGATCGAGACGATCAACAAGATCGTGCGGACCTCGCGCCAGATGCTGCACGAGATCGGCCGCGAGCCGACCCCGGAGGAACTGGCCGAAAAGCTGCAGATGCCGCTGGAAAAAGTGCGGAAGGTGCTGAAGATCGCCAAGGAGCCGATCAGCCTCGAAACGCCGATCGGCGACGAGGAGGACAGCCACCTCGGCGATTTCATCGAGGACAAGAACGCGGTCCTGCCGATCGACGCGGCGATCCAGTCGAACCTGCGCGAGACCACGACCCGCGTGCTCGCCTCGCTGACGCCGCGCGAGGAGCGCGTGCTCAGAATGCGCTTCGGCATTGGCATGAACACCGACCACACCCTGGAGGAGGTCGGCCAGCAGTTCTCGGTCACCCGCGAGCGCATCCGCCAGATCGAGGCCAAGGCGCTCAGGAAGCTGAAGCATCCGAGCCGCTCCAGGAAGCTCAGGAGCTTCCTGGACAGCTGAGTTGGCTGCGACAGTCGAACGAAAAGGAACCCGGCGGAGACGCCGGGTTCAGCTTGTTGACACACTCGCAGCCTCTCCAGTGTCATTCCGGCCAAGCGGAGCGCGAGCCGGAACCGGAGAACCACGGTGTCAACGATTCCAATAATGTAGAACGAGAGCCCCCGGCTCTCCGATCCCGCATCTGCGCTTCGCTGCGTGCGGGATGACGAGCTTGGAGGTTTGTCAGCGTCTGAACCCGGCGGAGACGCCGGGTTTTTGCTTGAGGCCGCCAGCCCGACCAATGACGGACGCGTCGTTCGAGAGGCTCCCGTTTGGCCACAATCGTCGCTATGCATGGGGCAATGGACGAGACTCGCTTCCCAGATCGGCGGATTTTCGGCACGGGACTCGCGGTCTCGCTGCTCCTGCATGCGCTTGCGGGGGTGGCGCTGCTCGTCGAAGTGGAGCCCTTCGCGCCGGCCTCCGAACAGGCGCCGATCGAGGTCGTGCTGGTCCCGGAGACGTCCGATGCGGAGACGCCGGAGTTGCCGGATCCGGCCCCCCAGGAGCCTGAAACGCCCGAGCCTGAAACGCCCGAACCGGAGGAGCCGTCCCCCACTGCGGCGCCGATGCCGGCGCCCGACGTGATGGCGCAGACGCAGGAGCCGCCCGGCGACCAGCCGACCCCCTTGCCCGTCCTGCAGCCGGTTGTCGAATTCGGCGACGCCGACGGCGGGTCGCGGATCGCCCCGGATGGAGATGCGGCGGACCAGGCGGAGGCGCCGGAGCGGCTCGACCTCGAGGCCGAGGATGGGGAGACTACGGAGGCCGACCCGGCCGAATCCGTTGAGGACGAAGCCGCCGACACGTCGCAAACGCCCGAGGCCGATCTGTCGGAGGCCGTCGAGCCGGAAATCCTCGAACCGGAGGCCGCCGAACCGGGACCCTCCGAGCCGGATGCGGGCGCGGAAACCGGGGGCGAGGGGATAGCCGGGGATTTCGGTACGGTCGGACCGATCATGACGACGGCGACGCCGGCGCCGAAGCCCGAAGCGGGCAGGCGGTCAGACGCCGTGCAACCGGAAGGGATGCGCGAGGCGCGGCGGCTCTATTCCGACGCGATCCTGGACGATCCTCGGGCGAGGACGGCGATGGCCGGCATGCCTGCGGGCGATCGGTTAAACCTCCTGTGCATGACCGAACTGCGCGCCCAACTGAACGCCGCCGCGCCGCCGCGCCGACCCGAGATCCTGCCCTCGTTCCGGCCGCAGGCGGGCACGGTGCTGGAGCCTCGCCAGGCTGCGTTCCGCTCGGCGGGCGAATGGTACGACCTCGCCTTCCGCTGCGAGGTGGATCCGGGCGTGACGAAGGTGGTGAAATTCGGACTTCGGGTCGGCGCCGCGATCCCGCGCAGCCAATGGCAGCAGCGCGGCTTCCCGAGCTTCTAAGGCCGAGGAGGAGCCGGGCGGGCCGCCTTTTCCGCCTTTTCCGACCTTTGGGCGCCTTGCGCGCCCAGCCTCCGGCGGACAGTATCCGCCCGCCGGGACGGCGTTCCGGCTTCGAGTCCTTTCCGTTTTTCGCACAACCGACGAGTCCTGACCATGTCCGATGCCGCTGCTGCCCGTGCCCTGATCCAGTCCTACTATGCTGCCTTCAACGCCGGCGACATCGAGGCCATGCTGGCGCTGGTCGCCGACGACGTCGCGCACGACGTCAACCAGGGCGGACGGCGGACGGGGAAGGATCTGTTCGCCGCCTTCAACGCGCATATGACGCGGTGCTACAGGGAGGAGTTGACCGACATCGTCGTCTTCGCCTCCGAGGACGGCAGCCGCGCGGCGGCCGAGTTCGTTGTCAACGGCACCTATCTGGCCACCGACGAGGGCCTGCCTGAGGCCAGGGGCCAGACCTACCGCCTGCCGGCCGGCACGTTCTTTGCCATCCGCGACGGCCGGATCGCGCGCATCACCACCTATTACAACCTGCAGGACTGGATCGCCCAGGTCTCCGCTTGAGCCGGCCGCGGCTGCACGGTCGCCACCGCGGCCCGGGCAGGCCGTCACCGGGACAGTGCAGTCCGGCACCCGTCAGGGGCGTGAGGACAGCATCCGGCCCATGACGTCGTCCTTCAGCACGAAACGGTGCCAGAGCGCGGCCAGCACATGGATCGCGATGAGCAGGACGAAAGCCGGCTTCATGGCCTCGTGGATGTCGCCGGCGACGTCGACGCTGAGATACCAGGCGGCAAGGCCGGTGACCGGGGCGGCGAGCATGAGCAGGTAGAACAGGGCGTAGACCGCCTTCATCGCGAAAAGGCTGAGCGCCGAGCCGGGAGGGGCCGGCGGGGCGCCGCGGGTCACCTTGAGAAAGACCCGCACCAGTGTCAGCACCAGGATGGCGACCCCGAACCAGATATGCAGGTTGCCCATCAGCGACACCATGGCATCGGGTGCCTCGCCGCGGCGCAGCGCGCGGCCGAGGTCCTTTATGCTCTCTCCGAACACGATCTGGAAGAGGACCAGCGCGGCGACGATCCAGTGGATCGCGATCTGCGTGCTGCTGTAGGTGGTAGGCTGGCTTCTAGACATGGCTGACCCCGAGGCTGACGAAAATCCGCGCGCACGCGCGATGCGCTTCGTGCGGTTCGCCCACATTAGGGCCCTTGTGTCGCGGAGGTTTGCCCGAGGTGTCGCAAACTGTAACGGACGGCGCGGCTGCTTGCCGCACCGTCCCGCTCAGGCCCGATTTCGTCCCAGTTCCACCGCATCGAGAATGTAGCGCGGCAGGGCGAAGGCTGCGGCGTGGACCTCGGGCGTATAGTAGCGGGTCGCGAAGCCCGCCGCGTCGAAGCGTGTCTGCAGCGTTGCCACCGGCGTCTGGCGCAGGCCGGCGTCGTCGCTCGCCCAGCCGAGGGTCATGTGACCGCCGAAATAGGTCGGAATCGCCGCGACATAGGACGTGGCGTCGGCGAAGACGCGCGACAGGCGCGCCATGCCGTCAACCAGTTCCTGACGCTGCAGGAAGGGCACGCCGTTCTGCGTCACCAGAACGCCGCCGGGCTTCAGGCAGCGGTGCACGCCGCGATAGAAGTCTTCGGAGAACAGCACGGCGCCGGGACCGTGCGGATCGGTGGAATCGACGATCACGACGTCGAAGCGACGCTCCGTCCGCGCGACGAAGTCGGCACCATCGGTGATGACCAGATCGAAACGGTCGTCGTCGAAAACCGGCGCGTTGAAGTCGGCGAAGTGCTGCTTCGAGAATTCCACGACCGACGAGTCGATTTCGACCTGGGTCAGTCGACGGACGCTGCCATGCTTGAGCACCTCTTCGGCCAGGCCGCAGTCGCCGCCGCCGACGATCAGCACCTCCTCGGCGGCGCCATGGGCCAGGATCGGCACGTGGGCCATCATCTCGTGATAGATGAACTCGTCCGCCGAGGTGACCTGGGTGACGCCGTCGAGCATCAGGACCTTGCCGAACACCGGGTTGTCGAAAAGGACAAGGTCCTGATGCTCCGTCCGGTCCTGGTACAGGATGCTGTCGCAGGCATAGCTGACCTGCACGCCCGGATAGAGGGTCTCGCGGAAGAACAGGCCGTCGGTCATGCGACCTCCCTGCCGCGCAGCAGTTCCGACACGGCGGTGCGCGACGGCCTGAAGGCACGCTCCAGCACGTCGACGCATTTCTCCGGCTTGGCGTCGCCGCACATGAACACATCGAAGGCCGCATAGCCGGCCTCCGGCCAGGTGTGCACGGAGATGTGGCTTTCCGCCAGCACCGCCACCCCGCTCACGCCGGTCGGCTCGAACGGGTGCAGATGAATGTGCAGCAGCGTGGCACCGGCCTCCTCGACACAGGTCTTGAGCGTCTCCTCGATGTAGGGGAGATCGTCGAGACGTTCGGCCTCGTAAAGGTCGATGATCAGGTGTGCGCCCGCGCAGCGGATGCCCTGCTTCTCGATAAAGTGGTCCAGCCGGTCGTCCGCGTCACGTGCGGGGACCGGGGCAACGATGGTGTCTTCCGTCTGGGTGGTGCTTCTCGGCCCGGCCGCGCGCTCGGCACGCGGTGCAGGGTGGGCCTCCAAGTCCATCCCCAATTGGAAGAGGGCGTCGTGAGACATGGCGCTCTCCCCAACCAGCAGATGAAACCCGGAACATTCCGGAGCGCTGCATATAATCGGAACATTCCTGCAACTCAATGCTTGATTTTGCAACCAGTCGGTCCATCGTGCCGAAAAAGCCCATAACGACAACAGGGAGACGCCCATGGCGGTCGAGATCAGGATCCTGACCGGCGCAGAACTCGACACCGTCCTGGAAGACCTGGCGCGGCTGCGCATCGCGGTGTTCCGGGACTGGCCCTATCTCTACGACGGCTCGATGGAGTACGAGGCGCGCTACCTGTCGCGCTATGCCGGCACGCCCGGCGCGGTGATCGTCGGCGCCTTCGACGGCGGCCGGCTGGTCGGCGCGGCCACCGGAGAGCCCCTGGAGCGCGAGGTGATCCAGTTCCGCAGGCCGTTCGAGGAGCGCGGCCTGGATCTCGGCGCCATCTTCTACCTTGCCGAATCGGTGCTCGATCCGGCCTGGCGCGGCAAGGGCATCGGTCACCGCTTCTTCGACGAGCGCGAAGCCCATGCCCGCCGCCTCGGCTACCGGCAGGCGACCTTCTGCGCCGTCATCCGCCCCGACGAGCATCCGCTGCGCCCTGCCGGCTACGTGCCGCTCGACGCGTTCTGGCGCAAGCGCGGCTATCGGCCGCTCGAGGGCGCCATCGTGCATTTCCCCTGGCGGGACATCGGTGCGCAAGAGGATACGGAAAAGCCCATGCAGGTGTGGCTGCGCGACCTGTGACCGCGACCGCCCGCAGCAGCGCGCCAAGCACCTCGCGTCAGTCCGCCAGTTCCCAGACGATGGTGACAGTGACCTCCAATGTCTCCTCGCCGGCGGCGATCGGCGTCGGGGCGTCGGCCATAGCCATGGCCTCCATGCGGTACTTGGGTCGCGGCGGGGTGGCGCCGCCCTCGGCGATGGTGAGCACCCGGCCAAGCTTCACGCCCGCCGCGCCGGTATAGAGTTCGGCCTTGTGCAGGGCGTCGGCGACGGCGGCGCGGCGCGCCTCGTCGAGCCGCGTGTCGGCATCGCTGACCAGGAAGGAGATGCCGTTCACGGCATTGGCGCCGGCGGCGACCATGGCGTCCAGCAGAGGGCCGAGACCGGCCAGGTCGCGTACCCTCACCGTGACCGCATTGGAGACCCGGTAGGCGACGATCCGCGGCGGCTCCTTGCTGTCGGGGTCGTAGCCCGTGTAGACCGGCTGGACCGAGAAATCGCTGGTCTGCATGTCGCGCTCCTCGACGCCGGCGGAGCGCAGGGCCGAGAAGACCGCGTTGAGGGCGGCCGAATTGGCGCTGAGCGCTTCTGCCGCGGTCGGCGCCTCGCTGACGACGCCGCTGGTGACGCGGGCCATGTCGGGAACGGCGGTCACCGAGCCGCGGCCCTGCAGGGTGAGGGTCGCGGTCGCGCGCTCCTCGGCCACGGCGGGCCGCTGCGCCGTCAGGTCGAGCAGCAGGGCGGAGGCCAGCGCGAGGGCGAGCGCCAGGCTGCGGCGCGGGAAACGACGCTCGGGACGGGAGGGGCTCATCGGGACTTCTCCTGTTCGACTGGTTCGGTGACGACCCTTGCGCCCGATTGCGGCGGCCGCAAGGCGTCCGGCGAAGCCTGCGCCTGCTGGCCGGGCAGGTCGGGGACTTGTGGATAGGGGTGGGGCGGCGGGCCGACGTCGCCGCCCGCCGACAGCAGGATGGCGATCGGTCGCGAGGCCGGAAACTGCGCGCAGACGATGACGATGACCACCGTGATCGGCACACACAGGACCATGCCTGTGATGCCCCAGATCGCCCCCCACAGCGCCAGCGACAGCATGATGACGATGCCCGACAGGTTGAGGCTGGAGCCCATCAACCGCGGCTCGATCAGGTTGCCGATGGCAAACTGAATGGCGCCGAGGCCGAGCGTGATGGCGATGAACGGGCCGAACTCGTCATAGTAGACGAGGGCGAGCACGCTCGGGAACAGCACGGCAATCAGCGAGCCAATGGTCGGGATGTAGTTGAGAAGGAAGGCGATGAAGCCGAACAGGGCGGCATAGGGCAGGCCGATCGCGGTCAGCAGCAGCGTGG
The DNA here is from genome assembly GCF_000192745.1 of Polymorphum gilvum SL003B-26A1. Classification (NCBI taxonomy): domain Bacteria; kingdom Pseudomonadati; phylum Pseudomonadota; class Alphaproteobacteria; order Rhodobacterales; family Paracoccaceae; genus Polymorphum; species Polymorphum gilvum. The sequence goes on from NC_015259.1 coordinate 1,363,077, forward strand.
TGAGCAGACCGGTTGAGATGCTGACCGCGGTCTTGATGCCGATGTAGTGCAGCACGCGGCGGTTGATCTCCTCGCGCAGGGCGAAGGCGGCCTGCGCGCGCTCCGGCGAGGTGAACAGTGCCCGGTACTTGCGGTCGAAGGTCGACTGCTCGATCAGCAGGAACACCACGTAGATGAATACCAGCGAGGCCGACCCGGCCATCGTGGTGACGAAGGTGGCGCCGGCGGCGACGAAGCGGGTGACGAAGGCGTCGGGCAGGAAGTCGCGCAGCTCGATGGGATCCTGCAGCGACAGGCGCGTCGACAGGGTGGCGAACACCGCCTCGAGGCGGGCCTGGTAGGTCGGCGCGTCGCGCGCCAGCTGCGCCAGGTTGGCCGCGACCAGGTCGAAGACGAAGGTGGCGGCGGTGAAGATGGCGATCAGCGCCAGCAGCAGGGCGAGCGCGTTGGGCACCTGGAACGGTCCGATCGGCACCAGACGGATCGCGCGCGCCAGCGCGTTGATCAGATACCAGACGATGAGCGCGGTGACGAAGGGCAGCAGCAGCGAGCGGCCGACGGCCAGCAGCCAGCCGACCAGCGTGACGAGGGCTACGGTCAAGGTCACGCCCAGAAGCGAGTAGCGCATGGGATCCGTCCGGTTCGCGCAGGATCCTCGACCGTTAGCGCGAACCGGCCTGCCTGGCCAGACCGGCTGCGGATTTTCGGTGCCGCGATACGCGCCACAAGCGGCTTCACAGCGGTGCCGGACGAGTGCCGGATCAGTGCCGGACCGGTGTCAAACTGGCAGGGTGCCGTTCGGACGCGGCCAAGGGGCGTCAACGGCTTCCGGCGGCCGATTGCCCTTGCCGACGCCTTCCCCGGTGGTGTACGAACAGGCGGCGTCCGAAACCGCCTGCGCGGTCCCGTCGGCGCTCAGGGCCTGTAGCTCAATTGGTCAGAGCCGTCCGCTCATAACGGATTGGTTGGGGGTTCGAGTCCCTCCGGGCCCACCATTTTTCGCCAGCATCAAGCCGCCACGCAGAAACCGCGCTTGCGAGGGCGCGATCCTGCGCAGGGGCAGATCGCGCCCAATCTTAAGCCCGGCCAATCTTCGTGCGTGGTCCGGCCGGTGCGGGTGGCGGGCTGTGCCGTTCATTCCGTACTCGACAGACGCGCGGCATCCGATATTCTCAAACAATCGACGATCCGATGCGCCGTGTGCGCTCCGACCTCGCGCTTCGACCGTGTCCGGTCCTGCGCGGGGTGCCGTGTCCGGCCGGTCCGGACCCGGTTCCGGTCGGGGGCAAGGCCCCGGACACCCTTCGTCGCCCGATCATCCAGACAACAGACCTGTTCCGTGGGAGGACGACATGCGCGTGTGCCAACTCATGGGCGCGTTCTGCGCCGCACTTTTCCTGTCGGGCGCTGCCGCAGCGCAGACGCTCTATTTCTCGGCGATACCGGACGAGGACGAAACCGCGCTGGTCACGCGCTTTTCCAAGGTGGCCGCGTATCTGGAATCCCAGCTCGGCGTCGAGGTCGCCTTCGTGCCGGTGAAGAGCTATCCGGCGGCGGTGACGGCGTTCCGCAACGATCAGGTGCAGCTGGCGTGGTTCGGCGGCCTCTCGGGCGTGCAGGCGCGGCTGATGGTGCCGGGCGCGCGGGCCATCGCGCAAGGGTCCGAGGATCCGACTTTCATCAGCTATTTCATCGCCCATGAGAGCACCGGCCTTGTCCGCGGCGAAAGCTTCCCGACCGCGGCGCGCGGCATGAGCTTCACCTTCGGGGCGAAAACCTCGACCTCGGGGCGATTGATGCCGGAGTTCCACATCCGGGAAGAGACCGGAGAGGCGCCGGAGGCGTTCTTCGCGCGCGTCGGCTATTCCGGCGACCATTCGCAGACGTTGCGCCTGGTCGCCTCCGGCGCGTGGCAGGTCGGGGCGTTGAACTACGCCGTCTACGACAAGGCCGTCGCAGCCGGCGCGCCGGAGGTCGCGACGGCCAAGGTCGTCTGGCAGACGCCGCCCTACCCGGACTACAACTGGACGATCCGCGGCGATGTCGACGCGCGTTTCGGCGCCGGCTTCGCCGACCGCGTCCAGGCGGCGCTGGTGGGCATGACCGATCCCGAGCTGCTGGCCAGCTTCCCGCGCGAGGCGTTCATTCCCGCCACCAACGCCGACTTCGATCCGATCGAGAAGACCGCCCGCGAGCTCGGCCTGCTCGAATGACGCGGATGCTGCTCAGCCGCGAGACGCTGGGCTACGGCGCGACCGCCGTGCTCACGGGGGTGAGCTTCGCGCTCGCCCCCGGCGAGCGGGTGGTGCTGCTGGGGCGCAGCGGGGCGGGGAAATCGACGCTGCTGAATGCGGTCTACGGGCGGCTGGCGGCGCAGGGCAAGCGCGTCGCGCTGGTGCCGCAGGACCATGCCCTGGTGCCGCAGTTGAGCGTGCTGCGCAACGCGCTGATGGGGCGGCTCGACGACCACGGGGCGCTCTACAACCTGACCAACCTGATCCGCCCGCGCCAGGCCGACCGCGCCGGCGTGCTGGCCATTCTGCAGGACCTCGGCCTGGCTCCGGAGATCGACCGGGCGGTCGAGGCGCTGTCGGGCGGCCAGAAGCAGCGCACGGCGCTGGCGCGAGCGTTCTGGCGCGGCGGCGAGGTGCTGGTCGCCGACGAGCCGGTTTCGGCGGTCGACGAAACGCAGGGGGCGGCGCTGCTGGCGCGGATCGCGGCGCGTTTCGACCGCTCGGTCGTCGCGCTGCACGACGTCGGTCAGGCGTTGGGCTTCGCCACCCGGCTGGTCGGCCTGCGCGGTGGCGCGGTGGCCTTCGACGCCGCGCCCGAGCAGGTCGCGCCGGCCGAGATCGAGGCGCTCTATGCCTGAGCGGCTGACGCGGCTGCAGGTGACCGGCGCCTTCCTGCTGCTGGGGCTAGCGGCGCTGCCCTTCGCCGATCTGGGCCTTGCCGGGCACGATCCGTGGTCGGCGCTCGGGCGCATGGCGGCAGGCTTCCTGGCGCCGGATTTCGGCGCCGTGGAGCAGATCGGGCGCGCCCTCCTGCTGACTGTGGCCTTCGCCGTGGCGGGCGTGGCCGCGGGCGCCCTGGCCGGGCTGGCGCTGGCGCCCTTCTACGGGCTGCGGGCGGTGCGCTGGCCGTGCATCGCCCTGCGTTCGGTGCACGAACTGTTCTGGGCTCTGCTGCTGATGCAGGCGCTGGGCATCGGCGCGGCGACCGGCGTCCTGGCCATCGCGCTGCCCTATGCAGGCATCTTCGCCAAGGTCTTCGCCGAGTACCTGGAGGAGGCGGACCAGAGGCCGTCGAAGGTGCTGCCGCCGGGGGTCGACGGGCTGTCGCGCTTCCTCTACGCCCGCGCGCCGCTGGCTCTCGCGCCGATGCGGATCTACACGCTGTACCGGCTGGAATGCGGACTGCGCTCCTCGGCGGTGCTGGGCTTCGTCGGACTGCCGACGCTCGGCTTCCAGCTCGACAGTTTCTTCCGGCAGGGCGACTATGGCGCGGCCTCGGCCATCATGATCTGCTACATCGTGCTGATCGCCTCGATCCGGCTGTGGATGCGCCGGGCGCTGGTGCCGGTCTGGATCGTGGTCGCGATCGCCGTGCTCGCCAGCGTGCACAGCCCGCCGATGGGCGAGGGCGCTCTGTGGCGGTTCCTGAGCCAGGACATCGTGCCCGCACCGTTGCGCGCCGGTGGCGACTGGAGCGCGCTGGCCGGCTGGCTGGCATCACTGCTGCGGGCCGAGGCGCTGCCGGGACTGTGGGCGACGCTCGTCTGCGCGCAGATCGCGCTTGTGCTGACGGGGGCTTTCGCCTTTGCCGGCTTCGGGCTGATCGTGCCGCGGGTCGCCGGCCGGGCAGGGGCGCTGGCAGGCCATCTGGTGCTGGTGGTCCTGCGCTCCTTTCCCGAATACATGCTGGCCTATCTGTTCCTGCAGCTCTTCGGACCGTCGATGCTGCCGGCGATCCTGGCGCTGTCGCTGCACAACGGCGCGATCATCGCGCATCTGGTCGGCCGCCAGGCGGCTGCACTCGAGCCCGGGCTGCGCGCCGACGCGCCGCGCGGTGTGACGCTCTGGGCATGGGAATTCGCGCCGCGCCTGTTCGGACCCTTTCTCGCGCTGTGCCTCTACCGGTGGGAGATCATCCTGCGCGAGACCGCGGTGATGGGGTTGCTCGGGGGGATGACCCTCGGGTTCTTTATCGACAGCGCGGTGGCCGAACTCAGGCTGGACCGGGCCGTGGTTCTGCTCGTTGCCGCAGGCGCCCTGACGGCGGCGGTGGACGCGCTGTCACGCCGGGTGCGGGGCTGCATCGGCGCGGCCAATGTCCGCAGTCTGCCGGCACAGACGGTGATCGGCGACAGGACGGCATGAGGGTGGCGACCGTCGGCAGGCGGGGATGGCCGGCCCGGGCCGGCCCGGGCCGGGGCGTGCGGCGACGCTTGCAGGAAACCCACGGCGCCAGGCCGCTTGCTGCGCCGCATCACCGATCGTCCGGCCAGCGGTGGCGATGTTTCATGCGTGTGACGGGCGGGCAGGGTGGCACCCGGCGGTGACGGATGCGCATAGCCCGGTATTCCTGATCCGGTGTGGCGTCGACACGGCGCAACTGCCGGCGGCGTGCCGTCGGGAAAGATGATGATCAAGCTCAACATTCAAAGCAATCGTGATTCGTATACTGCAGTGCAGCAAGTGGCGATCGTGTTTATGGCTTCCGTGAATCTGTTGCATAGCCTGGCGGATTGGATAATGATGTCGCATGTTCTGGGTTTTGCGGAGGTCCTCCAGTCATTCGAAATAGTTGACTGCCAGGCAGGCAGCTTGCCAGCAGAGAGGGAGAGAAATGAACGTTCAAGTCACAAGACGCATGTTCCTGCGAGGGGCCGGCGGCTCCTTGGCGGGAACGGCGATTGGTGCGTTCGGATTCGGCGGCTCGGAGCAGGCCTTGGCCTCGACTGTGCGCCAGTTCAAGCTCACCTCGGCCACCGAAACACGCAACACATGCCCCTACTGCTCCGTCAGCTGCGGCATGCTCATCTACAGCCGCGGCGACGTCTCCAAGGGCGAGAAGGCCGAGATCTTCCATGTCGAAGGCGACGCCGACAACCCGGTGAACCGGGGCACGCTGTGCCCCAAGGGATCAGGCGTGCTCGACTTCATCAAGTCCAGGCAGCGCGTCACCGAACCGCTGTACCGCAAGCCCGGTTCTGACCGGTGGGAAACGGTCAGCTGGGACTTCGCCATGGAGCGCATCGCGCGTTTGATGAAGGACGATCGCGACGCGAACTTCATCGAGCGCAACGGCGACGGGACGACGGTCAACCGCTGGCTGTCGACCGGCTTCCTTGCCGGCTGCGCGACGTCGAACGAAACCGGCTGGCTCACCTGGAAGACGGTGCGTGGTCTGGGGCTCGTCCAGGTCGACAACCAGGCGCGCATCTGACACGCCCCCACGGTGGCCAGTCTGGCTCCGACGTTCGGGCGTGGTGCGATGACCAACAGCTGGACCGACATCAAGAATGCCGATGTCGTCCTGATCATGGGCGGCAATGCCGCCGAAGCGCATCCCTGCGGCTTCAAGTGGGTAACCGAGGCCAAGCATCACAACAAGGCGCGCCTTGTGGTGGTGGACCCGCGGTTCACGCGATCGGCCGCGGTGGCCGATTACTACTGTCCGATCCGTCCGGGCACCGATACCGCGTATCTGCTCGGCGTGATCAACTACCTGCTGACCGAAAACAAGGTCCACAAGGACTACGTGGCGCATTACACCAACGCCTCGTTCATCGTCCGGGGCGACTATGCCTTCGACGAGGGGGAAGGGCTGTACTCCGGCTACAATGCCGACCGGCGAGCCTATGACCGCACGTCCTGGGAGTACGAGTTCGGCGAGGACGGATTCGCCAGGCGCGACCTGTCGATGACGCATCCGCGTTCGGTGTTCCAGCTGCTCAAGAAGCACGTCGCGCGCTACACGCCCGAGACGGTGGAACGCATCACCGGCGCGCCCAGGGACAAGTTCCTGCAGGTCTGCGAGTACATCGGCTCCACCGGCAACGGCGAGCGGTCGATGACCATCATGTACGCGCTCGGCTGGACCCAGCACACGCATGGCTCGCAGAACATCCGCACGGCGGCCATGATCCAGCTGCTGCTGGGCAACCAGGGCGTACCGGGTGGCGGCGTGAACGCGTTGCGCGGGCATTCGAACGTACAGGGCCTCACCGACATCGGCGTGCTGGCGCATCTGACGCCCGGCTATCTGGGCATGCCGCGCGATGCGGAAGGGAACTTCGACGGCCACATGGCGGCGCGCGACTTCCGTCCGCTGCTGCCGGACCAGACGAGCTTCTGGCAGAACTACAAGAAGTTCTACGTCAGCCTGCTCAAGGCCATGTACGGGACGAACGCGACGCCGGAGAACGATTTCGGCTTCGACTGGCTGCCGAAGATCGACAAGGTCTACGACACGCTGCAGATCTTCGAGCGGGTCCATAACGGCGAGGTCAACGGCTTCATCTGCCAGGGCTTCAACCCGCTGATGTCGGTGCCCAACAAGGCCAAGATGTCGGCCGGGCTGTCGAAGCTGAAGTTCCTGGTCACGATGGACCCGCTGATGACCGACACGGCGGAGTTCTGGAAGAACCACGGCGAGGCCAATCCGGTCGATTCGGCGGCGATCCAGACCGAGGTGTTCGTGCTGCCGACCAACTGCTTCGCGGAGGATGAAGGCAGCTTCACCAACTCGAGCCGGACGCTGAACTGGCGCTGGAAGGCGGCGGAGCCGCCCGGAAACGCGCGCCACGACGCCCAGGTCATCGCCGAGCTGTTTCAGCGGATCCGCAAGCTCTACGAGGACGAGGGCGGCACGGCACCCGAGCCGATCCTGAACATCGACTGGCAGTACGCAGATCCGATGTATCCTCAGCCCGACGAACTGCTTCGGGAACTTAACGGCAAGGCGCTGACGGACATCCCCGACGCGTCGGACCCGACCAAGAAGCAGTATTCCGCCGGGCAACAGCTGGCTAGCTTCGGCCATCTGAAGGACGACGGTTCGACCATGGCGGCCTGCTGGATCTACACCGGCAGCTATACCGAGGCGGGCAACATCACGGCACGGCGGGACAATGCCGATCCGTCGGGCCTCGGCGTGCATCCCAACTGGGGCTTCGCCTGGCCTGCGAACCGGCGCGTCCTCTATAACCGTGCCTCTGCCGACCCGCAGGGCCGGCCGTGGAGCGAGCGCAAGCGCTACCTCGAATGGGACGGCACCAAGTGGGTCGGACCCGACGTGCCCGACTACGGTGCGACGGTGAACCCCAACCGCGACGTCGGCCCGTTCATCATGAACCCGGAAGGCGTGTCGCGGCTGTTCGCGCGCAAGCTCATGGCCGAGGGGCCGTTCCCCGAACACTATGAGCCGTTCGAAAGCCCGGTGGCCAACGTCCTGCACCCGAATACCTCCGCCAATCCCACCGCGCGGGTGTTCCAGGGCGACCTGGAGGCGTTCGGCACCTCAGACGCGTTCCCCTATGTCGCCACGACCTATCGCCTGGTGGAGCATTTCCACTGGTGGACGAAGACCGCGAAGCTGAACGCGATCGTGCAGCCCGAGTTCTTCGTCGAGATCAACCCGGCTCTGGCTGCGGAAAAGGGCATCTCCAACGGCGACTGGGTGCGCGTCTCGTCCAACCGCGGCTCCGTCAAGGGCAAGGCGGTGGTGACCAAGCGCATCCCCGAGCTGAAGGTCGACGGCAAGACCGTGCACGTGGTCGGCATGCCGCTGCACTACGGCTTCGTCGGGGAGACCAAGGTGGCCATCGGCGTCAACGCGCTGACGCCCTATGTCGGCGACGCGAACACCAACACGCCGGAATACAAGGCGTTCCTAGTCAACATCGAGCGCTCCGACGCGCCGAGCGTGGCATAGGGGAGGGCAAGGACGATGGCTTACATCCAACCGAAACTCGACCTTGTCCGGCGCTCGGCCAGTTCCGGCGCCGAGCCGGCGCTGAGCCGCGAAACCGAGGTCGCCAAGCTCATCGACATTTCCAAATGCATCGGCTGCAAGGCGTGCCAGGTGGCCTGCATGGAATGGAACGAGCTGCGCCAGGAACCGGAAGAGAACGTGGGGGTCTACGACAACCCCCACGACCTCAATCCGAACACCTGGACGCTGATGCGCTACACGGAATACGAGAACACCGCGGAGGACCGGCTGGAATGGCTGATCCGCAAGGACGGCTGCATGCATTGCACCGATCCCGGCTGCCTCAAGGCGTGCCCGTCTCCGGGCGCGATCGTCCAGTATTCCAACGGGATCGTGGACTTCATCTCGGAAGCCTGCATCGGCTGTGGCTATTGCGTGAAGGGCTGTCCGTTCAACATCCCGCGCATCTCGAAGGCCGACCACAAGGCCTACAAGTGCACCCTGTGCTCGGACCGCGTGGCCGAGGGCATGGGACCGGCCTGCGCCAAGGCCTGTCCGACCAAGGCGATCACGTTCGGGTCCAAGGACGACATGATCGCCCTGGCCAACGAGCGGGTCGAGGACCTGAAGGAGCGCGGCTATGCCAGGGCCGGGCTCTACGATCCGCCGGGCGTGAACGGCACGCATGTCATGTATGTGCTGCACCATGCCGACAAGCCCTCGCTTTACGCCGGGCTGCCGGACGCGCCGCGCATCAGCCCGCTGGTCGAGACATGGAAGGGCGTCACCAAATACGCCGGCATGCTCGCCATGGGGGCGGCGGCGGTCGTGGGCATCGGCCATTACCTCATGGCCGGCCCCAACGAGGTGTCCGAACATGACGAGGCGGAAGCCCGCAAGCTGAAGGAGGGGCGCGATGCCTGAGAAGACCTACGTCAGGCGCTACTCGGCGGGCGCCCGCCTGAACCACTGGGTGACGGCCGTCAGCCTCGTGCTGCTGGCGCTGTCCGGCCTGGCACTGTTCCATCCGAGCCTGTTCTTCCTGTCGGGGCTGTTCGGCGGCGGCGCCAACGTGCGCGAGTTCCATCCCTGGATCGGGCTGGTTCTGGCGGTCAGCTTCCTGGGCCTGTTCTTCCGGTTCTGGAGGCTCAATCTCTGGGAGCGGACGGACAACGTCTGGCTGACGCGCCTGCGCTCGGTCCTCGCCGGCCGGGAAGAGGATCTGCCCGAGATCGGCAAGTACAACGCCGGCCAGAAGATGGTGTTCTGGCTGATGTCGATCCTGATCGTCGCGCTGTTCCTCAGCGGGGTCGTGCTGTGGGACCAGCAGCACGACTGGCTGGCCGCCAACCTCGGGCTGAGCTTCACGATCGAACAAAGCCGGGTCGCGGTGCTGATCCATGCCATCGCGGCGGTGATCGCCATCGTCGTGTGGATCGTTCATGTCTATGCCGCGATCTGGGTCAAGGGCACCATCTCGGCCATGACGAGGGGCGAGGTGACGGGCGGCTGGGGCTGGCGGCATCACCGTCGCTGGCTGCGCGAGGAGGTCGCCCGGGGCGGCAAGTCCCGTCCGGCGGAGTGATCCCGGCGGATCGCACGCCTGAACGACGGCCGGAAAAGGCCTCAAAAAGGCAATGGGCAGAACGCCCGACAGACCATTGGCCCGGACCGTTGCGGCCCGGGCCATCACAACCGACGAGTCCCACAAACGGGACGGTCTTGCGAGGGAGGTCAAGATGCCGCGTGCCGGCTCTCATTCGTCTGCGCCCGATCCGACCAGCATCGGCGAGGTGGCAGCCCCGCCATTCGCCCTCACCCCCAACCCGGACAAGGTGTTTGCCGCGCGCGCCCGGCGCTTCGCCGACCTGGCGGCGCGGGGCGACGACCTTGCTCCTTATCTCCTGTTCCTGTCCGGTCTGTGTGCCGCCCAGGCAGGCATCCTGGCCGGACTGCCGCCGGTCGTGCTGCCTGCCGAGGACGAGCGCGCAAGGTCCAGCCGGCACGGCATGCCGCAGCTCGGACGCACGGGACTGGCCGGCGACCCGGTCGCGCTCGCCACTTTCGACGCCCTGCTGGCCGCGCTCGACGGCGGGCCCATGCCGGCCCAGACCCAGGCGGCGGTGACGCGGCTGCGGGCCGCCAGCCCGGAGAGCCGCGGCGCGCTGCTCGACGATGCGCTGGCCGAGCAGGCGGATCCGACGCGGATCGCGGAAACGGTGCTGGCTGCCGCGGCGCTGCAAGTGCACATGACGCGCATGGCCGCCGGACTGGATGCCGACAGCCTGAAAAAGGTCGCTAACGGCGCCTGCCCGGCCTGCGGCGGCGCGCCGGTGGCCAGCGCCGTGGTCGGGCGCGAGGGCATGGCCAACACCCGCTTCTGCACCTGCGCGCTGTGCGCCACCGAATGGCACGTCGTGCGCGTGCTGTGCCTCAGTTGCGGCAACGAGCGCGGACTGGTCTTCCACGGCATCGAGGGCGGCGACGACAACGTCAAGGCCGAGACCTGCCCGACGTGCTCGAGCTACACCAAGATCGTCTATCAGAACCGGGATCCCGCGCTCGATCCGCTCGCCGACGACGTCGGCTCCCTGGCGCTCGACCTGATGCTGGCGGAGACCGGCAAGACGCGCTTCTCGGTCAATCCGTTCCTCATCGGCTACTGAGTCCATGGGCCAGGGGTTCGCAAACCTGCCGTCGGTGGACGAGGTGCTGCGCGGGCCGGCCGGACAGCTGTGCAGCGCGCGCTTCGGCCATGCGGCGACGCTGTCGGAGGTGCGCGCCGGGCTCGAGGCCCTGCGCGCGCGGCTGCGCGCCGATCCGGCGGCGGCGCCCGACCGTTCGGCGGCGGCGGAAGGGCTCGGCCGCCAGGCGCTCGCGGCGCTCGAGCGGGCCGACGCGTCGAGGATGGTGCGCGTCTTCAACCTCACAGGCACGGTCCTGCACACCAATCTGGGTCGGGCGATCTATGCCGACTCCGCGGTCGAGGCGGCGACCCGCGCCATGCGCCACCCGCTGGCGCTGGAATACGACCTGGAGTCCGGCCGGCGCGGCCAGCGCGACGATGCCGTGCAGCAGCTTGTGAGCGAACTGACCGGGGCGGAGGACGCTTGTCTCGTCAACAACAACGCCGCCGCCGTGCTGCTGGTGCTGGCGGCGCTGGGGCAGGGGCGCGAGACGATCGTGTCGCGCGGCGAACTGATCGAGATCGGTGGCTCGTTCCGCATGCCGGCGATCATGGAGGCGGCGGGGACGCGCCTGCGCGAGGTGGGAACCACCAACCGGACGCATCCGCAGGACTATGCCGGCGCCATCGGACCCCAGACGGCCCTGCTGATGAAGGTACATACCTCGAACTACCTGATCCAGGGCTTCACGAGGGAAACCACCACCGCCGAGTTGGCGCTGCTCGCCCGCGAGGCCGGCTTGCCGCTCGTCGACGACCTCGGCTCGGGCACGCTGGTCGACCTGTCCCGCTGGGGGCTGGCGCGCGAGCGCACGGTGCAGGACGCGCTGCGCGACGGCGCGGATCTGGTGACCTTCTCGGGCGACAAGCTGCTGGGCGGGCCGCAGGCGGGGTTCATCGTCGGGCGGCGCGATCTGGTGCGCGCCTGCGCCAGTCACCCGATCAAGCGCGCCGTGCGGCTCGACAAGGTGCGGCTAGCGGCGCTGGAGGCGACGCTCAAGCTCTATCGCGATCCGGATCGGTTGGCCGAGCGCCTGCCGACGCTGGCGGCCTTCGCGCGCGGGGTCGAGGACCTGCGTGCGCTCGCCGCTCGGCTCGCGCCTGCCGTCGCCGCGGCCACCGGCCGTGCGGTGGAGATCGCCGAGACCCGCAGCCAGATCGGCTCCGGAGCGCTGCCGCTGGAGACGATTCCTTCGATCGCGCTGTGCCTGCCGGCCGCCGGGGGCGAGGCCGACCGGCTCGCTGTCGCCTTTCGCCGCCTGCCGATCCCGGTGGTCGGGCGCCTCGAGGGCGGTGCGGTGCTGCTCGACCTGCGCTGCCTAGACGACGAGGACGCCTTTGTCGCGCAGCTGCCTGCCTTTGGCATGGAGGCACCATGCTGAAGAGGCTGTTCGGTGCCAGGCCCGATCCCGAAGCGGAACTGAAACGGGCCATCGGCCTGCTCGACGCGGGCAGGGTGGAGGCGGCGCTTGACCTCCTGGTGCCGCTCGCCAAGGCCGGTCATGCGCGTGCGCAGGCCGAGGTGGGCACCATACTGCTCAGCGTGCAGGGGATCCGCCCCGACGACGAGGCGGCAGTCAAATGGCTCATCGCCGCGGCCCTGCAGGGCGATCCGGCAGGAGCGCGGATGCTGGGCTTTGCCTATCTCGACGGACGCGGCGTGCCGGTCGACGCGGTGACCGCCCGCGATCTGCTTAAGAAGGCGGCCGCCGGGGGCGACCTGCTTGCCGCCGAGCATCTGGCCGAGATGTTCGGCGATGCGGACGGCCCCCATGCGGACCTGCCGGTGGCGCGCGTCTATGCCGAACAGGCGGCAAAGGGCGGGCGCAGCGCGGCGATGCTGCGGCTGGGGCGGATGCTCTACGACGGTGCCGGGGGCGAGGTCGACCCGGTGGCGGCGGCCTGGTGGTGGGCCCTTGCCGCACGGGCAGGCGAGGCCGATGCGCTGGTGCTCCTGGGCGTCGCCCGCGCGCTCGGACGCGGCACGGCACGCGATCCGGTGCAGGGCTGCGCGCTGGTGCTGAAGGGGTGCGAGGCCGGCAGCGCGCTGGCCGGCGTCTATCTGCACGGGCTCATGGCCGGGCTCGATGCCCGCCAGCGGGGCGAGGCGGAGGCGCTTGCCACCGCGCCGCTTGCGGAGTTGCTGCCATGATCGTCGGCACCGCGGGCCATATCGACCATGGCAAGACCAGTCTGGTCCGTGCCCTGACAGGTGTGGAGACCGACCGGCTGAAGGAGGAAAAGGCGCGCGGGATCACGATCGAGCTCGGCTTCGCCTACTGGCGTCGGCCCCATGGCACGGTCGGCTTCGTCGACGTGCCGGGGCACGAACGGCTGGTGCACACCATGCTGGCCGGAGCGACCGGGATCGATCTGCTGTTGCTGGTGGTCGCCGCCGACGACGGCCCCATGCCGCAGACGCGCGAGCATCTGGCGATCGCCGACCTGCTCGGCCTTCGGCACGGGATGGTCGCCCTGACCAAGGCCGATCTGGTCGGCCCGCAGCGGCTGGCCGAGGCCGAGGCGGAAATCCGGGCGGCGCTGCGCGGCACCGGCCTGGCCGGCATCCCGATTCATCCGGTGTCTGCCGCGACCGGGCAGGGCATCGAGCGTTTGGCCGCTGCGCTCGACGCGGCTGCGCTCGACCTCGGAACCCGGCGGGCCGACGATGCCTTCCGGCTTGCGATCGACCGGGTGTTCACTCTGCAGGGCACCGGCACCGTGGTCACCGGGACCATCCTGTCCGGCCGCGTGGCGGTGGGCGACCGGCTCGTCGTCTCGCCGGCGGGACTGGAGGCGCGCGTTCGCTCGCTCCATGCCCAGAACGCGGCGGCGGAAGAGGCTTTCGCCGGGCAGCGCTGCGCCGTGGCGCTGGCGGGAGCGCGCATCTCGACCGACAGCGTGACGCGCGGCGCCGTGCTGCTGTACCCGTCGCTCCATGGGCCGACGCAGCGCATGGACGTGTCGGTGCGCGTGCTGCGCGGCGAGGCGAAGGCCCTGTCGCAATGGGCTGCCGTGCGGGTGCATCACGCGGCCGAGGAAACCACGGCGCGGCTGGTGCCGCTCAGCGCGGATGCGATCCCGCCGGGCGCGGAGGGGTTCGCCCAGCTCGTGCTCGACGCGCCGCTCGCGGCGGCGGTGGGCGACCGGTTCGTTCTGCGCGACATCTCGGCCACCCGCACGATCGGCGGCGGAACCATCCTCGACCTCGCGGGGCCTGAGCGGCGGCGGCGCGCGCCCGCGCGGCTGGACGAGTTGCGGCGACTCGCCACGTCCGCGCCCGACGAGGCGCTGGCCGCGTTGCTCGACGGCCCGCGCGGCTGGGTCGATCCGCAGCGCTGGGTGCGGGATCGGGCCGAGCTGCCCGAGGCGGCGGACGCTCTGGTCGACCGGCTTGGACTTGTGGTGCTGCCGCGACCCGACGGCGGCACGGCGGCCTTTTCCGCCGCCGGTTGGGCGCGACTGCGGGACGAGATCGGTGCACGGCTCGACCAGGCGCACGAGGAGCGCCCGGACCTGCCAGGCCTTGGCCAGGAACGCCTGCGCCTGTCGCTGGTCCCGCGCCTGCCGGCGCCGGTGTTCCAGGCGGTGCTGGGCCGGCTGGCCGAGGAAGGCGTGGCCAGGCCCGACCGGTCCTGGCTGCGCCGGCCCTGGTTCGAGGTGCGCCTGTCGCCGGAGGAAGAGGAGATCTGGCGCCGCCTGCTGCCGCGGTTCGCGGGCGAAGGCCGGTTCCGCACGCCGCGCGTGCGCGACATCGCGCGCGACACCGGGCTCGACGAGGGGCTGGTGCGCCGTATCCTCAAGCTCGCCGCCCGGCGCGGCGATGTGGAGGAACTTGCGCACGACCACTTCTTCCTGTCGGAGACGGTGACCGAGATGGCCGGCATCGTCCGGGACCTGGCCGAGGCGGCGGCACCGGAAGGCTTTCCCGTCACGGCCTTCCGCGACCGGCTCGACAACGGCCGCAAGGTGGCCATCCAGATCCTCGAATTCTTCGATCGCCAGGGGCTGACCATGCGGCGCGGCGACATCCGCCGCATCAACCCGCACAAGAAGGACCTATATTGCCGGGTGCAGACGCCCGGACCCGTTTCAGGAGGAGAATCGTCCCCGGTGGGGCGTCCGGACTTCAAATCCGGGAGGGGCTGCGAGACAGTCCCTGGTGGGTTCGACTCCCGCCTCCTCCGCCAAGTTGCCGACGTTCGAGAGGCTGGACGATGACCGAAAGACCCGGTTTCCTGACAGAACTGGATCGCCGCGCCAGCGAGGCGCAACAGGAGGAGGTGCGCTTCCGCAGGTCCTTTGCCGAAGAAGTGGCCAGGCGGGAGCGCGCCCGCGTGTTCGCCTTCCGCCGGGCCGGGTTCATGGCCAGGATGACGGCCGTCTGTATCCCTGCCGACAGCGACGAGGCCGCCGCCAAGGCGGCGCAGGCAGCCATCTGTGCCGAGTTCGGCTGGTCCGGCGGCAGCGAGGCGCACGCCCGCATCCTCGACCGCTTCGCGCCGGTCGCCGAGGCGGTCCGGCGAAGCGTCACGGGTGCTGCGGACGAGACCGATCCGATCGCCGAGATGGCGGACTTCGAGGACTGGTATGCCGAGACGACCGGCAGCCCGTTCCTCGCCCTGTTCGACCAGGAACCGCTCGAGGCCCCGGTTGTCGAGTTCTGAGACCGACTTCTCGCGCTGGCTCTCGGCCCGCTATGCGGCGAGCGAGGGATTCACGGCGCTCATCCTGCTGGTGGCGATTCGCGAGCAGGTCGACATGCTGGCCTGTGCCTATCTGCACGTGATCGGGGACGACATCACCTGGCCCGAGATGCGCGGGCTTATCGACCAGAGCGGCAAGCCCTGGGACGGTGTGGCGATCTTTGCCGAGAACGCTGTCGGAGGCGGCCCGGTGATCGATGTCGTCGCCGCGTCGCGCCTACAGGACCGGATCGATCAGGTGACCGCCGACCGGATGGTACTGAACGAGGCCGGCTTCTTCGACCCCAGGGGGCGGGCGATCCGGATCGATCCGGCATGAGGCCCGACCACCCCTGAAGGCTTGCGGCTTGCGCGCGGATAGCGTGACGGACCGGAACGTCAGACCAGGACGATCCGGCCCTGGCCGGCCGTCGCGGCTCCGGCCTCGACCGTGCCGATCCGAACCGCGGCCTCGCCGGCGGCATCGAGCGCTGCCATCGCCTTGTCCACCGCCTCGGCCGGCAGCGCGGCCAGCAACCCGCCGCAGGTCTGCGGATCAAACAGGAGATCGGTTGTCGCGCCCCGCGGTCCGTCGACGTGATGGTCGAGGGCGGCCCGGTTGGCCGGCATCAGCGTCGAGGCAATGCCCTGCTCGGCGAGATCCGCGGCCCCCGGCAGGAGCGGGATTGCAGACAGATCCAGCCGCGCCGAGAGACGGCCGTGGCCGAGCATCTCCCACAGATGGCCGGCGAGGCCGAAGCCCGTGACGTCGGTCATCGCACGGGCGGATCCGCGCAGGATGTCGGCGGCCATACCGAGCGGGCGGGCCATCGCGGCGATGCAGGCGGCCCAGGCCTCTCCGAGCATCGGGCCTCCGGTCCGGCGCGTGCGGGCGAGCGCCATCTCGGCGGCCAGCACCACGCCGGTGCCGATCGGCTTGGTCAGGATCAGACAATCGCTCGGCTGCGCGGCGTGCTTGGCCACTGGAGCCGACGCCAGGCCCGTGACCGTGAAGCCGATGGTCAGTTCGTCTCCGACCGCCGTGTGGCCGCCGGCCAACTCTGCTCCAGCGTCGCGGAACACGGCGCCGGCAGCGGCCATGACTTCGGCGAGCATCCGCGCCTGCAGCCGTTCCGACAGGCGCGGGAGGGTGATTTGCGCCAGCGCGATCTGCGGCGCGGCGCCCATGGCCCAGATGTCGCCAAGCGCGTGGATCGCGGCAAGGCGCGCCATGAGATGGGGATCGCCGACGAAGGCGCGCAGGTGGTCGGTGGTGATCACCTGCCGCATGCCGCCGACGGACAGCACCGCGGCATCGTCGCCCGGGCCGGAGAGCAGGTCGTCGCGCTGCGGCGGGGGCAGGGCAGCCAGGGCCTCGGCCAGGGTGACGCTGCCGACCTTGGCACCACAACCGCCACACATCGGCTTGGTCCCCATCGCCTCGGCCAACCCCCTGGCGTGCGGTTGCGGCAGGGGCTCTACGGGCATGGCGGGATAGGCGTCGAACCTGGTCATGAACCGTCGGTCGATGCTGTCCTTGATCTGCCACAGCCAGCGGCCGCCGATGCGCAGGCCGAACTTGTCGGCCACAGCGGCCTTGCCGCCCATGGAGATCAGCTTCAGGTAGTCGCGCTGCGGCGCATAACGGCGCATGGCGCCGCCGGCGACGGCGGCGCGCAGGTTGTGGAAGAGGACCGGTGCCTCGCGCACCGCATAGACGCCGGCCTTGGGACGCGGGGCGAAGGCCAGATGGGCGCAGTCGCCGGCGGCGAAGACCGCCGGATCCGAGGATTGCAGCGTCGGCGAGACGACGACGAAGCCGTCATGCAGAACGAGCCCGGTCTCGGCCAGCCAGGCCTGCGGCTGCGAGCCCGCGACCGACAGGGTGAAGTCCGAGCGCAGGCGGGAGCCGTCCGTCAGGTCAACGGCGTCTGCCAGGATCCGGGCGACAGAGACGTCGGTCCGCAATGCGATGCCATGGGCGTCCATGGCAGCCAGCAAGCTGCGCCGTGTCGCCGGGGCGACGCCCGGCAGCGCCGTGGCCTGCCGTTCCACCACGGTAATCCGCGGCTGTCGACCGGCCGCCGCCAGGCGATGGGCCGAGGCCAGCGCCAGTTCGACGCCGCCCACGCCGCCGCCGATGACGGTCAGGTGCGGCGCCTGCGGCGCATCGGCGACAAACCGCTGCCACTGCTCGCTGTAGTCGCCGAGAGGCTTGGCGCTGACACCGTGTTCGGCATAGCCGGGGAGATGCGGCAGGTCGGAGGCGATGCCGATGTCGATCGAGGCGACGTCGTAGGCCAGCACCCGGCCCGAAGCGAGCCGCGCCTGGCGCGCCTCAGGGTCAAGGCCGACCACCCGGTCCAGGATCGCCCGGGCTCCGGCAAAGCGGGTGAGGCGGACCAGGTCGATCATCATCTCGTCGCGCCTGTAGTGGCCGGCGATCGCTCCGGGCAGCATGCCCGTGTAAGGCGCGACGGGGCCCGGATTGACCACCGTGATGCGCGCGCCGGCGAGCGGTGCCATGCCCCACATGCGCAGCACCAGCGCATGGGCATGGCCACCGCCGATCAGAAGGATGTCCTGGGTCAGGGGAAGGGGCGCACGCATCGTGAAGTCGCATCCGGCCATCGGCGAGAACTGGTTCGGACCTTAGCGCGCTTTGGCCGCAAGGGCGAGAAGCACCGGGGCGCGATAGTGCCGGCGCCGGCCGACGGTGCCGCGGCGCACGCGACATTTCGCGCCCGGCGCGGGCTTGCCAAGCGCCTGTCGGCGGGAAAGACTTGGCGTCCCTGCGACCGGCGAGAGTCCGATCATGCTGAACCGCCTCGACCTTCTGACCGCAAACGATCGGGCCGGCCGCCATCCGCCGTCCTGGTATTCCGCGACGGCCAACCGGCAGACGGCGCATGCCCCGCTCGCCGGCACCATATCCTGCGACGTCTGCGTGATCGGCGGCGGCTATACCGGACTGTCGGCCGCGCTGCACCTGGCCGGGCGCGGGTACGATGTCGTGCTGCTCGAGGCGCACCGGCTCGGCTGGGGCGCGTCGGGACGCAATGGCGGCCAGGTCGGTTCCGGCCAGCGCCTCGACCAGATCACGCTGGAACGGCAGCTCGGCGAGGCCCATGCGCAGCGGCTGTGGGGCCTTGCCGAGGAGGCCAAGGCGCTGGTCGCCGATCTGATCGCCCGCCACGCCATCGCCTGCGACTTCGTCCACGGCGTGCTGCACGCCGACCACCGACGATCCTATGTCGCTGAAAGCAGGGCCTATGCAGAACACCTTCAGAGCCGCTATGGCTACGACCTGATCCGCTTCGTCGACGGCAAGGAAATGGCCGAGCGGCTCGCCAGCCCGGCCTATTTCGGCGGGACGCTCGATGCCGGCGCCGGTCACCTGCATCCGCTCAACTTCGCCCTCGGCCTGGCGGCGGCCGGCGAGGCGGCTGGCGTGCGCTTCTTCGAGGAGAGCACGGTCACCGGCTACGAGCCCGGCGATCCGGTCCGCGTGACCACCCCCGGCGGCAGCGTGAGCGCCCGCTTCCTGGTGCTCGGCTGCAACGGCTATCTCGGCCGGCTCGACCGCACGGTGTCGGCCCATGTCATGCCGATCAACAACTTCATCATCGCCACCGAGCCCTTGTCGGAGAGCGAAGCGGAGACGCTGATCGCCGGCAACGTCGCCGTCGCCGACAGCAAGTTCGTCATCAACTATTTCCGCCGCTCGTCCGACAACCGGCTGCTGTTCGGCGGCGGCGAGAATTACGGCTATCGCTTTCCCTCCGACATCAAGGCCTTCGTGCGCCGGCCGATGCTGCAGGTGTTCCCGCAACTGAAGGACGTTCGCATCGACTACGGCTGGGGCGGCACGCTGGCGATCACGCCCAGGCGCATGCCCTATTTCTCCAGACTGTCGCCCAACGTGCTTGCCGCCGGCGGCTATTCCGGCCACGGCGTGGCGATGGCGACGCTCGCCGGCCGGCTGCTCGCCGAGGCAGTCGACGGCACGGCCGGGCGTTTCGAGGTGTTCGAGAGCCTCAAGCTGGCGCCGTTCCCCGGCGGCGACCGGCTGCGCTTCCCGTTGCTGGTGCTTGCGATGACCTGGTTCGCCCTGCGCGACCGGCTGGGCATCTGAGCTATGGCCGGCGAACTCGCCATCGGCAGCTTCTGGGAAGGCACGGTCGGGGCGATCGCCGAAGATCCTCCGCTGTCGGGGGACGTCGAAGCCGACGTGGCGATCGTCGGCGCCGGGTTCACCGGCCTGAGCGCGGCGCTGAAGGCGGCAAGCGCGGGAGCATCCGTGCGTGTGCTGGAGGCTGCGCGCGTCGGCTGGGGTGCGTCGGGGCGCAACGGCGGCTTCTGCTGCATGGGCGGCTCCAAGCGCAGCGCGCAGGATCTGGTTGCTCGCTACGGCCGCGACGAGGCGCGCCGTTTCGTCCGCTTCCAACTCCAGGCGATCGATACGGTCGAGCAGCGTCTCGCCGATTGGAGCCTCGACGTCGACCGCCATTCCGATGGCGAGACGATCCTCGCCCATCGTCCGTCCGCGCTGAAGGGCCTCGCCGAGGAGGCAGCGTTCCTGAACGATGCTTTCGGGCTCGGTGCCGAGATCCTGTCGCGCGAGGGACTGGCCGACCGCGGCATGGCGGGCCCCGACTTCTTCGGCGGCATGCATGTGCCGCACGGCTTCGCGCTCAACCCGATGAAATACGTCCAGGGCCTGGCCGCGGCGGCGCGCGCCGCCGGCGCGGTCCTCAACGCTCGCTCTGCGGTGACCGCGATCCGGCCCGGCGGCGGGCGCTGGCACTTGCAGACCCCGGAAGGCACGGTCGCGGCGCGGCGGGTGATCCTTGCCGGCAACGGCTATTCCCGCGAGGACGTGCCCGACTGGCTCGCCGGCCGGCTACTGCCGGTGCTGTCCAATATCCTGGTGACCCGGCCGCTGACGCAGGGCGAACTGGCGGCGCAGGGCTGGACCTCGCCGCGTATGGCGGCCGACACGCGCACGCTGCTGCACTATTTCCGTCTTCTGCCCGACCGGCGCTTCCTGTTCGGGATGCGCGGCGGCATCTTCGGGACGGCGCGCGAACACGCCGCCATGCACCGGCGCATCCGCGCCGACTTCGCGCGCCTGTTCCCGGCCTGGGCCCGCGTCGAGGAAAGCCATTTCTGGTCGGGGCACGTCTGTCTCGCGCTCGACCTCAACCCGTTCATCGGCGAAGTGCCGGGCTGGCCCGGCGTCTTCGCAGCCATGGCCTATCACGGCAACGGAGTGTCCATGGCCTCGCTCGCCGGCGAGGCAGCTGCCAACCTCGCCCTCAGCCTCGCCCGGGCCGACGACCTGCCGGCGGTGGTGCGCGCGCCGTTGCGCCGCTTCCCGGCCCCGGCTCTGCGTCGCCTCTACCTGCAGGGCGCCTACTGGTGGTACGGGCTGAAGGATCGGTAGACGTCAGGCATCCTGGGCCGGCTTGGCGAGCACGGCGACATGGACGCCGCAGCGCACCTCGTAACCGAGCTTTTCGTAGAGACGGATCGCGCCTGCGTTGCTGGCATAGGTGTGCAGGAACGGGGTTTCGCCGCGCGCTTCGATGCGCCTGCCTGCGAACACCGTCAGGGCCGCGCCGAAGCCCCGGCCGCGGAAGTCGGGATGGGTGCAGACCGCGCTCACCTCGGTGAAGCCCGGCAGCTTCAGCCGTTCGCCGGCCATCGCCGCCAGCCGGCCGCCGACGCGGATGCCGAAGTAGTCGCCGAGCTCGACGGTGCGGGCGCGGAACGGCCCCGGCCTGGTCAGGTCAATGAGCGCCCGCATGTCCGGGATGTTGGCTGCCGTCAGGCGAACGATTTCCTCGCGGAGTGCCGGTGCGTCGCCGGCGCGCCGTTTGACCATCTGCACGCCGGGTGCGGTCATCGGAGCCGTCAGCGTCGCGGGCAGGACGATCTCTGTGCGCTGGAGCAGGTAAACGTCGGTCTCGCCATCGGCCATCAGATCGCCGAGGGCCGCGAGGCTTTCGGGACTGTCGTCGCGGGCGGCAGCAAAGGGCGCCACGTCGGGCCTGAACCGCCGAGCACCTTGCTGCCCAAGGGCAAAGCCGCTCTGGCGCGTGATGAGAGCGGTCCAGACCGCGTGATCGAGGGCGTCTTCCATTCCCGGATACTCCGTTACCGCTTCCGTTCGCCGGCCTGGCGGGCCTTGACCCGGATCCGGACACGCCGGCCGAGCGGCTTCTCGGCAAGCCGGTCCTCAAGCTGGTCCAGTTGCTCGAGCAGGGTGCCGGAAAGCCCTTCGCAGGCGTCCGCGACAGCGGCCTCGACGGCCGGCCACAGCACCTCCTTCAGATGTGTGGTCAGCGCCTCGCCCCTGGTCGTCAGCCGTACGGTGCTGACCCGCCGGTCGGTCGCATCGGTGCGGGTTTCGACCAGGCCGGCGGCCTTCATCTTGCCGACCATGCGGGTGATGCCCGGCTGGCTCTGGCCGAGGGCTTGCGCCAGGTCGCCGATGCTCATCGGACCGTTGCGGTCGAGCGCGGCCAGCACCGGGTTGTGCGCCACCGGCAGGTCGCTTTCGGCGAGCCGTGCCGTCAGCTCCTGGGTGTCGGCCTGCAACCGCTCCCCGATCCGCTTCAACCGGCTACCGAGCGTGGCGTGGCCCAGCCTCCGGACGACGTCTTCCACCATCGCCACCTCCTTGTATGCTTAGTTATATAACTAGTTATATTAATATCGTCAATGGAGACGGCCAATGCCTGGTGCCCTTCCTGTGCCGAGGCCTGGACCTTCGCGACACTTTCATTTCCGAGGTTCTCGCGGCGGGCCGACGCCCGTATTCCGTCACGCTGCGCAGGGCTGTCGGCCTTGCAGGAGTGGCCGAGCGTTCCCATCTTTCGCCGAAATCCCGTGCGGCACGCATTGCTCCCCAAGAGCTCATCGCGTAATAGTGCCCCGAATTCCTCCCAGGACTTTCCTCACGACGGAGACGCGAAGCCCCATGGCGCGCCAGTTCATCTATCACATGCACGGCCTGTCGAAGGCCTACAACGGCAAGAAGGTGCTCGACAACATCCACCTGTCGTTCTACCCGGACGCCAAGATCGGTATTCTCGGCCCCAACGGCGCCGGCAAGTCGACGCTCCTAAAGATCATGGCCGGGCTCGACAAGGAGTTCACCGGCGAGGCCTGGGCGGCCGAGGGCGCCAAGGTCGGCTATCTGCCGCAGGAGCCGCAGCTCGACAATTCCAAGACGGTCAAAGAAAACGTCATGGAGGGCGTCGCGCACAAGCAGGCGATCGTCGACCGCTACAACGAACTGATGATGAACTACTCGGACGAGACCGCCGAGGAAGGCGCCAAACTGCAGGACATCATCGACGCGGAAGACCTGTGGAACCTCGAAAGCAAGGTCGAGATGGCGATGGAAGCGCTGCGCTGCCCGCCGGAAGATGCCTCCGTCGAGAACCTGTCGGGTGGCGAAAAGCGCCGCGTGGCGCTGTGCAAGCTGCTTCTGTCCGAACCGGACCTGCTGCTGCTCGACGAGCCGACCAACCACCTCGACGCTGAGACGGTCCACTGGCTGGAGCGTCACCTGCGCGAATTCAAGGGCGCGGTGCTGATCATCACCCACGACCGCTACTTCCTCGACCACGTGACGGGCTGGATCCTCGAGCTCGACCGCGGTCGCGGCATCCCCTACGAGGGCAACTACTCGGTCTATCTGGAGAAGAAGACCAAGCGCATGGTCCAGGAAGGCCGCGAGGACATGGCCCGCTCCAAGGCGATCGAGCGCGAGCGCGAATGGATGGGCATGTCGCCGAAGGGCCGCCAGACCAAGTCCAAGGCGCGCATCAAGGCCTACGAGGACCTGCTCGCCAAGCAGGAAGAGCGCATGCCGACGATCGAGCAGATCCTCATTCCGGTCGGCGAGCGCCTTGGCGCCAACGTCATCGAGGTCAGGAACGTCTCCAAGGGCTTCGGCGACCGGCTGCTGATCGACGACCTGTCGTTCAAGCTGCCGCGCGGCGGCATCGTCGGCGTGATCGGCCCGAACGGCGCCGGCAAGTCGACGCTGTTCAAGATGCTGACCGGCCAGGAAAAGCCCGACTCGGGCGAGATCATCGTCGGCGACAGCGTGCATCTGGGCTATGTCGACCAGTCGCGCGACACGCTCGATCCGTCGAAGACGGTGTGGGAGGAAATCTCCGGCGGCGCCGAGGTGATCTACCTCGACGACAAGGAGATCAACTCCCGCGCCTACTGCTCGTCGTTCAACTTCAAGGGCCCGGCCCAGCAGGCGAAGGTCGGCGACCTGTCCGGCGGCCAGCGTAACCGCGTGCACCTGGCCAAGGTCTTGAAGCAGGGCGCCAACGTGCTGCTGCTCGACGAGCCGACCAACGACCTCGACACCGAGACGCTGGCGGCGCTTGAAGACGCTCTGGAAAACTACGCCGGCTGCGCCGTGATCATCTCCCACGACCGCATGTTCCTCGACCGCATGGCCACCCACATGCTCGCCTTCGAGGGCGACAGCCACGTGGAATGGTTCGAGGGCAACTTCGAGGACTACGAGAAGGACAAGGTCAGACGTCTGGGGGCCCACGCCGCCGACCCGCGCCGGATCAAGTACAAGCCGCTGACGCGGTAGACGGCCGGCGAGGGTTTTCAGGATACAGAGACGGCGGGTCGGTTGGCCCGCCGTCAGCTTGTTGACAAACGCGCAGCCTTTCCAGTGTCATTCCGGCCAAGCGGAGCGCGAGCCGGAACCGGAGAGCCACGGTGTCAACGATTCCAATAATGTAGAACGAGAGCCCCCGGCTCGCCGATCCCGTATCTGCGCTTCGCTGCGTGCTGGATGACGCGTTTGGAGGTTTGTCAGCAGTCTGACGGCGGGTCGGTTGGCCCGCCGTTTTGCGTGCAAATGACCTTGTCGGCGCATCCGGCTGCCGGCAATCTCGACGCTCTGACTTGGGGAGATTGCCAATGGCAAAACGGTTTCCGGAGCTGTCCGACGAGCATCGCGCCTTCCTCGCGCACCAGCACATCTTCTTCACCGCGACCGCCGCATCGACGGGCCGGGTGAACGTGTCGCCGCGGCCGACGACGGCGCTCAGGGTGCTGTCCGCGAATGCGGTCGCCTATCTGGACCGGACGGGAAGCGGCAACGAGACGGCGGCGCACCTGAGGCAGTGCGACCGCATGACGCTGATGGTCTGCGCGGTCGAGGGACCGCCGCTGATCCTGCGTCTCTACGGCAAGGGCGCGGTCCTGCGCCGCGACACGGCGGCCTATGCGGCGCTTCTGGACAGCGCCTTTTCCGGCGAGGAGCCCGCCGGCGCGCGCCAGATCGTGCGGCTCGACATCGACCTGGTGCAGACCTCCTGCGGCTACGGCGTGCCGCTGTTCGAGTACAAGGGCGAGCGGCCGTCGCTCGACAACTGGTCCGCCGCCAAGACGGCGGAGGAGATGGAGGCCTACCAGCGCGCCAACAACCAGGTCAGCCTCGACGGGTTTGCGAGCGGCATGTTCGAAGGCACCTGAGCCGTCCGGCAACGCCGGCGTCTGGTTGCCGGCGCCGCTCATCCGGTCTACCTGAAGGAACGGGATCCCCAAGCAAGGACGGACCATGCCGGCAGATCTTTTCGGCGACGAGAGTCCCGACCCCGACCTCCTGGTGCGTGGCCGCCGGCTGGCCGGCAGGGTCGTCAGCGTGCTCAAGACGGCGGGGGCGGAAAGCTTCGAAACGGCACGGTGCGACGACCTTGTCCTGACCTTCGAGGGTATTCCCGGCGACCGCCATGCCGGCTTCACGCGCCGCTCGGGTGGGCGCGAGCCGTGGTATCCGCGCGGCACGGAGATGGCCAACGAGCGTCAGGTGTCGGTGCTGTCGGCGGAGGAACTGGCCCTGGTGGCGCGGCGCATGGACCTGCCCGAACTCAGGGCGGAATGGATCGGCGGCAACATCGTGCTCGCCGGCATCCCCCGCCTCAGTCTGATCCCGCCGCGCACGCGGCTCGTGTTCGAGGGCGGCGCGGTGCTGCGCGTCGACGGCGACAACGCGCCGTGCCGCATCGCCGGCCGGGCGATTGCTGCCCGGTACCCTGAACGCGACGGCCTCGACCTGCTGTTTCCCGACAAGGCGCGCCGCCTGCGCGGCCTGGTCGCCTATGTCGAGCGACCGGGCACGGTGCGCGCCGGCGAGGCAGCGACCGCCCATGTGCCCGAACAGTGGATCTATTCGCCCGACTGACCGTCCGGCTGACGGTCCTTCCGCGCGATCGACCGCCGCCCCCAACCGACCCAAGGAGGACCCATGCTGCCCATCCACCACATGATTGCCGGCGGTCCGCGCCCGGTCGCGCCGTTCTCCCATGCCGTCGAGGCCGACGGCTGGGTGTTCGTCACCGGCCAGATGCCGACCGATCCGCACGCGCCCGACGCGCCGCTGCCCGAGGGCGTCGAGGCCCAGACGGCCCGCGTGATGGAGAACCTGAAGCTCGTGCTCGCCGGCATCGGCCTCGGGCTCGAAAACGTCACCTTCGCGCGGGTCTACCTGACCTGTTTCCAGCGCGACTATGCGGCCATGAACGCGGTCTATCAGGGGTTCTTCGAGCCCGGAAAACTGCCCGCACGCACCTGCGTCGGGGTCACCGGCCTGGCCGTCGACGCGCTGGTCGAGATCGACCTCGTCGCCCGCCGGCCCTGAGGGGGCCTCAACTGCGGCTGCGGCGGGTCGATCCGACATCGCCACTCGCGAGGATATGTTCGGTTGCGTTGATGTGAGTCAACGCGAACAGCCTTGAGTTGTCGCAGTCTCTTGCCTGCGATCGAAGGCGGAAGCGACGACCACGACGCTGCAGGGGACATGGACCGTTCCCAGACCGCATTCCGACAGCGGGCACCCGGCGCATCCGTATGCCGGTCACCAGCAAGCCCGGCCACGATCGTATCCAGTGCGGCGTTTCGTGTCCGGCAGCAGGCGGGGACAACGGTCTCTGTCGGACCGGGTATCGGGAGTGAACGCATGCGCAACAGACTGAGAGAGCGGATCGCCATCGCCGGCGTTGGCTGCAGCCGCTTCGGCGATCTTCTGGAAACACCGGAACTGAAGGGACTGAGCATCCAGGAAATGACCGCGGCGGCGGTCAAGGAAGCCCTCGACGACGCCGGCATGAGCGGCCAGGACGTCGATGCGGTCTATGTCGGCAACGCGATGGTGCATTCCTCGCAACTGCCGGCGACCTATTCGCAGCTGTCTAAATGGATCGGCACCGAACTGCGCTCGGGCGTGCATTTCGAGGCGCAGTGCTCCACCACCAACGTGGGCGCCGCGATGGCCGCGATGGCAATCGCGTCCGGTGTCCACGACAAGGTGCTGGTCGTCGGCCTGGAGACCACCCGGACCAGGGTGAAGGACCTCAGTCCCTACGAGCGCGAGCCGATTTCCCACCAGATGACCTGGCTGTGGACCGACATGGCGGTCAACCAGGCCTATCAGGTGCCGCAGGGCTACGACATCTTCTCCACCTACAACGGCATCGTGGCTCTGGGCTACTGCCGGAAGTACGGCATCGGCATCGACGATTTCGACCGCGGAATGTTCGAAGTCTGCCGGACCCGCCGCCTGCACGGGTCGATGACGCCGAAGGCCAATATCCAGGAGACGCTGGAAGACGAGGCCAGGCGCAAGGGCTATGCCGATGCGTTCGAACTGTGGCGGTCGGACAAGGACAATCCGTTCGTCGCCTGGCCGTCGCGGCTGAAGAGCCTGGTGACGACGGCGGACGGCGCCTCGGCGATGGTCGTCACCCGGGCCGAACTTGCCGGTGCCCGGTCGCAGCCGGTCGAACTGAAGGGCTTCGGCATCTGCTATCGCGATCTTCCCTGGTACGACGAGGATCCGACCTATTGGGAAGGCGACCGCCGTTCGGTCGACCAGGCGCTCGACATGTCGGGCATCAAGCCCGCTGACATCGGCTATCTGCATACCCACGACTGTTCGCACATCTCCGGCCTGTGCACGGCCGAACTGATCGGCTACATCGAGCCGGGCAAGTCGCTCGCCTATGCGCGCGACGGCCGCCTGCGCTTCGACGGCGACCGGCCGATGTCGACGCACGGTGGCCGCCACGCCTTCGGCCATGCCTGGGCGGCGAGCGCCGGCTCCGACACCTACGAAGCGGTGACGCAGATGCGCGGGGCGGCCGGTGCGCGGCAGATCCCCAAGCGGCCCGATATCGCCGTGATCCACACCCATGGCTACGCCATGGTCGGGACCACCCTGGTTCTGGGAGGACTGTGAGATGCCGCAAGCACAAGCCAACGACTCCGCTATCAAGATCTACTACGACGGACTGCGCCAGGGCGTGCTGAAGGCGCGCAAGTGTCGCTCCTGCGACCGCCACACCTTCCCGCCGACCACCTGCTGCGAGCACTGCGGCAGCTGGGACCTTGATTGGGTCGAGCTGACGGGAAGGGGCACGCTGCTGTTCGCCACCCACAACATCTCGCCCGCCTGCCACCCGCGTTTCGAGCCGATCGCGCCCTATGTCTACGGTCACCTGCGGCTGGACGAGGGCATCACGGTGCAGGCGATCATCCGCGGCATCGAGGCAACGCCGGAGGCGCTGCGCGCGGTGTTCGAACGTGGACCGGTGCCGGTAGTCGCCGACATCCTGGTGATGGATGACCTGCCCGTGCTGGCCTTCCGTCCGGCGGGCTGAGGGCGGGAGGCTGACGTCGTCGTCACGGGCCGGCCGGAGGATCGTCTTCGTCCGGCTCGATACGGCGGGCGCAGCCCCAGTCCTGCAGCACGGCGTTCATCGCGTCGATGACGAAGAAACGTGCCGAATCGCGGTCGTAGCCCTCGTTGAGCAGGGCATCGTAGTCGGTGTGGGTGTGGCGGATATGGCTGGTGACCGCCTGCCAGAGCGCGATCGTCTCCGGCAGGTGGCGCAGGTGGCCGGCAAGCGCCGCGACGAGGATAGCCTCCGCGTCGGCCATCGGCACGCGCGGGGCGAGCGCGCGCAGGGCCTTGCGCATGTCCTTCTGCCGTTTCGTGCCACCGGTCATGGCCGTCCGTCCCGTCGCTGCTGCCCGCCTTCCCCTGGTGCTACGCTGCGGCGCAGGATTTGAAAAGCCGAATGTTTTTATATCCGGCCGGTCATGCTAGAAGGCGGCATGTCCGATCGCACCCGCACCCGCCTTCTCGACGCGCTCAAGGCCGATGGCCCGCAGACGGCCGCCGCTCTCGCCGAGGCGCTTGACGTCACGGTCGTGGCCGTGCGCCAGCACCTGGACGGCCTGTCGGACGAAGATCTGGTCGGCTTCACCGATCTCAAGGGCGCGGTCGGCCGGCCCCGACGCGTCTGGGCGCTGACCGCCGCCGGGCACGCGCGCTATCCGGATAACCATGCCGCGCTGACCCTCGGGCTTGTGCGCGCCGCGCGCGACCTCTACGGCGAGGCTGGGCTGGAGCGGCTGGTCGCCCACCGCGAGACGGAGACTCGCGTCGCCTATGCGGCGGAACTGGGTGCCATCTCCGGCCTCGGGCAGAGGGTCGCCCGGCTTGCGGCGTTGCGCAGCGCCGAAGGCTACATGGCCGAGGTCGAGGTGGACGGCGCCGGAGGCTGGCTGCTGATCGAGAACCACTGCTCGATCTGCGCGGCCGCCTCGGCATGCCCCGGTTTCTGCCGCTCCGAACTTGCCGTGTTCCGTGCCGTCCTCGGTGCGGATGCCTCCGTCGAGCGGGTCGAGCACCTGCTGTCCGGGGGGCGCCGCTGCGTCTACCGCATCGCCGCGGCAGCGGGCGCGGCGTCGGCGGCAGCCTGAGTTGCCGGCAGCGGACAGGGCGCGCAGCCGCATCCTTCCAGCGTCGCCATCAGGGTCTGGCGAAGCGTCTCGAAATCCTGCCGGCGCGGCGACGACTTGCGCCAGGCAAGGCCGACGGTGCGCGCCGGTTGCGGATCGGCGAAGCGCAACAGGGCGACGCGGTCGTCGCGCACTTCCGTCGCGGCGCAGATCTCGGGCAGCAGCGTGACGCCGTAGCCGGCGGCGACCATCTGCATGACGGTGGCGAGGCTGGTCGCGCCGAGCGGCGACTTCCGACCGGTCGGCAGGCTGCTGCAATAGTTGAGCGCCTGGTCGCGCAGGCAGTGGCCTTCCTCCAGCAGCAGCAGCGTGTCGGTTTCCAGGTCTGCCGGCTCGACCGGCCGGCTGCAGTCGAGGCCCGGGCGGTTGTGGCGGGCGAGCAGGAAGCGATCGACGAACAGCGGCTCGGCGACCAGGCCGGGATCGGTGACCGGCAGGGCGACGATGATCGCGTCGAGATCGCCGGCGAGCAGTTCCTGGGTCATCGCCTCGGTCAGCGTCTCGCGGATGGTCAGTTGCATGTTGGGATGGGCCGCGCCCAGCGCCGGCAGGATGCGCGGCAGCAGGTAGGGCGCGATCGAGGGAATGATGCCGAGGCGCAGGGTGCCGGACAGCGGCTGGCCGAGTTGGCGCGCGTAGTCGACCAGGTCGCGCACGTCGGACAGGATCTTGCGCGCGCGCGTCACGATCTCCTCGCCCTCGCGGGTCAGGCGCACCGCGTTGGGCTGGCGTTCGACCAGCTTGATTTCCAGTTCCTGCTCCAGTTCGCGGATCTGCATGGACAGGGCCGGCTGGGAGACGGCGACCGCATCCGCCGCCCGGCGGAAATGCAGATGGGTGGCGAGGGCGTCGAGATAGCGAAACTGGCGAAGCGAAGGCATGATGATAAGTTTACCTGATCGAGGATCAAAAGCAATACAATTGGACCTTATCGGATCCGCCCCCCTATAGTCTGGAACAATTCAAGGGACAGCCGCTCCGGCTTCACAAGCCCGCGTCATGGACCTGGCAGAAGAAACAGGATGCCGCCATCGGACAGGTGGACGGCACCGGAGGCACGACGACAGCACAGTTACGCAATCACGACGGCCGCTGCCTTGCGGTGGTCCTGCATGCCGGGAGGGACCGGGCGCGAAATGCGCCCGCTGGCGTGCGGGGTCGAAGGCGACACTTTGCAACACAATCCGGAAGATGATCGGAGATGGAAATGGACGCTAAGACAGAGAAGGGCGCCGGCAAGTGCCCGGTGATGCACGGGGCACTCACCAGCACGGGCGCCGATGTCATGGACTGGTGGCCGAACGCGCTGAACCTGGACATTCTGCACCAGCATGACACCAAGACCAACCCGCTGAAGGGCTTCGACTATCGCGAGGAAGTCAAGACGCTGGACTACGCCGCGCTGAAGGCCGACCTGAAGGCGCTGATGACCGACAGCCAGGACTGGTGGCCGGCGGACTGGGGCCACTACGGCGGGCTGATGATCCGCATGGCCTGGCACGCTGCCGGCTCCTACCGCCTGGCCGACGGCCGCGGCGGCGGCGGCACCGGCAACCAGCGCTTTGCCCCGCTCAACTCCTGGCCGGACAACGCCAACCTCGACAAGGCCCGCCGCCTGCTGTGGCCGATCAAGAAGAAGTACGGCAACAAGATCAGCTGGGCCGACCTCATCATCCTCGCCGGCAATGTGGCCTACGAGTCTATGGGGCTGAAGACCTTCGGCTTCGCGTTCGGCCGCGCGGATATCTGGCACCCGGAGAAGGACGTCTACTGGGGTTCGGAAAAGGAATGGCTGGCGCCGTCGGACAACCGCTATGACGACGTGTCCAAGCCGGACACGATGGAAAACCCGCTGGCCGCCGTGCAGATGGGCCTCATCTACGTGAACCCGGAAGGCGTCAATGGCCAGCCCGATCCGCTGAAGACCGCCGCGCAGGTTCGCGAGACCTTCGCCCGCATGGCGATGAACGACGAGGAAACCGTGGCGCTGACCGCCGGCGGCCACACCGTCGGCAAGACCCACGGCAACGGCCGGGCCGAGAATCTCGGCGCCGAGCCGGAAGCGGCCGACATCAGCGAGCAGGGTCTCGGCTGGAACAACCACAAGGGCCGCGGCATCGGCCGCGATACCGTCACCTCCGGCATCGAGGGCGCCTGGACCACCCATCCGACCCGGTGGGACAACGGCTACTTCGACCTGCTGTTCAAGTATGACTGGTGGCTGAAGAAGTCCCCGGCCGGCGCTTGGCAGTGGGAGCCGATCGGCATCAAGGAAGAGGACATGCCGGTCGATGTCGAGGATCCGTCGATCCGCCGCATGCCGATCATGACCGATGCCGACATGGCGATGCGCTTCGATCCGACCTATCGCGCGATCGCCGAGCGGTTCCACAAGGACCACGCCTACTTCTCGGAAGTCTTCGCCCGCGCCTGGTTCAAGCTGACCCACCGCGACATGGGTCCGAAGACCCGCTACATCGGCCCGGAAGCCCCGCAGGAAGAGCTGATCTGGCAGGATCCGGTTCCGGCCGGCAACGCCGCCTATGACGTCGGGGCGGTCAAGGCGAAGATCGCAGCCTGCGGCCTGTCGGTCGCCGACATGGTCGCCACC
Source organism: Polymorphum gilvum SL003B-26A1 (assembly GCF_000192745.1). Lineage (NCBI taxonomy): Bacteria > Pseudomonadati > Pseudomonadota > Alphaproteobacteria > Rhodobacterales > Paracoccaceae > Polymorphum > Polymorphum gilvum. The sequence continues at coordinate 1,394,854 of NC_015259.1, forward strand.
GCCTGGGACAGCGCCCGCACCTTCCGCCAGTCCGACTATCGCGGCGGCGCCAACGGTGCGCGCATCCGCCTGGCTCCGCAGAAGGACTGGGAAGGCAACGAGCCGGCGCGACTGGCCCGTGTCCTTTCGGTCCTGGAACCGATCGCGGCCGCGAGCGGCGCAAGCATCGCGGACGTCATCGTGCTTGCCGGCAACGTCGGTGTCGAGCAGGCGGCGAAGGCAGCCGGCTTCGCCATCGAGGTGCCCTTTGCCCCGGGTCGTGGCGACGCAACCGACGCGATGACGGATGCCGACTCGTTCAGCGTGCTTGAGCCGGTCGCCGACGGCTTCCGCAACTGGCTGAAGAAGGACTATGTCGTCAGCCCGGAAGAGTTGATGCTCGATCGCGCCCAGCTGATGGGCCTGACCGCTTGCGAGATGACCTGCCTCGTCGGCGGCATGCGGGCCATGGGCACCAACCACGGCGGCACGAAGCACGGCGTCTTCACCGACCGCGAGGGCGCGCTGACGACGGACTTCTTCGTCACCCTCACCGACATGGGCTTCAAGTGGGAGCCGACCGGTTCGAACAGCTACACCATCGTCGACCGCAAGACGGGCGCGGCGAAGTGGACGGCGACGCGCGCCGACCTCGTGTTCGGCTCGAACTCGGTCCTGCGCGCCTATGCCGAGGTCTATGCCCAGGACGACAACAAGGAGAAGTTCGTCAAGGACTTCGTCGCGGCCTGGACCAAGGTGATGAACGCCGACCGCTACGACCTCGCCTGATCGGTCGGAGCGAACGCAATCCTGCCGGTGGCGCAAACATGCGTCGCCGGCGCAGGTTAGGTGCCACTTGAGGGGCGGAGCCATCCGCCCCTTCTTTTTTGCGCCGCCGGACGCAGTCCGGTTGCGGTCGCCGGCTATATCGCGGTGGAGCGCCGGCCCGGGTGGGTGCGCTGCCCGTGCCAGCCGACCGTGGCGTCGGCAATCGCGTCGCTGCGGGCGAAATAGGGCTTGATGTCGATCAGCGGCGTGCCGTCGAGGCAGTCCAGGCCGCGCACGCGCAGCGTCGTGCCGGCAACCTCGAGAAGGTCGACAACCGACAGCGAGACGGGATTGGGACGGATCGGCGTGCGCAGGGCGAAGCAACCGTGGCTGCGGCTGTCGAACGCCGGCGACTGGACGATGAGGTCGCGGCGCGCCTCGTGCATCCAGTAGAGCACGAACAGGTGCGAACACGTCTCGATGGATTGCAGGCCCTGGGCATAGGGCGGGTCAATCTCGATGCGGCAGATGTCCTGCGAGTCGCGGCCGTTGCGCGGGCAGGCGTGGCGGTCGGTCCAGGGCGTGCGGATCCGTCCGATGAACACCAGTCCGGCATCGGGCGGCTGCTTGCCGGGGTCGAAGGGCAGGGCGATCTCGCCGGGACGGGGCGTATCGGAACTCATGGGCGGATCTCCGATGATCGTTGGCCGGTATGCCGGCATGCTTGTGGACCCTACACTATCGGCCGTTGTCGGCTTCGCAATGGCTGCGGTGTTCTGGATAAATTTTGATCAAATTCTTTCTAAAATAAGTACTTATATGCCTCATTCGTGTTTTTCTTATCTTTAAATCTGTCGACTAAGAAGGTGAAATGTTCCAGACAACGGGTGAGTGCAAATGTCTGAAGCGTTTCATACGGAACTGGTCAACTTTCAGGGCCTTTCGGCAGACTCGAGCGCCGACCGTCGGGCAGAACTCGCCCGGCATGTCGCGGTCTTGTTTTCCCTGACGTCGGACAAGTGTTCCGATGAACAGGTCGACATCTACGACTCGGTCCTGCTCCGGCTCGTCGACATGGTCGAGGTCGAGGTGCGGCGCTTCGTCGCCGAGCGCCTGTCGGAACTGCGCCGGGGGCCGGAGCGTACCATCCGGCAGCTCGCCGGCGACCAGATCGACGTGGCGGAAAGCCTGTTGCGCAAGTCCACCGTGCTGCGCGACTGCGACCTGGTCGACATTGCCGGCAGCAACGGCAACGGCCACCGCCTGGCGATCGCCGAACGCGAGGTGCTGTCGGAAGAGGTCACCGACGTGCTGGTGCGCCGTGGCGACATCCGGGTCAAGCGGCGGGTCGCCGCGAACCAGGGTGCGGTGTTTTCCACCGACGGCATGGCCGGCCTTCTCGACGCGGCAACCGACGACCCCGCGCTGCAGACGGCGCTGAGCGAACGCAACGATCTCGCCGAGACCGAGATCGAGCGTCTGGTGACGATCGCCACCGGCGCGGTGCGCGAACGGCTGCTGAGCAGCGGCGAGAACAAGGAGGCCGAGCGCCTGCCGCAGGCGGCCCGGATTGCCGTTCAGCGCATGTCGAACGAATACTGGCTCAGCCGCTACGACTTCGAGACCGCGCGCGGCCGGGTCATGGCGCTGGTGCGCGAAGGCCGTCTGAACGAGACCAGCCTGCGCTGGTTCGCCGCCGACGACCGCTTCGCCGAGGCGGTGGTCGCCTTCGCCTGCCTGACCAAGGTCGGCCTGCACGAGGCCAGCCACTGGATGGTGCGTCTCGACGTCGAGCCGTTCCTGATCGTTGCCAAGGCGCACGGCTTCTCGTCGCTGACGGTCAGCACCCTGCTCAAGGTCGGTCCGTGGCGGCACCGGCTGTCGGTTCAGGCCCGCGCCCAGGCCGTGGCGATGTACGAAGGCATGCGCCAGGACGAGGCGATCCAGAAACTCTCCCATTGGGACGACATGATCTCGCACTGACCGATCTCGCACGGACCGGAGCGCCTCCCGGTCTGCTGCAGAAAACCCCGCCTCGTTCGCGAGGCGGGGTTTTTCGTGCCCGGGCGACAGATTCCTGCCGGCGCTGGTGCCGAGCGCCTTCGCTGCCGTGTCCGAAACCCGTCCGGCGATCCGGGAGACTTCGGAAATAACGTCGTCGCGCGGGACGGTGCTTCCTGCGCATCGGGCCCTTGGCCTGACGGCAACGCCCAATGCATGCCGATATCCGCAACGTTCTTTTGCGTGCCATTTCAGATCTTTGGCATGCCCTAGGGGAATGGATATCCGTGTTGAGATGGGTCAAGGTCCGTCCGGCCAATCCGGCGTATGAAGGACATATCCGGGCCTTCGGTTTCCGGAACGCAGTGAGGGGAGGATTTGACCGTGAAGCTGCTCGACCTGCTTGCGAAGCTCGGCATCCTGCGCTTCGGCGCCAGGAGCGGAACCTACACGTCGGCAAAGGATCGTCCGGTCGAGTTCATGATGGACGACATCTACGACGCCGAGCGCGACCTGACCACGCGCAAGGACGTGAAGGACCTGACCGGCCGCTAAGCGCGGGTCCGCATCCGACGCTGCGGATCAGCCGCTGAAGACGCCCTGTTGCGGGTGTTGGGCCGCCGGGGTGGCGGACTTTGCCGTCGGCCTCTACGGCGGCGTCCCGACTTTTCCTCGTCTGACCGGGCCTCTGCAACCTTCCTGACTGGGCATTGTGCCTGCCGTCGTCTGCGTCGGTCGGTCGATGGAGGCTTGCAATGCATGAAATGATCGTATAAAGATATCTTTATATCAATCTACGATGTCGGCGGTCGGACGATGGACGAACAGACCCTTTCGGTGGACACGGCCCTCAACGTGCTCAGGGCGATCGGCGAGGCGACGCGCCTGCGCCTGATCGCCCTGCTTGCGGAAAGCGAGCTGACGGTCAAGGACGCCACCGAGATCCTGCGCCAGAGCCAGCCGCGGATCTCCCGGCACCTGAAGCTTCTGGCCGAGGCCGGGCTGATCCTGCGCTTCCCGGAGGGCTCCTGGGTCTATTACCGCCTGGCCGACGGGGCGACCGCCGATGTCGCCCGCGACCTGGTCGCCCGGATCTCGAAGGAGGATCCGGTGCTGGCCGGCGACCGGGAGCGGTTCAAGGCGATCCGCAAGGCCAAGGCCGAGGAGGCTGCCGCCTATTTCGCCGCCAAGGCGCTCACCTGGGACCAGGAACGTTCGCTGCACGTGTCGGAACGCGCGGTCGAAGCGGCCATGGTCGCAGCGCTCGGCGACAAGCCGTTCAACGCGTTCCTCGACCTGGGGACGGGCACCGGTCGCCTGCTCGAGCTGTTTTCCGACAAGTATGCCTCTGCGCTCGGCATCGATGCCTCGCACGACATGCTGGCGGTCGCCCGCGCCAATCTCGCCCGCCTCGGCCTGACCAACGCCCAGGTGCGCCACGGCGACATCTATGCGCTCAACGTGCCGCCGCGCTCCTTCGATGTGGTGGCCATCCACCAGGTGCTGCACTTCCTCGACGATCCGGCGCGCGCGCTGGCGGAAGCCGCCCGCGCCCTGCGCCCCGGCGGCCGGCTGCTGATCGTCGACTTCGCGCCGCACGAGTTGGAGTTCCTGCGCGACGCCCATGCCCATCGCCGGCTCGGCTTCGGCCACGAGCAGATGGCGCGCTGGCTGGAGGGGCTCGAGCTCGACGTCGAGGCGGTCACGGACCTGACGCCTGGCCAGGACCAGGCCTCCAAACTGACCGTAACCCTGTGGCTGGCCCGTGATCGGCGGATCGTGACCGACCTGCCGCTTGCCGATGCAACCCGTGAGGTCGCGTGAATGACTGAGTTCCAGGACGGCCGCCGCTCGCGGCAGACCCAGACCCCGCCGATCTCGGCGTCGTTCGAGTTCTTTCCGCCCAAGAGCGAGAAGATGGAGGCGACGCTGTGGTCGACGATCGAACGGCTGGCGCCGCTGGCGCCGTCCTTCGTGTCGGTGACCTACGGCGCCGGCGGATCGACGCGCGAGCGCACCCACCGCACGGTGCAGCGCATCCTGACCGAGACCTGCCTGCGTCCGGCCGCCCACCTGACCTGCGTCGGCGCCTCGCGCGCGGAGGTCGACGCGGTGGTGCGCGACTACTGGGACAGCGGCGTGCGCCACATCGTCGCCCTGCGCGGCGATCCGCTCGAGGGCCTCGGCGCGCGCTACCGGCCGCGTCCGGACGGCTACGCCTACGCGTCCGACCTGGTCGCCGGCATCCGAAATGTCGGCGGCTTCGAGATCTCGGTTTCCGGCTATCCGGAACGCCATCCCGAGAGCGTCGACTGGCAGGTCGAGATCGACAACCTGAAGCGCAAGATCGACGCCGGCGCGAGCCGCGTCATCACCCAGTATTTCTTCGACAACGACCTGTTCGAGGCCTATCTGGAGCGCATCGCCGCCGCCGGACTGTCGGTTCCGGTCGTGCCGGGCATCCTGCCGATCCAGAACTTCGAGCAGACGATCGTGTTCTCGGCCAAGTGCGGCACGTCCATCCCGCAGTGGCTGGCCAGGCGCTTCGCCGGCCTCGACGGCGACGCCGAGACGCGCAAGCTGGTCGGTGCCGCGATCGCCTGCGAGCAGGTCATGGACCTGGTCGACCGCGGTCTCTCCGACTTCCATTTCTACACCATGAACCGGGCGGATCTGACCTATGCGATCTGCCACATGCTGGGCCTGAGGCCCGCGCACCCGGAACAGCAGGCCGCCTGAGGTCGACGGAACCCGCCATGCTCAAGAAGTCCGACGTGTTCGACCGCCTCAAGGCGGTCGCCGACGAGCGCATCCTCATCCTCGACGGGGCGATGGGAACGGAGATCCAGGCGTTGAGGCTGGACGAGGCGGCGTTCCGAGGCGCCCGCTTCGCCGACTGGCCGCAGGACGTCAGGGGCAACAACGACCTGCTCAACCTGACCAGGGGCGAGGCGATCCGCGACATCCATCTGGCCTATTACCGCGCCGGCGCCCATATCGTCGCCACCAACACCTTCTCCTCAACGACGATCGCCCAGGCCGACTACGGCATGGAGGCGCTCGCCTACGAACTGAACCTCGAAGGAGCCCGGCTCGCCTGCGCCGCTCGCGACCGCTACCGCGCCGACCATCCGGACCGCCCGGCCTTCGTCGCCGGTGCGCTCGGGCCGACCAACCGCACCGCCTCGATCTCGCCGGACGTCAACAATCCGGGCTATCGGGCGGTCTCCTTCGACGACCTGCGCCAGGCCTACGGCGAGGCGGCGCGCGGCCTGATCGAGGGCGGCGCCGACATCCTGCTGGTCGAGACCATCTTCGACACGCTCAACGCCAAGGCCGCGCTGTTCGCCATCGACGAGGTGTTCGAGGAGCGCGGCCTGCGCCTGCCGGTGATGATCTCCGGCACGATCACGGACCTGTCCGGCCGCACCCTGTCGGGCCAGACGCCGGAAGCGTTCTGGAATTCCCTGCGCCATGCCGAGCCGTTCACGATCGGCCTCAACTGCGCGCTCGGCGCCAAGGAGATGCGCGCCCACATCGCGGAACTGGCGCGCGTCGCCGACACGCTGGTGTGCGCCTATCCCAACGCCGGCCTGCCCAACGAATTCGGCGACTACGACGAGAGCCCGGAGCACATGGCCGGCCTGCTCGGCGAGTTCGCCCGCGCCGGCCTGGTCAACGTCGTCGGCGGATGCTGCGGCACCACGCCGGCCCACATCCGCGCGATCGCCGAAGCGGTCGCACCGCACCGGCCGCGCGCGCTGCCGGACGTGCCGCGCCACATGCGCCTGTCTGGCCTGGAGCCGTTCGTGGTCACGCCGCAGACCAATTTCGTCAATGTCGGCGAGCGCACCAACGTCACCGGTTCGGCCCGCTTCCGCAAGCTGGTCAAGGAGGGCGACTACACGGCCGCGCTCGACGTCGCCCGCAGCCAGGTGGAGAACGGCGCCCAGATCATCGACGTCAACATGGACGAGGGCCTGCTGGATTCGGAAGCGGCCATGGTCACCTTCCTCAACCTCGTCGCCGCCGAGCCCGACATTGCCCGCGTGCCCGTGATGATCGACAGCTCGAAGTGGAGCGTCATCGAGGCCGGCCTGAAGTGCATCCAGGGCAAGGGCGTGGTCAATTCGATCTCGATGAAGGAAGGCGAAGCGGCCTTCGTCGCCCAGGCCAGGCTGGTGCGCCGCTACGGCGCCGCCGTCGTGGTCATGGCCTTCGACGAACAGGGCCAGGCCGACACCTTCGCCCGCAAGACCGAAATCTGCGCGCGCTCCTACAAGCTGCTCACGGAGCAGGTCGGCTTCCCGCCGGAAGACATCATCTTCGATCCCAACATCTTCGCCGTCGCTACCGGCATCGAGGAGCACGACAACTACGGCGTCGACTTCATCGAGGCGACCGGCTGGATCCGCGAGACCCTGCCCCACGCCCACGTCTCGGGCGGCGTCTCCAACCTGTCCTTCTCGTTCCGCGGCAACGAAAGCGTGCGCGAGGCGATGCATTCGGTGTTCCTTTACCATGCCATCGCCCGCGGCATGGACATGGGCATCGTCAATGCTGGCCAGCTCGCCATCTACGACGACCTCGACCCGGAGCTGCGCGATCTGTGCGAGGACGTGGTGCTGAACCGGCGCAAGGACGCCACCGACCGGCTGCTGGAGGCGGCCGAGCGCTGGAAGGGCGAGGGCGGCAGGAAGAAGGAGGCCGACCTCGCATGGCGCGGCTGGCCGGTTGCCCGGCGTCTCGAACACGCCCTCGTCAACGGCATCACCGATTTCATCGAGGAGGACACGGAGGAGGCGCGGCGGTCCTTCGAGCGGCCGCTGCACGTCATCGAGGGGCCGCTGATGGACGGCATGAACGTCGTCGGCGACCTGTTCGGGTCGGGGAAGATGTTCCTGCCGCAGGTGGTCAAGTCGGCGCGCGTGATGAAGAAGGCGGTCGCCTACCTGATGCCGTTCATGGAGGCCGAAAAGCGCGAGCTGGGCCAGGAGGGCCAGTCCTCGGCCGGCAGGATCCTGATGGCGACGGTCAAGGGCGACGTCCACGATATCGGCAAGAACATCGTCGGCGTCGTGCTCCAGTGCAACAACTTCGAGGTCATCGACCTCGGCGTCATGGTGCCGGCGGCCAGGATCCTGGAAACGGCGCGGGCCGAGAAGGTCGACATCATCGGCCTGTCCGGCCTGATCACGCCCTCGCTCGACGAGATGTGCCACGTGGCGGCCGAACTGGAGCGGGAGGGACTCGACGTGCCGCTGCTGATCGGCGGGGCGACCACCAGCCGCATCCACACGGCGGTCAGGATCCACCCCAACTACGCCCGCGGCCAGGCGATCTACGTCACCGACGCGGGCCGCGCGGTCGGCGTCTGTTCCCGGCTGATGAGCGAGGGCCAGCGCGCGCCCTACTTTGCCGAGGTGCGCGAGGAATACGCCCGGATCGCCGAGGAGCATGCCGCCGGGCGCCGCGCCGGACAGCGCGTCAGCCTGACCGAGGCGCGCGCCAATGCGTTCCAGGCCGATTTCTCGCTCGCGCCGGTCCGCCCGAGGCGGCTCGGCACGACGGTGTTCGACAGCTTCCCGCTGGAGGACCTGGTGCCGGTGATCGACTGGACGCCGTTCTTCGCCACCTGGGAAATCAAGGGTCGCTATCCCGGCGTGCTGACCGACAACCGCTATGGTCCGGCGGCCAGGGCGCTCTACGACGACGCCCGGCGCATGCTGGACGAGATCGTCGAGGGCAAGCTTTTGACCGCCCGCGGCGTTGCGGGCTTCTGGCCGGCGGCCAGCCGTGGCGATGACATCGTCCTTTATGCCGACGAGGGCCGCGAGGCCGAGCGGGCCGTGCTGCACACCCTGCGCCAGCAGATGGCGCGTGCCGGCGGCGGGCGGGCGAATGTGGCGTTGAGCGACTTCATCGCGCCGGAAGGGGTTGGCGTCGCCGACTGGATCGGCGGATTTGCGGTCACCGCCGGCCACGGCGAGGACGAGCTTGCGGCGCGCTACGCCCGGGCCGGCGACGACTACAGCAAGATCCTCAGCCAGGCGCTGGCCGACCGGCTGGCCGAAGCCTTTGCCGAGAAGCTGCACCAGATCGTGCGCACCGAGCTGTGGGGCTACACGCCCGACGAAAGGCTCAGCGCTGAGGAATTGATCGAGGAAAAGTACCAGGGCATCCGCCCGGCTCCCGGCTATCCGGCGCAGCCCGACCATACGGAAAAGGCGACCCTGTTCGACCTGCTCGATGCCGAGGCGGCAACCGGCATCCGCTTGACCGAGAGCTATGCCATGTGGCCGGGCTCGTCGGTGTCGGGGCTCTATTTCAGCCACAGGGACAGCCACTATTTCGGCGTCGGCAGGATCGAGCGCGACCAGGTCGAGGACTATGCCGCGCGCAAGGGCTGGGACGTCGGCCTCGCGGAACGCTGGCTGGCGCCGATCCTCAACTACGATCCGCATCGGATGGAAGCGGCGGAATAGCCGCTGCCATCGACACACCGTTCATTTTTTCGGATATAGTGATCCGAAAGTCCGGCACTAGATCTTCTAGCGGTTGAACAAAGCGCCCCTCCCGGCGCAAACCGTTGGAGACCTTTCATGTCGAACCCCAAGACGATCCTCAAGCTGGACGTGTCCGCCCGGGGCAAGGCGTCCGTCAGCCGCCAGCTGGCGGATGATCTCGTCGCCCGGCTCCTGGAGGCCGATCCGCAGGCACGCGTGCTGACTCGCGACCTGTCGACCGGCCTTCCCTTCATCGATGAAGCCTGGATCGGCGCCAATTTCACCGATCCTGCCGAGCGGACGCCGGAACAGAAGCTGAAGCTGGCCCTGTCGGACACGCTGGTCAACGAGCTTCGGAGTGCCGACATTCTGGTGATCGGCCTGCCCGTCTACAATTTCGGTGTTCCGGCCACGCTCAAGGCCTGGATCGATCTGGTCGCGCGGGCGCGCGAGACCTTCCGCTATACCGAGAACGGCCCGGTCGGGCTGCTCGACGGACGCAAGGCCTATGTGGTGTTCGCCTCCGGCGGAACCGCGATCGGGTCCGACATCGACTTCGCGTCGGGCTATCTGCGTCACATGCTCGGTTTCGTCGGCATCACCGACGTGAGCTTCATCGCTGCTGACCAGATGATGATGGACGCGGATGCGAAGCGCGAAGCCGCCCGTGCCGCCATCGAGGATCTCGCCGGGCGCGCGGCCTGAGCCGTTGCAAGCGTTCGTCCGGTCACCTCGTGTGCCAGGAGCGGTGGCGGCAGTATCCATCGGCCTCGGGGGGCGGGGAGACTGCCAGACAGTCCGGTCCGGCGGGCATTGGGATCCGGCACGACAAGGGATACTGGAGCATAGTCCGACCGGATCGAATCGATCCGGCTGATAGGAATATGCCCCAGTGAAGAAGCTGGAGCGATCGAGCGGTTCCGCTCGATCGGAAAGCACTCTAGGCCGAAGCCAAACGACCGGACCGCCGCAGTGCGGTGGTCCGGCAAGCTTTCCTCCGACAGAGAGCCGGCATCTGCCAGTAAAACCCGTCGTGGAGAAGCGCTTGCACTCCGCGACGGCTGCTGTGCATGCCGGCCGCAAGACGAATGTTACCTTGCGAAGGCGGGGCCGTTCCGGCGCTATGCCGCCGCCTGTTCGGAAGCATGTGACGCCTAGAGCACCCCGAAAACGATGGCGCCGAGGAACCCGAATGCCGCGCAAACGGCGATGACGTCGAGATTTCGGACGATCGACATTGTTGTAGCCTCCCGATTGTCCATCCCTTCACAAAAACAAGTGTAGAGAAGCTTTGCCGTCAACCGAAGCGAAAAAGTTTTTGCGCCGCAAAAACAGCGGAATTGCTGGCATCCGCGCCGAATTGTCGCGTTGACGCTGCGGGACTACTATTGTCCGCGGCCGGTGCGGAGTGGCGCAGCGCTTTCATGCGTCGGTACTTTCGACTTTTTGGAAATACGTATCAATTTACGTAAATCTTCCTAAATTTATATGATATACTTAATCTTTAAATGTATATTAAGCATGAAAATACACCTTAACGGGAGAGGTTAAGCGTTGCGATCTGTTTTCATCGTCCGGTTAATTAATCGTTAACTTATCTCCCCCTAGAATTGTGAAAAGGAGTCGGGGCGGTGTCCGTGGGGGGCGGAATGGTCAATCTGAAACAGCTGTCCGAGCTCGCCAGAGACAGTTCGTCGAGCGGCCGCAAGACCTTGGTCGAGGCGGTCACCGATCTGTTTCTCGCCGCCGACGACAGTGAGATCGACCATATCGCCCTGCTGTTCGGCGACATCGTCCTGCGCGTTCTCGGCCAGTTGGAGGAAGAGGCGCGGGTCGCCCTGTCCGCACGCGTCTCCGATCACCCGCACGCTCCGCACGACCTGATGGTGCGCCTTGCCAGCGACAGCATCGATGTAGCCAAGCAGGTGCTCGAGAACTCGCCGGTTCTGACCGACGAGGATCTTGCCTCGATCGCCTGGGAAGGATCCATGGATCATCTCGGCGCGATTGCGGATCGCGGCCCCCTCGGCGAGAACGTGACGACCGTCATTGTCGGTCGCGGCAATTCCCAGGTGCTGGCCAAGGTTGCCGGCAACGAACAGGCCCGCTTCACGCCGGATACGTTCGAACGGCTCCTGGAGAAGGCGCAGCAGCATCCGATCGTCCAGGAAGCGCTGATCGGCCGAAGTGACATTCCCGAAGAGCCGGCGCGCCGGCTGATCCCCTATCTGTCCGAGGAATTGCGCAAGCGCATCAAGGAACTCGGCACCAACAACACGCTGATCCAGCTTCTCGCCGAGCGCGCCGCACAGGAAGTCCAGGCGCAGATGCGCGATCTCGGCAGTGCAAAAAGCCGCGCGGAAATGCTGATCCGCGACGTAAAGTCGCGCAAGCGGCCGATCGACGACGCCGTCAACCAGTTCGCCAAGGCGGACCGGCCGATCGATCTTGCCATGCTTCTGGCCGAAGTCAGCGAACTGCCGGCCGAATCCGTGACCCGCGTCGTGTTCAACCAGGGCGACACGCCGCTCATCATCCTGTGTCGGGCCAACGGCGTCACCGACAACGCCTACAAGAACGTCGTCAAGATGCGCTCCAAACGCCTGCAACTGAGCGGCAAGGCGATGACGGATGCGATCAACCGCTACGCCCGCATGCAGCGTGCCGAGGCCGTGCGGGCACTGGCCGCCATCAAGCAGCGCGGCGGCAAGGCGTCCTGACGCAAAGGGCGCCGGCGCGTTCGGTGCCTCTCAGCTCGCCGTGCGGCGCAACAGGGCGGTCATCGCCGCGGCACTGACCAGCAGGCCGCCGCCGACCCTGTTGACCAGTTTCAGCGTCTGCGGCCGGCGGATGCGCTCGCGCACCGAGGCGGCCGCGAGCGAATAGACCGCCGCGTTGGCGATCCCCAGCACCACGAACGTGACGCCGAGCAGGCCGAACTGCGGTGCCAGCGGCGCGCCCGGCGCGATGAAATGCGGCAGGAAGGCGATGAAGAACACGATCCCCTTCGGGTTGAGGCTGGTCACGACATAGGCGTGCCAGAAGATCCGGCGCGGGTTCATCGGCGCCACCTCCATGGCGTCGAGCGGCGCCGGCGGCTGGCGCCACATCTTGACGCCGATCCACAGCAGGTAGGCGGCGCCGACCCACTTGAGCAGCGTGAACAGGGTTGCCGAGGTCGCTAGCACGGCGCCGAGGCCGAGCAGGGATGCGGTCGCCGCGGTGGCATCGCCGAGGCCGACGCCGAGCACGCTCGCCGCCGCCGAGCGGCGCCCGTGGGCGAGGGCGTAGCTGATCACCAGCATGATCGTCGGCCCGGGAATCGCGAGCACGACCAGGGTGGCGAGGACATAGGCGGAATAGAGTTCCCAGGTCATATCGGGAGGCCTTTAGAGGATGCTGCACCAGCGAAGCAAGAGCCGCGGAAAAATGCAAGGCCGTCCGCGTGCGGTGCGACGTCGTGGCGTGCGCGGCGGTGGACGGTGGGCCCTTGCGCTTGCCTTCGCGGTCCTGCTGGGCTCCACTGCCCGTCGCAGACAGACCCCTGAGCCACGGGAACGATCTCATGGAGCGATACCAGACCGCCGTCGACGCAGCCCTTTCGATGCGCCCGGACCAGCCGGTCTACTGTTTCCGGCCCAAGGTGCTGGCCGAGGACGCGCGCCGCTTCGCCGGCCTGTTTCCCGGCAAGACCGCCTATGCGGTCAAGACCAACGGCGAGCCCTTCGTGCTGGCGACGCTGGCGCAGGCCGGCATCGACTGTTTCGACGTCGCCTCGCCGGCGGAATTCGCCGCCGTGCGCGGCGTCGCGCCTTCAGCCGAAATGCTCTACATGCATCCGGTCAAGGCGCAGTCGCACATCCGCCTGGCGCTGGAGACCTACCGCATCCGCACCCTGTCGCTCGACCATGAGGACGAGGTCGCCAAGATCCTGCGCGTCGTGCGCGCGCTCGACATCGATCCCGGCGACATCACCCTGTTCGTGCGCATCGCCACCAAGGGGCAGGCCGCCTACGAGTTGTCGAAGAAGTTCGGCGCCGCGCCGGCCCATGCGGTCGAACTGCTGCAGCGCATCGACCGCATCGGCTTCCGCTGCGGCCTGTGCTTCCATGTCGGCAGCCAGATCGAGGATCCGCAGACCTACGAACGGGCGCTCGCCTCCGCCGACTGGATCCGCTCGCGCGCTGGCGTGCCGATCGTCGCGCTCGACGTCGGCGGCGGCTTTCCGGCCGTCTACGGCCACGATCCGCGCCGCCGGACCCCTGAGATGCCGTCGCTGGAGGAGCTGATGGCGCAGCTGCGCCAGGACATCTCCGACTGGGGCTTCGACACCCTGCCGCTGGTCGCCGAACCCGGCCGGGTGATCGTCGCGCGCTCGATCTCGCTCGTCGTGCGCGTGCTGTTGAAGAAGGGCCGGCGGCTCTACATCAACGACGGCATCTGGGCGTCGCTGTCCGACAGCTGGACCGGCAAGATCACCCTGCCGGCGCGGTTCATCCCCGATCCGGCGCGCAAGCGGCGCGCGGGCAATCCGGACGAGATCGTGCCGTTCAAGGTCTGCGGCGCGACCTGCGACAGCGTCGACATCCTGTCGCGGCCGTTCTGGCTGCCGGAGACCGTCGATACCGGCGACTGGATCGAGATCGGCCACATCGGCGCCTATTCGCTGTCCCTGCGCACCCATTTCAACGGCTTCTATCCCGATACCGTGGTCGAGGTGGAGACGCCGTTCGAGGCCGGCGAGGCGCCCAGCGGCTTCGCCTCGATCGAGACCATGGCTGACTGACCGGGGGGCGACTGACCGGCGACGTTCCGCCGTTCGGCACGAAAAAAGGGGCCGCCGGGCGCGGCCCCTTCAGGTGGTCCGGCCGGGCGGGCGGCCAGTTCGGCTGGCCTGTCGCCCGGGACGCGGCGGGTTATTGGCAGAACCGCTGCTCGCCGGCGTAGGTGGTGTAGGTGCCGGTCGACGGGTTGAAGCTGCGGTACTTGTCGGCGCAGTAGCGGTACCAGGCCGGGCTCCACGGCTGGTAGCCGAAGCCGGCGTCGTAGACGCGGCCGGGCGCCGGCGGCACCGGACCGTAGGCCGGGCCATAGCTTGGACCATAAGCCGGACCATGGCTCGGTGCGGGCAGCGGCGCGGGGCGCGCCGGCTGGGTCATGGCGCCGACGATGACGGCGCCGGCGGCGAGGCCGATGATGCCGGCGGCCAGGGCGGCGCCGGCGTCGTCGCGGCGTCCGCCGTGATGGCGGGGCGGTGCCGGACGGTGCGGGCCGTGCCAGCCGCCGTGGGGATGGCCGCGCCAGCCGTCGCGCGGACCGGCCTCGGCGAGGCTAACGGTCGGCAGCAGCAGGGCGCCGGACAGGGCAGCGGCAATCAGGCGCTTGGTGGTGGTCATGGCAGGGTCTCCTTCAAGGACGCTTGGCATCGAAGCGATGGGGCGTCGAACCGATGAGGCGACTATGCCGCGGCGGCGCTGAACGCGTCGTGAGAGGCGCGTTCATCTGGCGTTCAGGGTCTTGGCGGATCCGGGGAGCCTTGATCTAAGATATTGAAAATGAATGTGGAGATCCCTTGCTCACGCTCTCCTGCGCTGGTCGTGCCGGCAAAAAACTTGAAAAATTCCGCGCCGCACAGCGTTAAATGCCGCCCGAGGGAGATGTCGAGGCAAGGACACGCACCATGGCCGAAACGCCGAAGGAAAAATCCGTCATCCGCGAAACCGACGACGAGGCGCGCCGCCTCGCCCGGGGTCTTGTGCGCTGCGCCCGTCACGGCGCGCTCGCCGCGCTCGAACCGCAAACCGGCCATCCGCTCGCCAGCCGCGTCGCGGTCGCCCCCGACATGGACGGCACGCCGGTCATGCTGGCCTCGACGCTGTCGGGCCATACCGCGGCGATCATGGCCGATCCGCGCTCATCGCTGCTGCTCGGCGAGGCGGGCAAGGGCGATCCGCTCGCCCATCCGCGCATCACGCTGTTCACCCGGGCGGTGCGGATCGAACGCGGCGGCGAGGATCACGCCCGGATGCGGCGGCGCTATCTCGCCCGCCACCCGAAGGCCGAACTCTACGTCGATTTCGGCGATTTCGCCTTCTTCCGGCTGGAGATCGAACGGGCGAGCCTGAACGGCGGCTTCGCCAAGGCCTACAGCCTCCAGCCCGCTGACATGATCCTCGCGCCCGAGGCCTGCGCTGCGCTTCTCGGCTGGGAGGCGGGCGCGGTGGCGCACATGAACGAGGATCACCGCGATGCCGTCGCGCTTTATGCCGAGGTGCTGTGCCGTGCGCCAAAGGCCGACTGGCGCCTCGCCTCGCTCGACCCGGAGGGGATGGACCTCGTCGCCGGCGACCGGATCGCGCGGCTGTGGTTCGAGACCCCGCTCGACGCTCCGGCGGCCTTGAAGACCGTCCTGGTCGACCTCGCCAGACGCGCGCGGGAGCAGGGCGGCGCGGGCGGCGCCGCCTGACGGCGGAACCTGGAAATAGGACCTCCGCGCCGCCTCAGGCGGCGCGGATGGTCAGCAGGAAGCGGTCGAGTTCGTCCTGCAGCAGGGAGGATTGGCCGGCCAGATCCTGGACCGTCGCCATCACCTGCCGGGCGCCGGCGCTCGAATCCGTGGCGCCGTGGCTGACGTCGGAAATGTTGGCGGAAATGTCTGCGCTGCCGTTCGCGACGTCGGCGACGTTGCGGGCGATCTCGGCGGTGACTGCATTCTGCTCCTCGATGGCGGAGGCGATGCCGCTGATCTGCTCGTCGATCCTGGCGATCGCCTGGACGACCGTCAGGATCGCCTCGGCAGTTCTGGCCGAGCCGTTCTGCATCTCGGAAACCTGCTGGCTGATGTCTTCCGTCGCCTTGCCGGTTTGGTTCGCCAGCGCCTTCACTTCGGAAGCAACCACCGCGAACCCCTTGCCCGCCTCGCCGGCCCGGGCCGCCTCGATGGTGGCGTTGAGGGCGAGCAGGTTGGTCTGTTCGGCGATGTCGTTGATCAGCCTGACGACGTCGTCGATGCGTTGCGCCGAGGCCGACAGGCCCTCCACGGTCTTGCTCGAGGCCTGAGCCTGATGACTGGTCTTCGCGGCGACCTCCATCGCGCCGGAGACCTGACGGCTGATCTCGCGGATCGAGGCGGCCAGTTCTTCCGATGCGCTGGCGACCGACTGCACGCTGGCCGAGGATTGCTCCGCGGCAGCGGCCACCGTGCCGGCCCGCTGGGAGGTCTGCGTGGCAGTCGCGGCCATGCTGTGGGCGGTTTGCTCCAGTTCGTGGACGGCCGTGGCGATCCTGTCGGAGACGCCCTTGACGGTCCTTTCCAACTCGTCGGCAAGCCGCATCGTGACCTCGCGCTTTTCCAGCTCGATGCGTTCCTCCTCCTCCCTGGCCTGAGCCTGCAGGCGCTTGATCTCGATAGTCTTTTCCCGGAACGCCTCGAACGCGACGGCCAACCGGCCGATCTCGTCGGCGCTTCGGACCGTCAACTGCACCGAGGTGTCGTCCTGGGCGAGTCGGTCGAGGGCGAAGGTGACCGCCTTCAGCGGCCGGCTGATGCCCCTGATGGCGATCAGCAGTGAAAGCGCGATGCCGACCAGGATCGACACGCCGGACACGACCACGAGCTGGCGGATCGCCTGCTGTTCGTGTTCCTTGGCGGCGCGTGCCGATGCGGCGGTGAAGGCTTCGAGATCCTCCATCAGTTCGACGAGTTCGTGATCGAGATTTTCCTGCTCCTGCTCGACCCGCCGGGCCAGTTCGGTCGCGTCCTCGATCCGGCCCGCCTCGATAAGCCTGACCACCTCCAGGGCATGGTCGTCATAGGTGGCATGCTCGCGCTCGATGTCCTTGAGCTGGGCCAGGATCGAGCGGAACTTGGCCGCGTGCTCCTCTGTAACGGCGTGTTCAAGCGCTTGTTCGGCAAGGTGCTCGGCTGCCTTGATTTCCGCGTCGACCTGGGCGGCCAGCTTCTCGAAGTGCGCCATCGTCGCCTGGAAGCGCGTCGTGTCGTTGCCGGTGTCGATGCCGCCAAGGCGCAGCAGGCGTTCGAGCAGGATCGCCTGTTCGAGCTGGTGTGCGGTCACCTTGGATACGGTTTCCGTCAGGGGAATGTTCTGGTCGGCGATCTCTTCCAGTTCAAGGCCGATGGAGTTCATCTGTGTGGTGCCGATCGCGGCGATCGCGATCATGGCGAGGCTGAGTAGGCCGACGACCGCCAGGATTTTCGCGCTGACGGACCGGACGGCGAAGGGGCGGGAGGGAGCGGCAGTCATGGATGGATCTCCGTGGCCTTGCGAAGTGTTGATCGTGCCGAGCAGGCCCGAAACGAGGGTCATTGTTAGGGCTCACTACAATCAGACGTCGAGACGAGTCGTTGTTTCTATAAAACCCCAAGTTGGTTTATGCAGTGTTTATGCGTCACGGATCGAAATCCGCGACGGCGGTCCGGGCATGTCGGTCACGGAGAATTGGGTCGACGCCCGAGCGGCTTGGGGGGATGATCCCGTCGGTCGGGCGTGCGGACGAAAGGCGGGACCGGGGCATCGCCCGCAGCGCCGTGCCAGGCGCGCCTCGTCTGATCCCGCGGAAGGACAGTCTCATGATGCCAGGACGCGTGCTGCTGGTCGCGGCTGTTGTCGCCGTCAGCGCAAGCCCGGCCTTTTCGGCCCGGCCGGATCTGTGGAAGCTCACCTGTGCGGAGGCGCGCGATTTGCTCGCCCGCCACGGCCGGTTGACGATGAACACCGGGCCGCGGACCTACGAGCAGTTCGTCGCCACCGGCGCATGGTGCCTGCCGGCGCAGGTTGCGGTGCCGGCGGTGACGGCGACGCGCGACACGCCCGCCTGCGACATCGGCTGGAGCTGCATCGACAGGGAACCGCGTACGGACTGACGGGCAGCGGACAGGCCCGGACAGGTTTCGGATGCCGGTCTTCGGATGCCGGTCGCGGTCTCGTCGCAGCACCTCAGGCGGCAGGTCGGTCCCAGATAGCGACCCTGTTGCGGCCGGCGGCCTTCGCGTCGTAAAGGGCGCGGTCGGCGTTATCTATCGCGCCATCGAGCGTCGTGCCGGGATCCAGGGGCGCCAGGCCGAACGATGCGGTCACCCGGACATCCTCGTCCTGCGGACCGCTGAATCGCAGACCTTCGACGGTGGTGCGGATCCGTTCGCACAGCGTCATGACGGCCGACAGGTCTGCATGGCGGATGCAGAGCAGGAATTCCTCGCCGCCGTAGCGGAAGAACAGGTCCTGTGCGCGGACACTTGCCGTGACCGATTCGGCGATCCCGGCCAGCACTTGGTCGCCGAACAGGTGGCCGAAGCGGTCGTTGATCCGCTTGAAGTGATCGACGTCCATCATGATGAGGTTAACCGCTTCGCCGCTGGCATGGGCTTGGGCGACCTCGAACTCCAGCCGCTGGCGCATCCACAGGCGGTTCTCGGCACCGGTCAGCGGGTCGGACTTGACGATTCCGGTGGCGAGATCGGTGTGGAGCGCCTTGATTTCCGTGCGCAGGGCGGTGAGGACCTCGACGAACCTGTCGTATCTGTCCGGGGGGATCGGGCGGCCGGCCACGGCCTCTGCCGCCAGGGTGCGGGCCTGTCCGTGCATGACTTCGTGCGCGGACAGGATCTTGGCGAAGCGGGGATCATGGCCGAAGATCGTTTCGCCGCGGTCGCCCAGCCATCGGCCGAGATTGCATTTGCAATGCGCCTTTTCGTCGGTGATGTCGGCTTCTGCCGGGATGCGGCAGACCAGCGTGCGGTGCAGACGCTCCAGCCAGGCATCGTGATGAGCGAAATGGTGCTCGAGCTCGCTCAGTGCGTCGAGCCGTTCTTCGAAACTGCGTGCCCTGACCGTCATTCTGGTGCCGTCCTCCTCTCCGCAATTGTTGCAAAAACAGGTTGCGGTTTGGTTGAGACGGCGTACGGCCGTCCAGGCGCTTGACGCCCCGGTCGAACTTGGAAACACTTTCGCCTCCAGGTCGTATCCGGGCCGCCTGGGCGTCGGGGAGGATAGCCATGCAGGGGTTCAAGTTCACGTGCTGGAACATCGAGCACGCCGACAAGCTGCTTGACGATCTGGGTCGCGGCGATGCGGCCGAGAGGCGCAGGGCCGAGGCGCGGCGCGATGCGATCCGCGAGGAGATCGCCGCGCTGGACGCCGACATCCTGCTGGTCTGCGAGGGACCGAACGGCGAGGCCCGGGCGAACCGCTTCTTCGCCCTGGTCGCGCCCGACCACGATCTCGTGGTACGCGGCTCGGGCGACCGGCGCGACTACGGCATGCAGGGCACCGATGCCAGCACGGGTCGCCAGTGGATCTGGTTCCTGATCCGCAAGGGCCGCCCGATCACGGGCGAATTGCTCCATCTCGACCAGTGGCGCAGCCTGACCGAGGCCAATTCCGCCGGCGAGCATCGCGGTGGCAGCTGGGACGTGTCCTATCCGAAATTCGTCGGCGGCCAGCTGCAATTCGACATCGACCGCAATCACTCGCACTGGCGCCACCCGCAGGTGTTGCTGGCGCGCGTCGACGGCGTTCTGGTCGAGATCATCGGCGCGCATCTGAAGAGCAAGCTGACCCAGGTCCGGGCTACGGGCGAGCCGTCGGATGCGGCGTTCTTCGCCAACAATCCGGCTCTGGTCGCGGACCTGATCAAGGCGCGGACCAAGATCACCACCGAATGCTCCGACATCCGCCACTACATCGACGCCCGCTTCAAGGCCGACGCCAGCGCGCCGATCATCGTCGCCGGCGATCTCAACGACGGGCCCGGCAAGGAGCGGATCGAGCGGCGCTTCCTCTATCACGACCTGATCAGCTCGCTGCAGGGCGAAATCTTCTTCGCCCGCCGCTTCCTCAACCACGCCCTGTTCGATGCGCCAGAGGACGAGCGCTGGTCGGTGTTCTTCCGCGACCGACTGGATCCGGGACGCGACCCGCGCATCCTGCTCGACCACGTGCTGTTCAGCCAGGCCTTCACCAACAACCCGCAGGTCGAGCCCTTCGCCTTCGCGGCGCGCCGGCGCGGCGGACTGGTCGAACACGAGGTCCATCACGCGGTGACCGGCACGCGGCCGAAATACGCCCTGACCAGCGACCACAAGCCGGTGTCGATGAGCTTCGACCGGCGCAGCGCGCCGGTCGCTTGAGGCGGGCACGAAAAAAGGCCGGGGGACACCCGGCCTCGACGCTGTCATCCGGCCGCCTGCGGCGGCGCCGGCGTCACTTCCAGACCACGTCCTTGTTGCGGACGGTGATCACCGAAATGTCGCAATAGTCGATGTTGGCGTCGATATAGGTGTTGTCGGTGAACTCGATGCGCGTGCGCACGACGCAGTCGCCCTCGTCGGTACCGAAGTCCATCTCGAAGACCTCGCCCGGGGCGACGATCTCGTTCAGCCAGTTGTCGCTCCACTGGCCGTTCTCCTGAGTCCGGAACGAGGTCACGCTGAATTCCGAGCGGTTCTCCAGATCGAACAGCCACTGGCCGGCGGAGGCGTTGACGGTGGCGGCGATCAGCAACGCAAGCGCCGACCCAGACACGATTTTGTTCATGGTATCACCTGAAAGAATACGCACGGCACAATTGCCGGCGCGGGACGATACTGCGCCGGAAATCGATTGCCTAGCGGGATTGTGCGGTCGCTCAGGCCGTGCCCCAGCCGCCGCTGGTCGGGGTGATCACGGTCACCGCCTCGCCGGCCTGGAGCACCGTCTGGTCGCAGCCGTCGAGCACCTCGATGCGACCGTCGAGGCGGCGCACCTCGGTGCGGCCGAGTTCGCCGTCGCCGCCTCCGGCGAGGCCCTTCGGCGGGATCGTCCGGTGCGAGGCGAGGATCGCGCAGTCCATGGTCTCCAGGAAGCGCAGCGTGCGGCTGGTGCCGTCGCCGGCGTGCCACCGTCCCCTGCCGCCAGACCCCTTGCGGATGTGGAAGTCCTCCAGCAGCACGGGGAAGCGGAACTCCAGCACCTCCGGATCGGTCAGCCGTGAGTTGGTCATGTGGACGTGGACGCCGTCGGTGCCGTGGAAGCCGGGGCCGGCCGGCGAGCCGGAGCAGATGGTCTCGTAATACTGGTAGGCGGCGTTGCCGAAGGTCAGGTTGTTCATCGTGCCCTGGCTGTTGGCCATGGCACCGAGCGCGGCGAACAGCGCGTTGGTGACGTGCTGCGAGGTCTCGACGTTGCCGGCGACGACGGCGGCCGGATAGGCCGGCTTCAGCATGCAGCCGTCCGGCAGCACGATCCGGATCGGCCGGAGGCAGCCGGCGTTCATCGGGATGTCGCCCTCGACCATCACCCGGAAGCAGTAGAGCACGGCGGCGCGCGTCACCGGCTCCGGCGCGTTGAAGTTGTTCGGCTTGACCGCGCTGGTGCCGGTGAAGTCGACCGTCGCCTCGCGCCTGTCCTTGTCGACGGTGATCCTGACCCGTATCACCGAGCCCTGGTCGGTCGGATAGTCGCAGTCCGAGTCCTTCAGCGCCGAGATCACCCGGCGCACGCTCTCCTCGGCGTTGTCCTGGACGTGGCCCATGTAGGCCTGGACGACGTCGAGGCCGAAATGGGCGACCATCTTGCGCAGTTCCTGGATGCCCTTCTCGTTGGCGGCGATCTGCGCTTTCAGGTCGGCGACGTTCTGGTGCGGGTTGCGCGCCGGGAAGGGATGGTCGGTCAGGAGCTCGACCAGCTCGGCCTCCCGGAAGCGGCCGCGGTCGACGATCTTGAAATTGTCGAACAGAACGCCTTCCTCGTCGACGGTGGTCGCGCGCGGGGTCATCGAGCCGGGAGCGGAGCCGCCGACGTCGGCGTGATGGCCGCGGCTGGCCACCCAGAACAGGATTTCCGTCCCGGCGCCGTCGAACACCGGCGAGACGACGGTGATGTCGGGCAGGTGGGTGCCGCCGTTGTAGGGCGCGTTGAGCGCGAAGACGTCGCCCGGCGCGATCCGGCCCGCGTTGAGGTGGATGACGGTCTCGACCGAGCGGTCCATCGAGCCTAGGTGCACCGGCATGTGCGGCGCGTTGGCGACCAGTGCGCCGTCGGCATCGAAGACCGCGCAGGAGAAGTCGAGCCGTTCCTTGATGTTGACCGAATAGGCCGTGTTCTGCAGCGTCACGCCCATCTGTTCGGCGATCGACATGAACAGGTTGTTGAACACCTCGAGCATGACCGGATCGGCATGGGTGCCGATCGCTTCCGTGCGCGCCAGCGGCACGACGCGGGTGAGGATCACGTGGTCCTTGGCGTTCACCGCGGCGCGCCAGCCCGGCTCGACCACTATGGTGGCGTGCGGCTCGATGATCAGCGCCGGCCCGTCGACCGCCATGCCCGGCCCCAGCCGGTCGCGGGTGTGGATCGCCGCCTCGTGCCAGGCGCCGTCGGAGAAGAAGCGCGTCCTTCGCGCCGGCTCCGGCGTCGCGTCGCACAGCGGCCGGTCCGGCTCGGCGATGCCCGCGCCGCCGCCGAAGGTCTCGACCTCCAGCGCCTCGACCACCACCGGCTTGTTCTCGTAGGCGAAACCGAACTGCTTGCGGTGGGCGTCCTCGAAGTCGGCCGTCATGGCGGCGACGCCGGCGAGCGGCACCGGCAGCGGCGTGTCGGTGCCCTCGTAGCGCAGATGCGCGCGCGCCTCGGTGACGCGACCGGTGGCCTCGATGCCCTGGCCCTCCAGTTCCGCCTCGGTGTGCGCGGCGAGTTCCGCCTTGAGCGCTTCGAGTTCCGGAACGAGGCCGTCGTCCAGGCGCCTGACCACCGCCTGCTGGCGGTTGGCGCGGATGTCGGCGAGGCCCATGCCGTAGGCCGACAGGATGCCGGAGAAGGGATGCACGATCACCGTCTTCATGCCGAGCGCGTCGGCGACCATGCAGCCTGACTGGCCGCCGGCGCCGCCGAAGCAGGTCAGTGCATAGTCGGTGACGTCGTAGCCGCGCTGGACCGAGATCTTCTTGATCGCGTTGGCCATGTTCTCGACCGCGATCTTGAGGAAGCCGTCGGCGACCTCCTCCGGCCTGCGGCCGTCGCCGATGCGGGCAGCCAGATCGGCGAACCCGGCCCTGACCACATCGCCGTCCAGGGCCTCGTGGCGCGCAGGCCCGAAGATCTTGGGGAAGAAGTCCGGCGCCAGCTTGCCGGTCATCAGGTTGGCGTCGGTCACCGTCAGCGGCCCGCCGCGGCGGTAGCAGGCGGGACCCGGGTTGGCGCCGGCCGAATCCGGGCCGACCTGGAAGCGACCGTCGCGGTAATGCAGGATCGAGCCGCCGCCGGCGGCGACCGTGTGGATGCGCATCATCGGGGCGCGCATGCGCACGCCGGCGACCTCGGTCTCGAAGGCGCGCTCGAAGGCGCCGTCGAAGTGGCACACGTCGGTCGAGGTGCCGCCCATGTCGAAGCCGATGATCCGCTCGAAGCCGGCCATCCTGGACGTCTCGACCGCCCCGACGACGCCGCCGGCGGGGCCCGAGAGGATCGCGTCCTTGCCCTGGAACAGGTCGGCGGCGGTCAGTCCTCCAGAGGACTGCATGAACATCAGCCGCGGACCGTCGCCCAGTTCCTCCTGCACCTGGCGCACGTAGCGGCGCAGGATCGGCGACAGATAGGCGTCGACCACGGTCGTATCGCCGCGTCCGACCAGCTTCATCAGAGGCGACACCTCGTGGCTGACCGAGACCTGCGGGAAGCCGATGGCACGGGCGAGGTCGGCGACCTGGCGCTCGTGCTCGGGGAAGGCATAGGCATGCATGAAGACGATGGCGACCGACCGGATGCCGTCGTCGAAGGCGGCCTGCAGGGCGGTGCGTGCACCGTCGAGGTCGAGCGGTGTCTCGAGGCTGCCGTCGGCGCGCACGCGTTCGGCGATCTCGTGCACCTGCTCGTAGAGCAGTTCGGGCTTGACGATCTGCTTGGCGAAGATGTCCGGCCGGGCCTGGTAGCCGATGGCGAGCGCGTCGCGGAAGCCGCGCGTAATGAGGAGCGCGGTGCGCTCGCCCTTGCGCTCCAGTAGGGCGTTGGTGGCGACCGTGGTGCCCATCTTGACCGTGGCGATGCGCCCGGCCGGGATAAGGTCTGCGGCGGCCACGCCGAGCAGTTCGCGGATGCCCTGCACCGCGGCGTCGCGATAGGCTTCCGGGTTCTCCGACAGCACCTTGTGGGCGCGGATCGAGCCGTCCGGCGCGCGGCCGACGATGTCGGTGAAGGTGCCGCCGCGGTCGATCCAGAAATCCCATTTGCCGGCCATGGCGCAGATCCTCTTTACATTGGGTCTTGTCGTTGGCTCTGGCGCGGCTGCGGCGCCCTGTCCCGGGCTTGGGGCGGGGGCTTTGCCGGCCTCGTCAGTGCAGGTTCTCATTCATAATTTATCGACAAATTATTATCGTCACAATGCCTGCGTGCCGCGCACAATGAGAAGGACGCCTGCCGCAAAAGCAAGGCCGAGCGCGGCATGGCGAAACCGCCGGTCGACGAAGCGCGCCGTGTAGCGCGACAGGTAGAAGCCGGTCGCCATGCCCGGCACCAGCAGGGCCGCCGTGCCGACGTCGCGCCAGCCGATCCAGCCGCTGAGGCCGAGGCCGGCGAGACCGGCGATCATGCCGCAGGCGAACAGCGCGTTCAGCGTCGGCCGTGCCGTCAGCACGTCGCGGTGCTGGTAGAGGAGCGCCATCGGCGGGGCGCCGACCGAAGTGATGGTGCCCATCAGCCCCGACACGGTGGACAGCGCGAACAGGTTGACCCGGGTGAAGGCGATTTTCCAGCCGGATACGGACAGCACGATCGCGAAGGCGACCAGCAGGCCGAAGATCAGCGAGAACAGCGACCGGTCGGGCAGGGAGGCGAGCAGGGCGACCGCCGCGGCCGCGCCGACCACGCGCCCGGTAAAGCCGATGCGCAATTCGCCCCAGTCGATTCCCCGCCGTTCCCGGAGCGCGCCGATCGCGGCGGTGACGAAGCCGAGCACGAGCATCGGGCCGGGCACCAGCGTCGGATCGATCAGCGCCAGCAGCGGTGCCGCGAGCATGCCGAAGCCCATGCCGACGCTGGCCTGCAGGATGGCGGCGAGCGCGACGATGGCCTCCGCCAGAATGAGCAGCGGCAGGTCGGACAGGGTGGCGGAAGGAATGTCGAACATGCGTGGACCGTTTCGGTGCTGAGGCTGCGGTGGCCGGTGCGGGTGCCGGACTGGCGGCGCCCGCATCGGGAGGAGACGCAGGTCCAAGGCTAGCCGGCGCCGCGCCGGCTCATGGTTTCAGGCAGCCAGGTCGCGAGCTCCGGCCACAGGATTAGCACGAAGACCATCACGACCATGATCGCGAACATCGGCAGCGCGGCGCGGGCGATGTAGTTCATTTCGTGGCGCGTCATGCCCTGCAGCACGAACAGGTTGAAGCCGATCGGCGGCGTGATCTGCGCCATCTCGACCACGACGACGATGAAGATCCCGAACCAGATCACGTCGATGCCTGCCTGGCGGATCATCGGCTCGACCACCGCCATGGTCAGCACCACCGACGAGATGCCGTCCAGGAAGCAGCCGATGATGATGTAGAACACCAGCAGCGCCATCAGCAGCTCGAAGGCGGTCAGGTTCAGCGAGCCGATCCAGGTGGCGAGCGCGCGCGGCAGGCCGGTGAAGCCCATCGACAGCGACAGGAAGGCGGCGCCGGCCAGGATCAGGGCGATCATCGCGGAGGTGCGGGTGGCGCCCATCAGACTTTCGCCGAAGGTCTTCAGCGTCAGCGAGCCCTGCGCCGCGGCGAGGATCAGCGCGCCGATGACGCCGATGGCGGCCGCTTCCGTCGCCGTCGCCCAGCCGAGATACATGGACCCGATGACCACGACGATCAGCGCGATCACCGGCAGCAGGAAGCGCGAGTTGCGTAGCCGTTCGGCAAGGCTCATCGCCGGTTCGGGATCCGGCCGGTAGGCTTTCGACAGCTTCGAATAGAGCGCCACGTAGCCCATGAACAGGGAGGCGAGCACGAGGCCCGGGACCACGCCGGCCATGAACAGCTTGGTGATCGATTCGTTGATGGTCACGCCGTAGACGATCAGCGTCAGCGATGGCGGGATCATCAGGCCGAGCGTCGCGGCGCCTGCCAGCGTGCCGATTACCATGCGTTCGGGATAGTTGCGCCTGCGCAGTTCGGGGATCGACATCCTGCCGACGGTCGACAGCGTCGCCGCCGAGGAGCCGGAGACGGCGGCAAACACGGTGCAGCCGACGATGTTGGTATGCAGCAGGCCGCCGGGCAGGCGTGCCATCCAGGGCGACAGGCCGCGGAACATGTCCTCCGACAGGCGCGTGCGGTAGAGGATCTCGCCCATCCAGATGAACAGCGGCAGGGCGGTCAGCGTCCAGGACGAGGAGGCTGCCCAGATCGTCGTGATCATGGCGTCGCCGGCCGGGCGCGAGGTGAACAGTTCCATGCCGACGAAGGCAACGCCGAGCAGCGCGAGGCCAACCCATACGCCACTGCCGAGCAGCAGGAACAGGGTGAACAGGAAGATGGCGACGGGTCCGAAGGCGTCCATGGCCGCTTATTTCCCCTGGCTCTGGTCGACGGTGTCGGCCTTGATGCCGTGCTCGCCCAGGAACACGATGCGGACGAGGTGGTCCGTCATGGCGATGGCGAGCAGCACCGTGCCTGCGGCCATGGCGAGCTGCGGGATCCACAGCGGTGTCGCGTCCTGTCCCTGGCTGACGTCCTTCAGCTTCCACGACCAGTAAACCGCCTTGATGGCGTAGCGGGCGAAGAACCAGGACAGGGCGGCGCCGATGGCGAAGCACCACAGTTCCAGCCAGCGGCGTTTCGGTCCGAGCGCCGTCAGCAGCACGCTGACGCGGATGTGAGCGCCGCGGTTGAGCGCATGGGCGAAGGCGAAGAACGAGGCCGCCGCCATGGCGTAGCCGGCATAGCTGGTCGCGCCGGGAAAGGTCAGCCCGGTCCAGCGGGTCACCATCTGGGCGACGATGATCGCCAGGATTGCGACCAGGCAGACCGCCGCGATCAGCCCGCCGGCGAAATAGAGCCCGTCGAGGAGCCGGCGCAGCCCGCGCCCGAGTGTCTTCATGATGCCATTCCCGCTGGTCTGTCCTGTGGCAAGGCGAACGGTCCCCGCCGGCGCGGGGCGAACGGGACGGCGATGCCGACACCCGCTCCCTTGTCGCCCCTGCGCAGGCAGGGCTCGGCAACCTGGGCGGTCACCGTTGGCCGCTGGGCGCCGAGACCAGGGGGCTGGACCCCGGTCTCGGCCGTGCGCGCCAACCGGGACGACAGGGATGCACGATGTGGCAGCAGGCCGCCGATACGCAGTTCACTCCGCGCTTGCACGCTCAAGGGTCTGCGCGAGCTGCGGAACGGCAGCAACCTGCCGGTCCGCCCATCCGCAGGGCCTACATGCTCTTGTAGGCGTCGACGATGGCCTTGCCCTTGTCGCCGGCGGAGGCGAGCCATTCGCTGGTCATCGTCTCGCCGATAGCCTTCAGGTCGCTCTTGAGCTGCTCGGACGGCTTGAGCACCTGCATGCCGTTCGACTTCAGCCCGTCCAGGGTGAACTGGGTGTAGTCCTTGGCCTTCTGCAGGCCGTCCGAGGCGGCGGTGGCGGCGCAGTCGGTCAGCGTCGTCTTGGCCGCGTCGCTCAGGCCGGCCCAGGTGTCCTTGTTGACGAACACGGCGTTGCGCGGCAGCCAGGCGTCGACCTCGTAGAAGTGCGAGACGTTCTCCCACAGCTTGCTGTCGTAGCCGGTGGCGCCGGAGGAGATCATCGCCTGGGCGACGCCGGTGGCGAAGGCCTGGGAGATCTCGGCGGCCTCGATCTGCACCGGCAGCATGCCGGTCAGTTCGGCGAGCTTGGCGGTCGCCGCGTTGTAGGCGCGGAACTTGACGCCCTTCATGGCGGCGACCGAATTGACTTCCATGTTGAAGTAGAAGCCCTGCGGCGGCCACGGCACGGTGTAGAGCAGCACGAGGTTCTGTTCGTCGAGCGCTTCCGCGATCGCCGGCTCGGCCGCGGTCCACAGCTTGACCGCGTCGTCGAAGGAGGTGGCGAGGAAGGGAATGCTGTCGATGCCGAACAGCGGGTTCTCGTTGGCGTGGGCCGACAGCAGGCGCTCGCCGATCGGCACCTGGCCGGTCTGCACGGCGCGCTTGATGTCGGCGCCGCCGAACAGCGAGCCGCCCGGATGGGTGACGATCTCGATCTCGCCGCCGGTGCCGGCGGTCACGCAGGCCGCGAAGGTGGCGGCGTTCTCGGAGTGGAAGTTGGTCGCCGGATAGGCCATCGGCATGTCCCACTTCTCCGCGGCGACGGCGGCGGTCGCGGTCACGGCGGCGAAGGCTGCGGCCGAAACCGTGGTGAGAATTCCGGATTTCAAGGTGCGTGTCATCGTGGATTCCCCTCTTGTTGTCGCTTCAGTGCGGTCTTTTGCTTTCAGACTGCGGCAGGCGGGCCGATCCGGCAATCGGTTTTGTCGCGGGCGGCGCCTCCCGGCGTCTGATCCTGGCGCCCGATCCTGGCGCCCGATCCTGGCGCCTGATCCTGGCGTCTGTGCTCGCGCGGTCCGGAGCGAGGTGGTTTCGGGGACAGCCCTTGCGCGTGCGGCGCCTGTCTCGGCGTGACCCGTCATGCCCCTGTCGCCTGCCGAATGCGGTCGGTCGATCGACCCCGTCACGGTATCTCGTGTCGATAAATTGTCAATAAATTACCAGTGAGACAGAAGGAGCAGGCGCCGGCAGGTCTCCGGCAGGTCTCCGGCGGGTTCCAGGAGGGTCTTCGGAGGGTTTTAGGAGGGTTTCAGGAGGGGACAGCAGCGGCCTGCGGTTCCCCCTCCGATCCGAAAGTGCCGCTTGGCGGCAACGGCGAAAACGGCGAAACTCGGCGGAATTCCGGCCTTCGCGGGGGCTCTCTGGCCGGACCGGCGCGGGCCGCGCGATGCGGGTTCATCGGCCGCCAGCGGGAGGGACGGTTTATGACATTGCGTGCTTTCAGCCTCGCCTTCGGCGTAATAAGTTATTGTTGTTTCATAGGATTTTCTTTCCCTGTGCAGGCCGACTCGACCTGGGGCGAACTGCGCGGCCTGGTCTTCGGCGATCGCGAGATCCGACCCGCTCCGGACGCACTTGTCCTCACCGCCCCGGCTCGTCCCGACAACCAGAGTGCCGTTCCCGTGCGGCTCGAGGCGCGGATATCCGACGGCCGGGCGATCCGGGCGGTGACCTTCGTCGTCGACGAGAACCCGTCACCGGTCGCCGCCGTGTTCGAAATCGCCGGTGCGCGGCGCCAGCTCGACCTCGCCACGCGTCTGCGGCTCAATGCGGCGACCGAGGTGCGGGCGGTGGTGGAACTTGACGACGGGGCGCTGCTGATGGCTTCCCGCTTCGTGAAATTCGCCGGCGGACAGGCTGCCTGCGCTGCGCCGCCGGCCGGCGATCCGGCGGAAATCGCCGCCACCATGGGCCAGATGCGTCTGGACCGGGAGGCGACCGCTGCGGGCTTGTCCCTCGCCCGGCCGAAGGCAACGCTGACGGTTCGCCACCCCAATCACACGGGCATGGTGCTCGATCAGGTGACCCTGCTCTACGTGCCGCTGCGCATCGTGTCGGATATCGAGGTCCACCAGGGCGGCGAGAAGGTGTTCTCGATGACCGGTTCGATCACCCTGTCCCAGGACCCGCAGATCGGCTTCGACTACGTTCCGAACGGCGCCGACACCATGACGGTCACGGTGACCGACACCGACGGGGCGAGGTGGGAGAGAAGTTTCCAAATCGGATCAGGAAGTTAGCCTGAGCGGCGGGTGAGCATCAGGAGGGTCAGGCCGCTGTCGCCCCAGCCGAAGCGGCGCCATGACCCGGTCTGCTCGAAATCCGCCGCCGCAAGCGCTAGAAGTTCAATCATTTCAGGCCTGTCGGTGTGGGCTATCAGCAGGAAGGCGCGGTCGCGGCCGGCGAGCGCCTCGGCCAGGTCGGCGGGGCGCGGCAAGGCGACGATCTCCCCGGGAGCACGCAGGTAGTAGCGCAGCGGCGGCTCCGCCATGCCCTTGTAAAGAATGAGCGATTCCGATCCCGTCCGGTTTGCACGAAAGATTTCCGCGACCGCGCGCCACTCGGGCCGCGGCTTTTCGGCGAGCGTGTGGTGGAGCGGCGCGGCGATGAGCGCCAGACTGGCCGCCGCCAGCGCCAGAGCCCCGGCGCGGGGCGCCAGACGGGTCGCGGCGGCGGCTGCCATCAACAGAAAAACTGATGCGGCAGCAATGAGATAGCGGTCGAACAGGATCGGTCGCACGGCGATCGACAGACCGTAGCCGAGAAGCACCGGCGCACCCGCGAAGGCGGCGAGCAGTCCGACCTGCCAGGCTCCTGATTCTGTCCGGAGGCACTCCGGAGTCCGGCCGGACCGGCGCCGGACGGTTGCCAGGATCGGCCAAATGCCGACCAGTCCGGCGAGAACGGCGGCATAGGTGCCCGATCCGGCGATCTCGCCCGCCATGACGGTGAGGAAGGCGGCATCCGGATAGGCGATCCAGAAGCCTTCGGCAGCGACATGGCGGGCGCGCCCGACGAGCAGGACCAGCCAGGGCAGGAACAGGACGCCGGCAGCGGCCAGCGCGGCGAGGAGGCAGTCCGGTCCGCGCGGCGCCAGTCCTTCCGGGAGACCGTCGCGCCACCGGAGTGCGATCAGGACGAGGGCGAGGAGGCCAACGCCGGCGATCGAAAAGGCCGCGTAGATGTGGCAGTAGAGGAACAGGGCGGCGGCGAGGGTGGCGAGCCAGAACGCCCGCCGGCAGGGCCGGCGCAGCGCCTCGGCGGCGGCCCACAGGAAGGCGAGGCCGCAGGCGGCGAACAGCGCGTACATGCGCGCCTCGCCGGCGTACCAGACCTGGAACGGCGACAGGGCGAGCAGGAACGCGGCGAGCAGGCCCGTGGCCGGCCCGAACAGGCTGCGGCCGAGCCGGTAGAGCAGCCAGACGGCCAGGATCGAGGCGAGCGCCGAGGGCAGGCGCAGGACGACCTCGCCGTCGCCGAAGAGCCGGATCGCGGCCCACAGCAGGATGTTGTGCAGGGGCGGGTAGTTGTCGCCGGCGACCGCCGCGACCATGGCGCCGAAGGGCAGCGACGACTGGCTCCACGACACCGCCTCGTCGTACCAGAGGCTGGTGCGGTCGAGTCCCGGCAGGCGCAGCAGGGCGGCGAGGGCGAGGATTGCGGCCAGAAGCAGCTGGTCGCGGCGGCTTCCCGGCGCAGCGACGGGGCGAGCCTGAACAGGACCGGTCACGATCAGAAGCCCAGGAAGCGGGCAAAGTCGTCGACGGCGGCCCGTTCCGTCTTCAGCCGGTTGACCGGCGCGGTCTCGTCCATGCGGCCGAGCGCGATGGTGCAGAAGAACATGTGCTCGGCCGGCGGCGACAGGTGCTCGGCCAACGTGCCATGCCATTGCGCCCAGGCCTCCTGGGCGCAGGTGTGCAGGCCGTGCTCGCGGGCGAGCAGCATGACGCTTTGCAGGAACATGCCGCAGTCGGCCCATTGCGGCGGCCCCATGGTGCGGTCGAGATAGACGAACAGCCCGACCGGGGCGCCGAACAGCTCGAAGTTGCGGCGAAACTGGGCGCCGCGGCCCTTCCGGTCCTCGCGTTCGACGCCGAGCAGGCGGTACATGTCCTCGCCGCACTTGAAGCGGCGCGCCGCGTAGGGCTCCTTCAGGTCGGGCGGATAGACGGCATATTCGGTGCCTTCGCCGCGCGGCGTCAGCGCGGTCCTGGCCGCGATGTCCGCGATCAGGGCCTTCAGCGGCGCGCCGGTCAGGACATGGACATGCCAGGGCTGCAGGTTGCCGCCCGATGGCGCCCGCGCGGCGCCCTCGAGAATCGCCCGTACGGTGGCGAGCGGCACCGGCTCGGGAAGGAAGGCGCGGCAGCTGATGCGCGAGGCGAGGGCTTCGGAGACTTTCATGATCCGTCCGGGCGAGAAACGCGGGAGAGAAGCGACGCTCAGGCTAGTCGGTCGGGCGGGTGCTCGGCAATCCTTCGTCGGACGGGTCTGCCGGCGGTTGAATCCCGCGCGCAGGCTCCGCTATCGTCGGTCGATCCGGAGCAGCAGGAGTGCCCATGACCCCGCCAAATCCCGTCGACACGCCGCCGAGCGGCGATGGTGCGCCGATCGGCCCGATCGTGTCCGCAGCCCATCTCGCCTCCGGCGCGATGCCGGCGCTTTCGGAGATCGAATTCGCGGTGACCATGATGGTCAACGCCTATCATCGCTGGATGGTGCGCTGCATGACGGCGGCCGGGGTCGAGGGGTTGGGCCCGCTCGACGTGCTGGTGCTGCATTCGGTCAACCACCGCGGCCGGCCGAAGACGCTGGCCGACATCTGCCTCGTGCTCAACATTGAGGACACCTACACGGTCGCCTATGCGCTGAAGAAGCTGGAGAAGGCGGAGTTGATCGTCTCGGGCCGGCGCGGCAAGGAGAAGACCGTCTCGATCACCCCGGCGGGCGAGACCGCCTGCATGGAATACCGCCGCCTGCGCGAGGCGCTGCTGGTCGGGCCGGTCAAGGCGATCGGCCTCGACGAGGCGGAGCTGTCGCGGCTGGCGACCACCCTGCGCACCGTCTCGGGTACCTACGACCAGGCCGCGCGGGCCGCCGCCGCGATGTAGCCGGCAGACGGCAGCGGGGGCCGCAGGTGCGCGGCCTGCTCACACTTGAAAATTACAAATATAGTTGTAGTATTTGATCATGAAGGACGATCAGGCTATCGAGGCGCTTGCCGCGCTCGCCCATGCTGACCGGCTGGCGGCGTTCCGCCTGCTGGTGAAGGCGGGTCCGTCGGGGCGCCCCTCCGGCGAGATCGCGGCAGCGCTGGGCGTGCCGCCGACCCGCATGTCGTTCCACTTGGCGACGCTGGAGCGGGCCGGGCTGGTCGATGCGCGACGGTCGGGGCGCAAGGTGCTCTATGCGGTCCGTTTCGAGGACATGCGGCGCCTGCTCGGCTTCCTGACCGAGGACTGCTGCGGCGGCCATCCCGACATATGCGGGGTGGCGCCGCCAAGCTGCGAGAGAAAGGACCCGTCGTGACCGTCACGATCTATCACAACCCGGCCTGCGGCACGTCGCGCAACACGCTGGAGATGATCCGCCGCTCCGGCGAGCAGCCGGTCGTCATCGAATACCTGAAGACGCCGCCGAGCCGGGCCGAACTGGCCGGCCTGATCGCGCGCATGGGCATTCCCGTGCGCGACCTGCTGCGCCGCAAGGGTACGCCCTACGACGATCTCGGCCTCGACGACCCGAAATGGAGCGACGACGAACTGATCGACTTCATGATGGCCCATCCGATCCTGATCAACCGGCCGATCGTGGTGACGGACAAGGGCGTGCGCCTGTGCCGACCCTCCGAGGCGGTGCTCGACATCCTGCCCAATCCGGCGATCGGATCCTTCACCAAGGAGGACGGCGAAGTGGTCGCCGAACGGAAGGAGCCGCAGGGTGGCTGACGGCAGGGACGACACGCTGCCGAACCTGGTCGCGGACCTGCTGCCGCCGATCGACCGCAACAGGCTGTTCGAGGTCACACCTTCGGAGCATCCGCCAAGGGTCCTGCTGCTCTACGGGTCGGTGCGGGCGCGCTCCTACAGCCGCCTGCTGACCTTCGAGGCGGAACGCCTGTTGTGCCGCTTCGGCGCGGAGACGCGGGTGTTCGATCCCTCCGGCCTGCCGCTGCCGGACGACGCGGACACGAGCCATCCGAAGGTCCAGGAACTGCGCGACCTGTGCGCCTGGTCGGAGGCGCAGGTCTGGTGCTCGCCGGAGCGCCACGGGGCGATGACCGGCATCATGAAGGCGCAGATCGACTGGATCCCGCTCAGCCTCGGCGCCGTGCGCCCGACGCAGGGAAAGGTGCTGGCGTTGATGCAGGTCTCGGGCGGTTCGCAGTCGTTCAACGCGGTCAACCAGATGCGCGTGCTCGGCCGCTGGATGCGGATGGTCACCATTCCCAACCAGTCGTCGGTGCCCAAGGCGTTCCTGGAGTTCGACGAGGCGGGGCGC
Organism: Polymorphum gilvum SL003B-26A1; assembly: GCF_000192745.1. Taxonomy (NCBI): domain Bacteria; kingdom Pseudomonadati; phylum Pseudomonadota; class Alphaproteobacteria; order Rhodobacterales; family Paracoccaceae; genus Polymorphum; species Polymorphum gilvum. The sequence continues at coordinate 1,429,144 of NC_015259.1, forward strand.
ATGAAGCCGTCGGCGCTCTACGACCGCGTCGTCGACGTGATGGAAGAACTGACGAAGTTCACCCTGCTGCTGCGCGACCGGGCCGGCTACCTGGTCGACCGCTATTCGGAACGCAAGGAAAGCGCGGCCGAACTGTCGAAACGGGTCAACCAGCGCTCGATCTGACCATGCGTGCGGCGGTCGTCCGGTTCAACCCGCGCTCGCTTGCCCGGGAAGTGAAACCACCGGGCGGGCGGGGCTCCTGACCGCGCCGGGGCGACCGTAGAGGAAGCCCTGGACGAGGTCGCATCCGGCCGCGCGCAGGAGCGTCACCTGATCCTGGTTCTCGACGCCTTCGGCGGTGATCAGGACATTGAGCGAGCGGCCGAGGCCGATGATCGAGGTGACGATGGCGTCCGTGCCGAGGTCCTTGCCGAGGTTGCGGATGAAGCTGCGGTCGATCTTGATCTTGTCGAACGGGAACCGGCTGAGGTAGCTCAGCGACGAATAGCCGGTGCCGAAATCATCCATGGCGATGGTCACGCCGAGCCGGCTGATGTCGCGCAGCGTATCGACTACCGCCTCGGTGTCGGCGATGAGCAGGCTCTCGGTGATCTCGATCTCCAGCCGGCGCGGATCGAGGCCCGATTCCTTCAGCGCGCGGGCGACCTTGATCTGGGTTTCGCCGGCGCGGAACTGGGCCGGGGAGAAATTCACCGCGACATGAAGACCCCGGTCTTCCCAGCGGGCGGCTTCCTTGCAGGCCTTGCGCAGGACCCAGTCGCCAATCTCCTCGATCAGGCCGGTGTCCTCGGCGACGGCGATGAAGACGTCGGGAGAAATCGTGCCCTTGGTCGGATGCTCCCAGCGGATCAGCGCCTCGTAGCCCTTCAGCGTGTCGTCATGAAGCGAGAACTGCGGCTGGTAGACGAGCTCGAACTGGTCGTATTTCAACGCCTTGATCAGTCCGTCCTCGATCTCCTTGCGCTTCTGCGCCTCGGCGTCCATCTCGGGCGTGTACCAGACGAACATGGAGCGGCCGGAATGCTTGGCCTTGTAGAGGGCGAGGTCGGCGCAATGCAGCAGGCGGGACGAGCGCCAGCTGCCGTCGGTGGCCCTGGCGATGCCGAGGGACAGCGAGATCGGGATTTCCTTGCCGTCGATGATGCAGGGCGCCTTGGTCGCCGAAATCATCTCGGCGGCCAGCCGGGTCAGACGCGCGACGTCCGATACCGAACCGATCATGACGGCGAACTCGTCGCCCGACAGGCGCGACACCAGGTGATCGCCGAAGACCGCCCGCAGCCGGTCGGCGATGACCTGCAGATAGATGTCGCCGGTGCCGTGGCCGTAGGTGTCGTTGATCGCCTTGAACTTGTCGACGTCGATCAGGATCACGGCGATGTTGCTCGCCTTGGCATGGGCGAGGCGCAGCGCCTCGTTCAGCCGGGCGCTGAACACCGCGCGGTTGGGCAGCCCGGTCAGCGGATCGTGATGGGCGAGAAACGCGATGTCCTGGTTGGTCTTCACCTGGTCGTGGAAGCGCAGCCAGAGCAGGAAACCGGCGATCAGGAAGGACGCCAGGCACAGGGCGCCGACGAGGCCCGTGGTGACGTGCAGCGTGCGGTTGACCGATGCGACCTTGCTGGACACGTCGACTTCCAGCAGCAGGGCGCCGATGGTCGCGCCGTCAGAGCGTTGGGGAAGGGCGATGATCGCGGTCTTTTGAATGCCGCCCCACCAGGTGAGGTAGACCGTGGTGATGGGAGCGTTCGCCTGGCGTACAGAGTCGATGACCGTCGCGAGATCAGTGGCGCCGATCGTTCCGGTCAGGAATTCCGGGACAAGGCCCGCAACGATGTCCGCGGTGGTTGCGTGCGTCCACTCCGCGGGAAAGGCGAGCGCCTGGGAGGCGATGACCGCGTCGGGCCCGAGTTCCCTTCGGGCGATGTCCCGAAGCCTGTCCAGGACCGTCTCGCCGTCCTCGAGCGACGCATCATTTCCCATCGCGCCGCGCAGCGTCACTTCGGCCGTCGACGACAGGCGCAACGTGCCGATGGCCGGTTCCTCATCCGCTTCCAGGTAGCCGTTGCTCCAGGCGTTGAAGGTACCCTGGATGGATTGCACCAGGAGCCAGTGCGTCAGCAGGCGGTTGGTGCCGTAGACGCCGGCTGCCACCAGCACGAGCAGCAGCAGCATGGCTCCGAAGGCCAGGAGGTTGCGGCGGCTGTTCGTGCGGTTCATGCTGGTGAAAAATCCCGAGTGTCTGCTCGAGGGCAACCCTAGCTGGGGAAGGTTTCGTCAAAGTGAATCGGCAATCCGAAAGAGCGTTGAACCGTGGCTTTTGTCGATACGGGGCCCTGCGGGCGGCCGCATGGGACTTGCGCGGGGCGGGTCGTTGCGGCTAGTCCGGGACCTGCCGGGTCGATCGGCCGAAATCGGGGGCGCGGCCCCAAGTCACCACAGGGGCGGCGCCGACGGCGGCCCGACGTGCCGGAGCATCCTGTCCTTGGGCGTCCTGGAATGAGCGTTTGGACCAGCATTGGGTCGATCGCCGCGGCGGTCGGGACCGGCGGCGCGCAGATCGTCGACCGGCTGATTCAGCTCGTGCTGGCGCGACCGGAGGGAACGCGCACGGTCGGCTTCACCGTGGCGATGGTCGCCCTGTCGGCGAAGATGGCCAAGGCGGACGGGGTGGTGACCACCGACGAGGTGCTGGCCTTCCGCGAGCTGTTCGACATCCCGCCGGGCGAGGAGCGCAACGTGGCGCGCCTGTTCGATCTCGCCAAGCAGGACGTCGCCGGCTTCGAAACCTATGCCAAGAAGCTGGCCGACCTGTTTCCCTACGAGCGCAAGACGCTGATCGACATCCTCGACGGATTGTTCCACATCGCCAAGGCGGACGGGCTCGTGCACGAGGACGAGATTGGCTATCTGGCCCGGGTGGCGGAGATCTTCGGGCTGGATCGGCGGGAGTTCAACAAGGTCCTGGCCCGGCACGTGCGCGAGCGCGGCGATCCTTACGCGGTGCTCGGCCTGGCGCCGCAGGCGAGCGACGACGAGGTGAAGGCGCAGTACCGGCGCGAGGTGCGCGAGACCCATCCCGACACGCTGATCGGTCGCGGCGTGCCGGCGGAATTCGTGCGCATCGCCAACGACCGGCTGGCGGCGCTCAACGCGGCCTATGCCCAGATCTGCGCGGAGAGGGGACTGTGAGCGTCAAGCCGGATTCGGGCCTCGCCCTGAGGGTACACCCCTCGCCGAACCACAATGAGCGCCGCGAGGGCAAGCCGATCGACATGATCGTGCTGCACTACACCGGCATGGCGGACGAGGACGCCGCGCTGAGGCGGCTGTGCGACCCGCGCGCCGAGGTGTCTGCGCATTATTTCGTGCGCGAGACCGGCGACATCCTGCAATGCGTGCCGGAGGCGCGGCGGGCCTGGCATGCCGGCAGGTCGTTCTGGAAGGGCGAGACCGACATCAATTCGCGCTCGATCGGCATCGAGATCGCCAACCCGGGCCACGAATGGGGCTACCGGGATTTCCCCGCCGTGCAGGTCGAGGCGGTGATCGCGTTGTGCCGCGACATCTGCGCCCGCCACGCCATCCCGCCCTGGCGGGTTCTGGCGCATTCGGACGTCGCGCCGCAGCGCAAGGAGGATCCGGGCGAGAAGTTCCCCTGGGAGCGGCTGGCGCGCGCGGGCATCGGCCACCACGTGGCGCCGGCACCGCTCGCCGGCGGACGCTTCTTCCAGGAGGGCGAGGCGGGCCAGCCCGTCGAGGCATTGCAGTCGATGCTGGCGCTCTACGGCTACGACGTGCCGATCTCGGGCGTGTTCGACGCCCGCACCAGGGCGGCGGTGGCCGCGTTCCAGCGCCACTTCCGGCCCGAGCGGGTCGACGGCATCGCCGACGTGTCGACGATCGTCACGCTGCACACGCTGCTGGCGGCGCTGCCGGAGCTCGGCTGACCCGGCGGCGCGGACCGAGGCGCTGCAACGGGGCAGGTCACGAAAGTGCCCGGTCCGGCCCGATTGGCAACAAATTGACGTCAATTTCTGCATAAACTGACGATCAATTCCCCGATTTCCGGGCTGTATTTCCTTAGTTTCTGTAACATTTCGTGATCGATGCGGGCCGATTTTCGTCCCATCGGGCGGGCATTCCTCTGCGCCTTCCCAATGACCCATCCGACGAGACGAAAAGAAAAACGGAGTATGACTGCATGATCCAGTCGCGCATTGCCTTGCGCCGCGCCGGCCTCGGCCTGATCGCCGCCGCCTTCACCTTCAGCGCCGCCCTCGGGCCTGTCGCGGCTGCCAGCGGCGCCGACGCCCAGCCGGCGCAGGACGAGATGCCGCAGATGCAGGAGGTGCTGGTCGAACATCGCCCCGGCAGCCCCCTCGTGCCCGCCCTGCGCCCGGCCGACGAAGAAATCGCCCCGGCGTTGGTCGTCGCCAAGGCCGAGGCAAAGGCCGGCGCGGCGGGCAAGAAGTCCCGCAGCCGCCTTTCGCCGGCCGCTCGCGCGGCCGGAGGCATCGACGAGTTGATCCGCGACGCGGCCCGCAGGCACGGGGTGCCGGTGGACCTCGCCCATGCGGTGGTGCGGGTCGAGAGCAACTACAACCCCAAGGCGCGCGGCAGCGCCGGCGAAGTGGGGCTGATGCAGATCAAGCCGGCTACTGCGCGGGGCATTGGCTACCGGGGCTCGGCCTCGGCGCTCTACGACCCCGCCACCAACCTGGAATGGGGCATGCGCTACCTCGCCGCCGCCCACAAGCTCGCTTCCGGCGACACCTGCGGCACCATCCTGCGCTACAACGCCGGTCATTTCGCCAAGCGCATGAACCCGGTCAGCCGCCGCTACTGCAGCAAGGTCAAGCAGATCCTCGCCTCGACCTGAACGGTCTCCTGCGGTCGGGCGAAGCCCCGCATGCCGCAGTTCCCGGGGCCTGCGCGGGAAACCGCGCAGGCCTCAGACTGCCGACACCCCTCCAGACGCGTCATCCCGCACGCAGCGAAGCGCAGATGCGGGATCGATGAGCCGGGGTCCTGTTGGTCTCCTTTCATTGACACCATCGACACCGTGGCTCTCCGGTTTCGGCTCGCAGTTCACGCTTGGCCGGAATGACAGCGGAGAGGCTGCGGGTGTATCGACACGCCGGGTGGGGCGGAATTCCATTGAAAACGATGACGTTTCTTGGCCTGATGTCGAGGAGGGGCAAGATCAACAAGATGCCCTTGCTGGCCTGACGGTCGGACGGAGCAACGGGGGGAGGACCCGACATGAAAACGATCCTGGCAACGATCTGCGTCCTGCTGCTCGGTTTGGGCAGCGGCAGCGCCTGGGCGGAGGGATCCGGCATGCCGAAATCCATCGCGCCGGTGCTGGCCCAACTTCTGGCGCAGGCGACCGACCAGTCCGGTGCGCAGACCGAGGCGCCGGTGTCCAGGCCCGGCGCGACTCCGGTCTCGCCGGCTCCGCACAAGCCCGGCTCGGCCGTGGCGCAGTCCTGTCCGCCGGCCGATCCGGGGGAGGCTTTCTGTGGCTTCTTCGGCGGCTGGTGCCGTTACTGCGATCAGGACTATCCGCACTACTGTCCTTCGAACGACACCTGCTACCGCTATTTCAGCGACGCGCAGGAGGCTTGCGGCAACAGCTACGTGATCTGCGGCGGGCCGGCGAACTGACCGGGTCGACCGGCCATCGGCCGCGAATCCTCCGTCACCGGGCGGATCCGCTCACGGGGTAATCCGTCCCCTGCCGGTGCGCTTCCGGGCGGCGCGTGCGGTCGCGCAGGCGCAGGCGTGGCGCGATCCACCGCGACAGCGGCACGCTGGCGACGAGGCTCGCGGCGACCACGATTGGGATCAGGATCATGGCGTAGGCGCGCAATTCCGGGATGGCCAGCACGGGAATGATGCCGGCACCGAACAGCACGGCGTTCACCGGCATGAAGACGAGGGCCGAAATGATGGTCTTGGTGCGCATGGGATATCTCCCTGGGTTGCGGGTCCATTGGCAGGCAAACGTCGTTGCCCGGCCGGGGTTCCGTTCCAGGGTGCGCCGAGGCCCGTGGCGGGGCCGAGGCTAGAGTTCCTCCTCGATGGTTTCGCCCAGGCGCGGCCCGGGCTGGACCGGACGGGCGTGGGCCTCGGCGATCGCCTTCTGATGATGGATGATGCGCCAGACATGGTAGGAGACGCGGTGGGCCCAGCGGATGGCGTCCAGCCGCGCGGTCGCCTCCGAGGCTGCCAGTTCGCCTTCGGCCGCCTTCAGGACGATGGTCTCGCGCAGCGCGTGCCGGTCCTCGCGCAGGCGCTTGCGCAGGCGATTGGCGCGGTCCTCGTCGGCACCGGCCACGCCCTGAGCGACGAAATCGCGCAAGGCCTGGCGCAGTTCCTCACCGCGCTTTGCGAGTTCCGGCGTTGCGACCACGGTATAGATGCGGTCTGTCTGGGCGCAGCGCTCGCTCAACCGGTCGAGATGGTCGATGGTATGGATCGCCGCCATGTGGATCGCATGGACGGCCGCCTGGTTCGGCGGCGTCTTGATCCGTTCGGCGAAGCGGCCGATCTCCTCCAGCGCCGACTTGATCTCGAGCATCTCGCGGCGCGGGCTGGCGGCGGAGCGGTCGCGCAACCGCGTCTCGAGCAGGGAAAACAGCGTCGAGGCGGTGTTCGCTGTCGCCGCCTGGAGCGCGTCGAGCGCGGCCGGCGGATCGGCCAGCAGACGGTCGTCGAGCGTGCCGGTCAGGTTCGGCCCCCGGTCCGGCACCAGGCGGATGACGAATTGGGCGAACGGTCGTACCAGGCCGATGATGAGCAGGACACCGAGGACATTGAAGACGGTATGGAAGCCGGCCAGCGCCATCTGCGCCTCGGCCGGAGTGTCGCCGGCGGTCAGCACCTCAATCGTGTGGTGCAGGGGGATGAGCAGCAGGAAGGCGATCGCGCCGGTCAGCAGATTGAAGACCAGATGCGCATAGGCCGTGCGGCGCATCGCGACCGAGCCGCCGAGACCTGCAAGCACGGCGGTGACCGTGGTGCCGACATTCATGCCGATGACCAGGGCGGCGGCCTGGGGAAAGGAGATCGTGCCGGCGCTCATGGCCGCCATCGCGGCCGCGATGCCAGCGGCTGAAGCTTGAGTGATGCCGCTGATCGCTGCACCGGCCAGGATCAGTTGCAAGCGGCCGAGCAGGGTGTCTGGCGGGAAGTCGTCCGGCGTGAAGCTGCCTTCGAGCGCGGCGAGGCCCTGCTGCATGACGTCGAGGCCGATGAACAGCAGCGAGAAGCCGGCAAGGCTTTGACCGATATGGGTCCAGCGGCCCTGGGCGAACATTTTCAGCATGATGCCGATCATCACCAGCGGCATGGCCAGGGTGCCGAGCTGGAGCTTGAAGCCGAGTACCGCGATGACCCAGGCGGTCATCGTCGTGCCGATGTTGGCGCCAAAGATGACGCCGAGCGCCTGCGTGAAGCTCAGCAAGCCGGCGCCGACGAAGCCGACCGCGGCGACCGTCGTGGCGCTGGACGATTGCAGCAGGGCGGTCATGAAGGTGCCGGCGACCACGCCTCTGAGCGGCGTGCTGGTGAAGCGCTGGAGGAAGCGCCGCAGCGCGTTGCCGGCGAGTGCGCGCAGGCCTTCGGTGAGCATTTCCATTCCCAGCAGGAACAGGCCGACGCCGCCGAGCGCGGTCAGGACAGACAGGATCATGGCGCGGACCATACTGCAATCGCGGCGCCTCCGCAGCCCGTGTCGTCCGCTTGTCCACCCGAACGCGCAGCGGGCGGGCCGGCGGCGCCTGGAAAGTTCGCCGGCCGCTCTGGCTTGACCCGCCGCCCGTTCCCACATAAGGCAGCGAAGCCAGTCGGCCGGACGACCGCTGCCGCAAGCGCCGAAAGGCCGCGGGGGAGGAAAGTCCGGGCTCCATGGAAACACGGTGCCGGGTAATGCCCGGCGGGGGCGACCCCAGGGAAAGTGCCACAGAAAGCAAACCGCCGCGACCCTCGGGTGCGCGGCAAGGGTGAAAGGGTGGGGTAAGAGCCCACCGCGCGGCCGGCAACGTCCGCGGCATGGTAAACCCCACCGGGAGCAAGACCGAATAGGGATGGCGCAGGGCCTTCGGGTCCGGGTCGGTTTCCAGGCCGGCCATCCGGGTAGGTTGCGCGAGGCGTCCGGCGACGGGCGTCCCAGATGAATGGTCGTCACGCGCGGGGTTCCGGCCCCGCGCCATACAGAACCCGGCTTACAGGCCGACTGGCATCTTTCTTTTTCACACACCCAGACCGTACCGCAGCGGCGTGCCGCGGACGGCGGCCGACGCAGGGCGTCGGCGCAGGGCCTTTGCTTGCCCCGATTTCACCGCTCGTCAGCGTTTTCTTAACGATGTCGTCGTCTTTGGCAGGGGGCGTCGGGCTGTATGTCCGGAGGGGTTGAATCCATCCGATTCCATTGACGCCCATATTCTCCCATGGTATCCCATATCAACCCGGAAACAGCCGATGGATCCGGTCCGCGTGACGGGATCGGGCGCGGTCAGGCGCACGGCATGGCGCGTGCGGGCGTTTCCAGAAGTGTCCGGACGAGTTGGGGGGTAGGGCCAGAAAGGCCCGGCGAAAGGGGATCATGGCCGGCTTCGTGTCGCATTTTACCAACCGGCTGGACGCGAAGGGGCGTGTGTCGATCCCCGCGCCGTTCCGGGCCGTGCTGGCGCGCGACGGCTACGAAGGGCTCTATTGCATCGCTTCGCCGCATGCGCCGGCCGTGGATGCCGGCGGCAACGAACTGGTCGACGAGATCCAGGCCCGGCTCAACGCCTTCGCCAAGCTGTCGCCCGACCACGACGCGCTTGCGGTGGCGCTGTTCGGCGCCAGCGAGACGCCGAAGATCGACGCCGACGGCCGCATCGTGATTTCGGACATGATCCGCGAGGCGACCGGGGTCAGCGATCAGGTGACCTTCGTCGGCCTCGGCTACAAGTTCCAGATCTGGGAACCGGAACGGTTCCGCGAGCACCGTGCGGAGGCCACGCGCCGGGCGCTCGCCATGCTGTCGGGGCAGACGGCTCCGGCACCCGCGGCAGGAGGACCGGCATGATGGCTGGTCGCGTTACGGACATCGATCCAGACGCTGGCGGACCGGCCCGCCACGTGCCCGTCCTCCTGTCCGCGGTTCTCGACACGCTGCGGCCGGCGGAAGGCGAGGTGATCGTCGACGGCACCTTCGGCGCCGGCGGCTACAGCCGCGCCTTCCTGGAGGCCGGAGCTGCGGTGATCGGCGTCGACCGCGACCCGGACGCGATTGCCGGCGGTCAGGATCTGGTGCGGGCCTCGGGCGGGCGGCTGGTGCTGGTGCCGGGCCGCTTCGCCGACCTCGACGCCCACGCGCGCGCCTGCGGCCACGAGGCCGTCGACGGCGTGGTGCTCGACCTCGGCGTTTCGTCGATGCAGATCGACCAGGCCGAACGCGGCTTCTCCTTCATGCGCGACGGGCCGCTCGACATGCGCATGGAGCAGGCCGGACCAAGCGCGGCCGACGTCGTCAACACGCTGCCGGCCCGGGACCTGACCCGCATCATCGGCCTGCTCGGCGAGGAAAAGCGCGCCGCTGCGGTGGCGCGCGCGATCAGCGAGGCACGCGCGGAAAAACCGTTCACGCGCACCGGCGAACTTGCCGACCTGGTCGAGCGGGTCGTCGGGCGCGCGCCGAAGAAGGCGCATATCCATCCGGCGACGCGGACGTTCCAAGCGCTGCGCATCTACGTCAACGGCGAACTGCACCAGGCGGCCGAGGCGCTGACGGCGGCCGAGCGGATCCTGCGGCCGGGCGGCCGGCTGGTCGTGGTCAGCTTCCACAGCCTGGAGGACCGCATCGTCAAGCGCTTCCTCGCCGACCGCACGCGGGTGCGCGCCGGCGGGTCGCGCCACCTGCCGGAGGCGGAGGTGCCGCCGGCGACCTTCGAATTGCTGGTCAAGGGCGCGGTCGAGGCCGACGAGGCCGAGACCTCAGCCAATCCGCGCGCGCGCTCGGCGCGGCTGCGTGCGGCGCGACGCACCGCGGCGCCGGCACGCGGCCTCGACATCCATGCGGTCGGCGTCCCGCATCTGGCGGATTTTCACGGACTTGGGGGCTGAGGGGATGGGGCGCTACCTGAATTTCGTGTTCATTCTGGCGGTGCTGCTCGGAGCGGGCACGGTCTACGACATGAAGATGGCCGCCGAGCGTTCGGCCGAGCGGATCGCCGCGCTCAAGCGGCAGATCGCCGACGAGCGCGAGGCGATCCGCGTGCTGAAGGCGGAATGGAGCATCCTCAACCAGCCGGACCGGCTGCAGGGGCTGGTCGAACGCTACAATGCCTATCTGCAGCTGCAGCCGCTGGAGGCGGAGCAGATCGTGTCGCCCGAGGACCTGCCGATGCGGCCGGTCATGCTCGAACCCATCCGCAGCGACGGCAGCCTCGGCGGCTATGCCGGCACGACGACGGTGATCCGGTGAGGAACGGGCGATGACGACCGCGGCCAGCGAACCGACCTCCTTCCTGCAGATCCGCCGCAGCCAGCCGCGCGTCGGCGCCGGCTCGATCTCGTCGGGCGCGGTCCGGTCGCGCGTCTACCTGGCCATGGCCGCCTTCGCGGCGGTGTACCTGCTGATCGGCGGACGTCTGGTGCTGCTCGCCCAGATGGACGAGACGCCGGCGGCCGAATTCATCTCCGCCCAAGATGCCGTCGCGGCCTCGCGGCCCGACCTCGTCGACCGCAACGGCGAGATCCTGGCCACCGACATCAGGACCGCCTCGGTCTATGCCGAGCCGCGCAAGATCGTCGACGTCGAGGAAGTGCTGGAGGGCCTGGGCAGCGTCTTCCCCGAGCTCAACAGCGACACCATGCGCCAGCGCCTGTCCAGCCGGGCCGGCTTCATCTGGCTGAAGCGTGAGATCAGCCCGGCCCAGCAGCAGGCTATCCACCGTCTCGGCCTGCCCGGCATCGGCTTCCTGTGGGAAAAACAGCGCTTCTATCCGGGCGGGCCGACCGCCGGCCACATCGTCGGCTCGGTCAACATCGACAACCAGGGCCTGGCCGGCATGGAGAAGCACGTCGACGACGCCTGGCTGTCGGACCTGCGCTCGATCGGCTTCGCCTCGGACCGGCCGATGGAGCCGGTGCGCCTCGCCGTCGACCTGCGCGTCCAGCATGTGGTGCGCGACGAACTGGCCAAGGCGATGGAGCGCTACCAGGCGATCGCCGCCGTCGGCATCGTGCTCGACGCGCACACCGGCGAGGTGGTCGCCATGTCGTCGCTGCCGGACTACGACCCCAACAACCGCGAGGAGGCGCTCGACAAGGACAAGCTGAACCGGGCGACCGGCGGCGTGTTCGAGATGGGCTCGGTGTTCAAGACCTTTACCACCGCCATGGCGCTCGATTCGGGCCGCGTGTCGATGCGCGACAGCTTCGACGCCACCCGCCCGATCCGTGCCGGCGGGCGGACGATCTCGGATTTCCACGGGAAAAACCGCATTCTGTCGGTGCCGGAGATCTTCATCTATTCGTCCAACATCGGCACCGCGAAAATGATGCTGGCGACCGGCATCGACGAGCAGCAGGCGTTCCTGAAGAAGCTCGGCATGACCGAGCGCCTGCCGACCGAACTGCCGGAGAACGCGACGCCGCTGCTGCCCAAGCGCTGGGGCGAACTGGCGGCCATCACGGTCTCCTTCGGCCACGGCATCTCGGTCACGCCGATGCAGACCGCTGTCGCTGCGGCGGCGCTGGTGAATGGCGGCCGGCTGATCCCTCCGACCTTTCTGCCGCGCGACGAGCAGACGGCCAACAGCTTGGCAACGCGGGTGATTTCCGAAGAGGCGAGCCGCGCCATGCGCTACCTGTTCCGCCTCAACGTGCTGTCGGGATCGGGCAAGCGGGCCGAGGTGCCGGGCTATCTGGTCGGCGGCAAGACCGGTACGGCGGAAAAGGTCGAGAACGGCCGCTACGTGAGCAACAAGCGGCGCAACTCGTTCCTGTCCGCGTTCCCGATGGACGATCCGCGCTATGTCGTTCTGGTGGTTCTGGACGAACCGAAACCGGAGCGCGAGGGGCTCGCCGCGACGGCCGGGCTGAACACCGCGCCGGTGACCGGCGCCATCATCCGGCGCGCGGCACCCATGCTCGGCGTGCTGCCGCAGTTCGGAGAGGGGGCTGAAACGATCGAGATTTCCTATTAAATGGCGCGGGCCGGAGCGCGGGGTCGCAGCCGCAGGACGCTCCGGACCGGCCTTCCGACGGCGCACGAACCGGACGCAACGATGACATGCATCTAGACAGCCTCGCGGCCGACCTCGGCCTGCCGCATCCGCCGCCCACCCTTTCCGTTTCCGGCCTGACCGCTGACAGCCGACAGGTCCGCCCCGGTTTCCTGTTCGCCGCGCTGCAGGGCACCGCCGTCGACGGCTGGCGGTTCGTGCCCAGGGCCCTGGAACAGGGCGCGGTTGCCGTGCTGACCGACGCGCAGGGTGCTGCTGCGCTTGCCGGCACGATGCCGGACAGCGTTCCCGTCCTGGTTGCCCAGGACGCCCGCCGGGCGCTGGCGCTGATGGCGGCGCGCTTCTACGGCCGCCAACCGAACACGATGGTCGCGGTCACCGGCACCAGCGGCAAGACCTCCGTCGCCCATTTCGTTCGCCAGATCTTCGAGCATGCCGGCCACGCCTCGGCCAGCCTCGGCACCATCGGTACGGTGACATCGAGGGGGCGCGCCTATGGTGGGCTGACCACGCCCGACCCGGTGTCGCTGCACGCCGAACTGGCCCGCCTGGCCGACGAGGGCATTACCCACGCCGCGCTGGAGGCGTCGAGCCATGGGCTCGAGCAACACAGGCTCGACGGCGTGCGGCTTGTCGCCGGCGCCTTCACCAACCTCGGCCGCGACCACATGGATTATCACGCCACCGAAGAAGACTACCTGCAGGCCAAGCTGCGGTTGTTCCGCGACCTGCTGCCTGCCGGCGGAAGCGTCGTCGTCGATCCGGGCGAGCGCTGCGCCGACCGGGTGCTGGCGGTGGCCCGCGAGCGCGGCCTGCACATCTTCACGGTCGGCGAACGCGGCGCGGACCTGCGCCTGACCGGCCTGCGCCATTCCGGCTTCAGCCAGGAACTGACCGTCGAGACGCCGCGCGGCGACTACAAGATTTCGCTGCCCCTTGCCGGTCGCTTCCAGGTTTCCAACGCGCTGATCGCCGCCGGCCTCGCGATCACCGCCGGCGAGGCGACCGGCGCCGTGCTGCGCGCGCTGGAGGATCTGGAAGGCGCGCCCGGCCGGCTGGAACTGGTCGGGCGCAAGGCCAACGGCGCGCTCGTCTTCGTCGACTACGCCCACAAGCCGGACGCGCTGGAAAACGCGCTCGCCGCGCTGCGGCCGTTCACCTGCGGCCGGCTTTTCGTCGTCATCGGCGCCGGCGGCGACCGGGATCCCGGCAAGCGTCCGCTGATGGGAGCCGCCGCCGCCCGCCATGCCGACGTGGTCATCGTCACCGACGACAACCCGCGCAGCGAGGATCCCGCCGCGATCCGCAAGGCGGTGCTGGCCGGTGCGCCGGACGCGCTCGAGATCGGCGACCGGGGCGCTGCGATCGCCGAGGCGGTAGCTCGGCTCGAGGCGGGCGACGTGCTGTGCGTTGCCGGCAAGGGCCATGAAACGGGCCAAATCGTCGGCGACACGGTGCTTCCCTTTTCCGATCACGACGCCGTGCGCGCCGCCCTCGATACAGGAGACAAGGCATGACCCAACCGCTGTGGACCCGCGACGCCTTCGTCGACGCGACCGGCGGGAGCGTGCTGGGCGACGTGCCGGGGGCAATCGGCGGCATTTCCATCGACAGCCGCACGCTGCAGCCGGGTGATGCCTTCGTCGCCATCGAGGGCGAGCGCTTCGACGGCCACGATTTCGTCGCCGCGGCGCTGGAAGCCGGCGCCGCCCTTGCCCTCGTTGCCCGCGACCGGCTCGAGCGCCTCCCGGCGGACGGACGCTACGTCGTCGTCGACGATCCGCTTGAGGCCCTGCGCGGCCTCGCCCGCGCGGCGCGGGCACGCAGCCATGCCCGCATCGTCGCGGTCACCGGCTCGGTCGGCAAGACCGGCACCAAGGAGGCCCTGCGCCTTGCGCTCGAGCGCTCGGGCCGCACCCACGCCTCCGTCGCCTCGTTCAACAACCACTGGGGCGTGCCGCTGACGCTCGCGCGCATGCCCGCGGATACGGACTACGGCGTGTTCGAGATCGGCATGAACCACGCCGGCGAGATCACGCCGCTGGTCGCGCTGGTGCGCCCGCATGTCGCCATCATCACCACCGTGCAGCCGGTGCACCTGGAATTCTTCGGCTCGGTGGAAAAGATCGCCCAGGCCAAGGCCGAGATCTTCACCGGCCTGGAACCCGGCGGCGTCGCCATTCTCAACCGCGACAACGCCCAGTTCGACCTTCTGACCTTCCTGGCGAGGAACGCCGGCGTGACCGAGATCCGCACCTTCGGCGAGGACCCGCAGGCCGACGCCTTTCCCCAGCGCGTCGCCATGCAGACCGGCAGTTCCTCGATCCAGGCGCGCGTCCTCGGCCAGGACATCACCTACAAGATCGGTGCTCCGGGGCGCCACCTGGTCAAGAACAGCCTCGCCGTGTTGCTCGCCGTGGTCGAACTCGGCGCCGACCTGGCGCTCGCCGGCATCGCGCTCGGCGATCTCAGCGCGCCGAAGGGGCGCGGTGCGCAGACGCGCCTGCGGCTGCCGGCGGGCGTCGCCACGCTGATCGACGAGAGCTACAACGCCAATCCGGCCTCCATGCGCGCCGCCCTGCAGGTGCTCGGCGACGCCCAGGTGTCGCCGCCGGGCCGGCGCATTGCCGTGCTCGGCGACATGCGCGAACTCGGCGAAGCTGCCGACACGCTTCACGCCGGGCTGATCGAGCCGGTCACCGCGGCCCGCGTCGACCTGGTCTATTGCGCCGGTCCGCACATGCGCCGGCTGTGGGAACTGCTGCCGGTGCATCGGCGCGCAGCCTATGCGGAGGAGGCGGCGGGGCTCGCGGCCATGCTCAAGGAGGACCTCCGGCCGGGCGATGTGGTGATGATCAAGGGATCGCTCGGCACGCGCATGGGCCCCCTTGTCGAAGCGCTCAAGCAGGAATATCCCGCTGCGGACGAATCCGTGGCGGCCTAGGGAATCCACATGTTCTATTTTCTCGGCGAACTGTCCGGCCAGATTTCTGCGCTGAACGTCTTCAAGTACATCACGTTCCGCACCGGGGGCGCGATCATGACGGCGCTGCTGTTCGTGTTCCTGTTCGGGCCGAAGATCATCTCCAGCCTGCGGCTTCGCCAGGGCAAGGGGCAGCCGATCCGCGAGGACGGGCCGCAGAGCCATCTGCTGACCAAGAAAGGCACGCCGACCATGGGCGGCCTGATGATCCTGTCCGGGATGATCGTCGCCACGCTGCTATGGGCCGACCTGACCAGCCCCTATGTCTGGATCGTGCTCGGGGTGACCGTCGGCTTCGGCCTGATCGGCTTCTACGACGACTACCTGAAGGTGACCAAGTCCAGCCACAAGGGCTTCGGCGGCAAGGCCCGGCTCGGACTCGAGTTCGCCATCGCCGGCCTTGCGGCCTATGCCGTGACCCTGCTCGACAGCGGGCCGTTCTCGACCTCGATCGCTTTCCCCTTCCTCAAGGACCTCGTCCTCAATCTCGGCATCCTGTTCATTCCCTTCGCCGCCTTTGTCGTCGTCGGCGCGGGCAATGCGGTCAACCTGACCGACGGCCTCGACGGCCTCGCCATCGTGCCGGTGATGATCGCCTCGGCCTCCTTCGCCATGATCGCCTACCTGTCCGGCAACGCAGTGTTCGCCGAATACCTGCAGATCCACCACGTCGCTGGCACCGGTGAACTGGCCGTGCTGTGCGGCGCGGTGATCGGCGCCGGGCTCGGCTTCCTGTGGTTCAACGCACCTCCGGCGGCGATCTTCATGGGCGACACCGGCTCGCTCGCCCTCGGCGGCATGATCGGCGCGATCGCGGTCGCCACCAAGCACGAGATCGTGCTCGCCATCATTGGCGGCCTGTTCGTGCTGGAGGCGGTATCGGTGATCGTGCAGGTGATCTCGTTCAAGCTGACCGGCAAGCGGGTATTCAAGATGGCGCCGATCCACCATCATTTCGAACATCTCGGCTGGACCGAGTCGCAGGTGGTGATCCGGTTCTGGATCATCGCCGTGGTGCTCGCCCTGATCGGGCTGGCGACGCTCAAGCTGCGGTGAGGCGACGATGATCCCCGTGACCAGCTTCGCAGGACGGACGGTCGCTCTCTTCGGGCTCGGCGGCTCGGGGATGGCGACGGCCGAGGCGCTGCGGGCCGGCGGAGCCGAGGTGCGCGCATGGGACGATGCTCCGGCACGCGTCGCGGAAGCGGCGGCCAGGGGGGTGGTCACCGAGGATCTGCGCAACGCCGACTGGTCGACCTTCGCCGCACTGGTGTTGGCGCCGGGCGTGGCGCTGACCCATCCGAAACCGCACTGGAGCGTCGAACTCGCCCGGACGGCCGGCGTCGAGGTGATCGGCGACATAGAGCTGTTCTGCCGCGAGCGGCGGCGGATCTGCCCGGACGCGCCGCTGATCGCCATCACCGGCACCAACGGCAAGTCGACCACGACGGCGCTGATCGCGCATCTGCTGAAGACCCTCGGCCTCGACGTCCAGATGGGCGGAAACATCGGCACGCCGGTGCTGGACCTTGCGCCGCTGCAGCCGGGACGGCACTACGTAGTCGAGTGCTCGTCCTATCAGATCGACCTCGCGCCGAGCATCGAACCCACAGTCGGCATCCTGATGAACCTGTCGCCGGACCATCTCGACCGGCACGGCACGATGGAGAACTATGCCGCCATCAAGGAGCGGCTGGTCGCCGGCAGCCGGACGGCGGTCGTCGGCGTCGACGACCGGTTCAGCGAGGCGATCGCCGACCGGATCGCCCGCGCGGGCGTGCGTGTCCGGCGCATCTCCGGCCATCTGCCGCAGGCCGACGGGGTATTCGCAGAGGGCTCGCGGCTGGTGGAGGCCGACAGCGGCGCGCAGACGCTCGGCGCCGATCTCGCCGGCATCGGCGCGCTGCGCGGGCGCCACAATGCGCAGAACGCTGCGGCCGCCTTCGCGGCGCTGCGTGCGCTCGGGCTGTCCGCGGCGCGCATCGCCGGCGCGCTCGTCAGCTTTCCGGGCCTCGCCCACCGCATGCAGATCGTCGCGCGCAGCGGTCGCATCCTGTTCATCAACGATTCCAAGGCGACCAACGCCGATGCCGCTGCCTGGGCGCTGGCCAGCTACGACCGTATCTACTGGATCGCCGGCGGCAAGCCGAAATCCGGCGGCATCGAGCCGCTGGCCGACTATTTCCCGCGCATCGCCAGAGCCTATCTCATCGGCGAGGCAGCCGAGGCCTTCGCCAAGACGCTCGACGGCCGCGTCGCGCACGAGATCTGCGGCACTCTCGACGTGGCGGTCAGCCGTGCCGCGGCCGATGCCGCCGACGATCCGGCCGGGGAGGTCGCGGTGCTGCTGTCGCCGGCCTGCGCCTCCTTCGACCAGTATCCGAACTTCGAGGTGCGCGGCGACGCCTTCGTCGCTGCCGTCAATGCTCTGGACATGGTCCGAAAGTCCCGGGAGGTCGCCTGATGGTCAGCCGCGCCGATCGCAGTCCCCTGGCCGAATGGCTCTGGACGGTCGATCACTATCTGCTTGCGGGCTTCATCCTGCTCATGATCGGCGGCGTCGTGCTGTCCTTCGCCGCCAGCCCGCCGGTGGCCGAGCGCATCGGACTCGACAGCTACTATTTCGTCAAGCGCCAGGCGATGTTCCTGATCCCGGGCCTGATCGTCCTGCTCGGCTGTTCGCTGCTGTCGCCGCGCATGGTGCGCCGGCTGGCGCTGGCGGTGTTCATCGGCGCGCTGGTGCTCATGGTTGCGACACTGTTCCTCGGCGTCGAGGTCAAGGGCGCGCGGCGGTGGATCTCCATCCTCGGCGTCTCCGTCCAGCCGTCGGAGTTCCTGAAGCCGGCCTTCGTGGTGCTGGTCGCCTTCCTGCTGTCGGAAAGCGGGCGGCGGCGCGAGGTGCCGGGCGCGCTGTTCGCCGCGCTGCTGTTCGGCATGAGCGCGGCGCTGCTGGTGGCCCAGCCGGATTTCGGCCAGACCATGTTGCTCGGCCTGGTGTGGACCGCCCTGTTCTTCCTCAACGGCCTGCCATGGCTGGCGATCGTCGCGCTCGGCGTCGCCGGCGTCGTGGGGCTCGGATCGGCCTATTTCCTCCTGCCGCACGTGACCGCGCGCGTGAACCGGTTCCTCGATCCGTCGTCGGGCGACACCTACCAGATCGACACGGCGATGGAGTCCTTCCTCGCCGGCGGTTGGTGGGGCAAGGGTCCGGGCGAGGGCATGGTGAAGCGCATCCTGCCGGACAGCCACACCGACTTCATCTTCGCGGTGGTGGCCGAGGAATTCGGCATCATCGTCTGCCTGCTGCTGGTGGCGGTGTTCGCCTTTGTGGTGCTGCGCGGCCTGTCCCACGCTGGTCGCGACCAGGACGCCTTCGGCCGCCTGGCGACGGCCGGCCTCGTCGTCCTGTTCGGCCTGCAGGCAACGATCAACCTGGCCGTCAACCTGAACCTGATGCCGGCCAAGGGCATGACGCTGCCGTTCATTTCCTATGGCGGCTCGTCGCTGCTGTCGACGGCGCTGACCGCGGGCATGATCCTGGCGTTGACGCGGCGGCGACCGCGGCCGGTGCATTCCGAGAGCGTCACCATCAGCCGGCTGTCGCCGTCGAGCCTGATCTAGGCGGCCGGCCGATGCGCGGAACCATCCTCCTCACCGCTGGCGGCACCGGCGGCCACCTGTTCCCGGCCCAGGCTCTTGCGGGCGAACTTGCCCGGCGCGGCTGGAGCGTGGATCTCGCGACCGACGAGCGTGCGGACCAGTACGGCCAGCCGTTCCCGGCCCGCACAGTCCATATCATCGCGTCCGAGACGCTGCGCGCCCGCACCCCTGTGGCGATGCTGCGCACCGCACTCAGCCTGGCGCGCGGCACCGCGCAGGCGATCGGCGTGATCCGGCGCACGCGTCCGGCCGCCGTCGTCGGCTTCGGCGGCTATCCGACCTTTCCGCCGATGCTTGCGGCCCGGCTGACCGGCACGCCGTCGATCCTGCACGAGGCCAATGCCGTCATGGGCCGCGCCAACCGGATGCTCGCCCGGGGCGTGAAGGCGGTCGCGACCAGCGTTCCGATCGCCGGCCTTCCCGAAGCGATCGCGGCCAGGACGGAAGAGACCGGCAATCCGGTGAGACCGGCCGTCATCGAGGCGGCGGGCCGACCTTATTGCGCTCCGGATCCGGACGGGCCGTTCCACCTCCTGGTGTTCGGCGGCTCTCAGGGCGCGCGGTTCTTCTCCGACCTCGTACCGCCGGCGCTGGAACGGCTTTCGGAGGACCTGCGCCGGCGGCTTCGGCTGGTGCAGCAGTGCCGGCCCGAAGACCTGGAGCGGGTGCGCGCCGCCTACGACCGGCTGGGTGTCGAGGCCGAGTTGGCCGCGTTCTTCGGCGACTTGCCGCAGCGCATCGGCGCGGCGCATCTGGTGGTGTGCCGGTCGGGCGCTTCGTCGGTGAGCGAACTGGCGGTGATCGGCCGTCCGGCGATCCTGGTGCCGCTGCCGCATGCGCTCGACCAGGACCAGAGCGCCAACGCCGCGGTTCTGGAGCGCGCCGGCGCGGCCTGGCCAGTGGCGCAGAAGGATCTCGACGCCGATCGCCTGGCCGGCGATCTGGCGCGGCTGATGCAGGCGCCGAAGGCGCTTGCGGCTGCGGCGGCGGCTGCGCGTGCGAACGGAAAGCCCGATGCGGTCGCCCGGCTCGCCGATCTGGTCGAGCGGATCGCCGCGGGCGGGAACACGAGAAAAGGAGACGGCGGATGAAAATGCCGCGCGAACTGGGCCCGGTGCATTTCGTCGGCATCGGCGGCATCGGCATGAGCGGCATCGCCGAGGTGCTGCACACCCTGGGCTACACGGTCCAGGGCTCCGACATGAGCGAGAACGCCAATGTCGCGCGGCTGCGCGAGAAGGGCATCAGGATCGCCATCGGCCATGCGGCGGAAAACCTCGGCGGGGCGGAAGTGCTGGTCGTGTCCTCGGCGATCCGGCGCGACAACCCGGAACTGGTCGCAGCACGCGAGAAGCTCATTCCGGTCGTGCGCCGAGCCGAGATGCTGGCCGAGCTGATGCGCTTCAAGCAGGCGATCGCCATCGGGGGCACACACGGCAAGACCACCACGACCTCGCTGATCGCCGCCCTGCTGGACGCCGGCGGGCTCGACCCGACGGTGATCAACGGCGGCATCATCAACGCCTACGGCACCAACGCGCGCATGGGCGCGGGCGACTGGATGGTGGTCGAGGCCGACGAGAGCGACGGCACGTTCGTCAAGCTGCCGGCCGACGTCGCCGTCGTCACCAACATCGATCCGGAACACCTCGATCACTACGGCGACTTCGCCGGCGTGCGCGCCGCCTTCCGCCATTTCGTCGAGAACGTGCCGTTCTACGGCTTCGCGGTCATGTGTCTCGACCATCCCGAGGTGCAGTCGCTGGTCGGCCAGATCGAGGACAAGCGCATCGTCACCTACGGCGCCAACCCGCAGGCCGACGTGCGCTTCACCGACGTCGCCATGGTCGGCGGCCGATCGACCTTCTCCGTCCGCTTCCAGGACCGGCGTACCGGCGAGACCGGCACGCTGAGCAATCTGGTGCTGCCGATGCCCGGCCTGCACAACGTCGCCAACGCCGCCGCGGCCATTGCCGTCGCGCACGAGCTCGGCGTCGACAGCGAGGCGATCCGCAAGGGGCTGGCCGGCTTCGGCGGCGTCAAGCGGCGCTTCACCTATACCGGCAGTTGGAACGGCGTCGAGATCTTCGACGACTACGGCCACCATCCGGTCGAGATCCGCGCCGTGCTGCACGCTGCGCGCGAGACCGCGAAGGGCCGCGTCATCGCGGTCGTGCAGCCGCACCGCTACAGCCGCCTCGCCAGCCTGTTCGACGACTTCTCGACCTGCTTTAACGATGCCGACACGGTGATCGTGGCGCCGGTCTATGCGGCCGGCGAACAGCCGATCGAGGGCGCCGGCCGCGACGACCTCGTCACGGGCCTCAAGACCCGCGGCCACCGCTCGGTGTTCGCACTCGAAGGTCCGGAGGCGCTCGCCGCGCTCGTCGCCGAACACGCGCGGCCGGGCGACTATGTCGTCTGCCTCGGCGCCGGCACGATCACCCAGTGGGCGCACGCCCTGCCGGCCCAGCTCGCCGCGCTCGGAGGCGTGCGGTGAGCTTTCCCGACCTCCTGGCGACCCTCGGCGACTGGCTTGCCGGCGTGCGCGGCAAGTTGACCGCCAACCAGCCGCTCGCCGCCGTCACCTGGCTGCGCGTCGGCGGACCGGCGCAGCTGCTGTTCCAACCGGCCGACGAGGACGACCTCGCGCTGTTCCTCGCTGCGTTGCCGGAGGAGATCCCGGTGCTGCCGATCGGCCTCGGGTCCAACCTGCTGGTGCGCGACGGCGGCATCGAGGGCGTCGTCGTGCGCCTGACCGGCAAGGGTTTCGGCACCGTCGAGGTGCTGGACGGCGCGCGCCTGCGCATCGGGGCCGCAGTCCCCGACAAGCGCGTGGCCGAGGCGGCGGCGGAGGCCGGCATCGGCGGCTTTTCGTTCTACGCCGGCATTCCGGGCGCGCTCGGCGGCGCGCTGCGCATGAACGCCGGCGCCCACGGCACGGAGACCTGCCAGCGGCTGGTCGAGCTCGCCGCGCTCGACCGGCGCGGCAACCGGATCGTCCTGAGCAACGCCGACATGGGCTATTCCTACCGCCACAGCGCGGTGCCAGCCGACCTCATATTCACAGGCGCGGTGCTTGCCGGCACGCCGCAGGCGGAAGTCGAAATCCGCGCCGAGATGGCCGAGGTCGCCGCCCACCGCGAGCGCGCGCAGCCAATCCGCGAGAAGACCGGCGGCTCGACCTTCAAGAACCCGCCCGGCACATCCGCGTGGAAGGAGATCGACGCGGCCGGCTGTCGCGGCCTGCAGATCGGCGGCGCGCGCATGTCCGACATGCACTGCAACTTCATGATCAATACCGGCGACGCGACCGCCTTCGACCTGGAGTTGCTCGGCGAGACGGTGCGCCGGCGCGTGCGCGCCCACAGCGGCATCTGCCTGGAATGGGAGATCAAGCGCCTCGGCCGCTTTCTGCCCGGGCAAGGGGTGACGCCCTTTCTCGACTGACGACGCGCCGTGGCGCGCCGGCGCGGGAATCGTCGGTAAATTTTTTCCTTAACCGAGTAGTTAACGGTTCCTTACCGATTTGCCGTCAAAAAGAGTGGCGGGGAGCGGTGTACCGGTGAGTCGGCGAATGACTGGAAAACATGTTGCGGTTCTGATGGGCGGCTGGGTCAACGAACGGCCCGTGAGCCTGAGTTCGGGCAGGGCCTGCGCCGATGCTCTCGAGGCGCGCGGCTACCGCGTGACCCGAATCGACGTCGATCGGACCATCGCCGCGGTGCTGGCCGAGGCGAAGCCTGACGTCGCCTTCAACGCCCTGCACGGTCCGTTCGGCGAGGACGGCTGCATCCAGGGCATCCTGGAGATCCTTCAGATCCCCTACACGCATTCCGGTGTCATGGCCTCGGCGCTCGCCATGAACAAGGTCAAGGCCAAGGCCGTCATGGCGGCGGCCGGCGTGCCGGTCACGGAGCACCGCATCGTCGACCGGCGCAGCATCGGCAGCGAGCACCCGATGGCGCCACCCTACGTGCTCAAGCCGATCAACGAGGGGTCGAGCTTCGGCGTGCTGATCGTCAAGGAGGACGCGCAGTTTCCGCCGCAGGAACTCAGCCGCGACGACTGGCCCTACCCCGACGTGCTGATGTGCGAGCGATACATCCCCGGTCGGGAACTGACCTGCGCGGTCATGGGCGACCGTGCGCTCGGGGTCATCGACATCGTGCCGCTCGGACACGGCTTCTACGACTACGAGGCAAAGTACGCCGAAGGCGGTTCACAACACATTCTTCCTGCGAAAATTTCACCGATTATTTACCAAGAAGTCCAGAAACTTACCCTGACGGCGCATCAGGCTCTCGGGTGTCGCGGCGTGTCGCGGGCGGATTTCCGCTTCGACGAGAAGGCCGATGGAACGAGCTCCCTGATCTGCCTGGAAGTGAACACCCAACCCGGCATGACGCCGACGTCTCTGGTTCCCGAACTGGCTGCCCATGAGGGATATGATTTCGGAGACCTCGTCACCTGGATGGTGGAGGATGCAAGTTGCTGTCGCTGAGGCGCTCTAGGAAGGACGACGCCGCAAGGCCGCTCGAGGCCGAGCTCGCTCCGCGCGGGCGCGGCGTCGCACGCCTGCATCGCCGGCCGCTGTGGCGGTCCGCCGGCGTCGTCGCGACCCTGCCTCGCTTCTCGGGATCGGTCGCCGCGCTGGCATTCCTCGCCTCAACCATCGGCTATGGCGTCGTCCTCGGCGGACACGGCCGCATGGTCGCCGATTCGCTGGTCAGCGCCGCGGGCCTGGGCGTCGAGCAGGTCAAGCTGTCCGGCCAGCGCGAGACCAACGAATTCCAGATCCTCGAGGCACTCGAGATCCAGGACGGAACCTCGCTGCTCCTGTTCGACGCCGACGCTGCCCGCCAACGACTGACCGAGATCCCCTGGGTCAGGAACGCCTCGGTGCTGAAGCTCTATCCGGGCACGCTGCAGATCACCATCGAGGAACGCATTCCCTACGCGCTGTGGCAGCGCGGCGACCGGGTGTCGATCGTCAACGAGCAGGGCGACGTCATCACCGACGACGTCGACGGCCGCTACGCCAACCTGCTGCTGGTCGTCAACCACGGGGCGCAGCGCCGCGCCGGCGAGATCGTTTCCGCCCTGGCCGAGGTTCCGGCCCTGCGCTCGCGCGTGCGCGCGGCCTTCCTGGTCGGTCAGCGCCGCTGGGACCTGATGCTGGAGAACGGCATCTCCATACGCCTGCCGGAACACAACGTAGCGACCGCGCTCGCCGATCTCGTGCGCATGGACGAGGAGACCGCCCTGCTGACCCGCGACATCGCTGCGGTCGATCTGCGGGTCGCCGACCGGGTCGTGGTGCGGCTGACCGAGGAGGCGGCGGAACGGCGCAAGGCGACCCAGCGCGGCCGGGACCGCGTCGCGCGGGGAGGGGCCAACACGTGAGCCGCTCCGGATCCGCCCTCTACTTGCCGCGCATGCGCCCGTTGCCCGGGCGGCGCGCCGTCGTCATGTCCGTGCTCGACATCGGCTCGACCAAGATCTGCTGCCTGATTGCCAAGCTGACCCCGCGCGAGGACGGCGCAATCCTCGCCGGGCGCTCGCATGCGGTCGAAGTGCTCGGCTACGGCTACCAGCGTTCACGCGGCATCAAGTCCGGCGTCGTGGTCGACATGGACGCCGCCGAGCAGGCTATCCGGCTGGCCGTCGATTCCGCCGAACGCATGGCCGGGGTGACCGTCGAATCCGTCATCGCCAACGTCAGCTGCGGCCGGCTGCAGAGCGAGATCTTCAGCGCCACGGTACCGCTCGCAGGCGATTCGGTCGCCGAAGCCGACATCCAGCGCGTGCTCGCGGCCGGCTCGTCCCATTCCGTCACCGAGGGGCGGGCGGTCACCCACGCGCTGCCGATCTCCTATTCGCTCGACGGCAACCGCGGCATCCGCGACCCGCGCGGCATGATGGGCGTGAAACTCGGCGTCGACATGCAGGTGGTCACCACCGAGGTGCCGCCGGTGCGCAACCTCGAACTGTGCATCAACCGCGGCCACCTGCAGGTCGAGACGCTGGTGGCGACGCCGTTCGCCAGCGGCCTGTCGACGATCGTCGACGACGAGGCCGAACTCGGCGTCGCCTGCATCGACCTGGGCGGCGGTACGACCACCCTGTCGGTGTTCGTCGAGGGCCAGATGGTCCATCTCGACGCGATCGCGGTCGGCGGCCAGCACGTCACCACCGACATCGCCCGCGCCTTCGCCACCCGGCTGACCGACGCGGAGCGGCTCAAGACGCTCCATGGCTCGGCCCTGCCCAGCAGCGCGGACGACCGCGACATGCTGACCATCCCGCCGGTCGAGGGTGAGAGCGACCTGCCCAACCAGATTCCCCGCTCCGCCCTGACCCGGGTGATCCGTCCACGCGTCGAGGAAATCCTCGAACTGGTCCGCGACCGGCTGACGGCATCGGGATTTGCCGGCCGGGTCGGCAAGCAGATCGTCCTGACCGGGGGGGCGAGCCAGCTCACCGGTCTGGCCGAGGTGGCACGCCGGATCATCGGCCGGAACGTGCGTATTGGCCGGCCTCTTGGCGTCGCCGGCCTTCCGGAGGCTGCGAAGGGGCCGGCGTTCGCCGCCTCCGTCGGGCTTCTGATCTATCCGCAGGTCGCCCAGATCGAGCAGTTCCAACCAAAAACCAGACGCTCGGGGTGGACCGGCAACACAGGCTATCTGGCCCGGGTGGGCCAGTGGATCAGGGAGAGTTTCTGACGCGTCCGACGCGTCGGACAGGAACCGCCGGAAACGGCTGACATGGCAAGGGAAGAAGAGGGGCCCCCGGCTCGGGTGTCCCAGAGGGTCGCGAGGATAAAATGACCATCAACCTGAAGATGCCCGACATTCAGGAGCTGAAGCCGCGGATCACGGTCTTCGGCGTCGGCGGCGCGGGCGGAAACGCCGTCAACAACATGATCACGGCCGGCCTCCAGGGCTGCGACTTCGTCGTCGCCAACACGGATGCCCAGGCGCTCGCCATGAACCACGCCGAACGCCTCATCCAGATGGGCGTCGCGGTGACGGAAGGCCTCGGCGCCGGCTCGCAGCCGGAAGTCGGCTGCGCGGCGGCCGAGGAAGTGATCGACGAGATCAACGACCACCTGTCCGGCTCGCACATGGTGTTCATCACCGCGGGCATGGGCGGAGGCACCGGCACCGGCGCCGCCCCGGTCATCGCGCGGGCCGCGCGCGAGCAGGGCATCTTGACGGTCGGCGTGGTCACCAAGCCGTTCCAGTTCGAAGGTGCCCGCCGCATGCGCATCGCGGAATCCGGCATCCAGGAACTGCAGCGCAACGTCGACACGCTGATCGTCATTCCGAACCAGAACCTGTTCCGGATCGCCAATGCACAGACCACCTTCGCCGATGCTTTTGCGATGGCGGACCAGGTGCTCTATTCGGGCGTCGCCTGCATCACCGACCTGATGGTCAAGGAAGGCCTGATCAACCTCGACTTCGCCGACGTGCGCTCGATCATGCGCGGCATGGGCAAGGCAATGATGGGCACGGGCGAGGCGTCGGGCGAGAAGCGCGCCCAGCAGGCGGCCGAGGCCGCGATCGCCAACCCGCTGCTCGACGAGACCTCGATGAAGGGCGCCAAGGGCCTGCTCATCTCGATCACTGGCGGCAACGACCTGACCCTGTTCGAGGTCGACGAAGCGGCGACCCGCATCCGCGAGGAAGTCGACGCCGACGCCAACATCATTCTGGGCGCGACCTTCGACGAAAGCCTCGACGGCATCATCCGCGTCTCCGTGGTGGCGACCGGCATCGACAAAGAGCAGTCGCTTGCCCAGGCCGACTTCACGGCGGGCATGCAGCGTGTCGAGCAGGTTCAAAGGCCGGTCGCAGTCACCCGCCCGGTCGAGCGTCCGGCGGTCCCGCAGGACGCCGCCACCCGGGCGATCGAAAGCCTGGAGCGCGAACTGTCGATCCCCGAGCCGGCCCCGGTGGCAGCGGCGACGGATCCGGAAGTCCAGATCAAGGCCTTCCGTCCGTCCCCCGAGCTGCTGAATGCCAAGGCCCCGGCCGCCTCCCTCGAGGAGGAAACTCCGGTGGCGCGCCACGAGGACGTGCCGGTCAGCCAGCCCTACATCCCGCCGGTGGCCGAACAGCCGCTGTCGGCGCCGCGAATGCCGCGCGTGGAGGACTTCCCGCCGATCGCGCAGCGCGAGTTGCGCGCCGCCGCGGACAAGCCCTATGCCGCTCCGCCGGCCCCAGCGGCGGTCGACCACCACGAGGAGGACGACGACCACGCCGACGACCGCCGGCCGATGGGACTGCTGCGCCGCCTGGCCAGCGGGCTGTCGCGGCGCGACGACCACGAGGTCGAGATGGACGCCCGTCCGGTCGCCCCGCCGCGCGCGGCCCCCGCAGCTCCGGCTCCGCAGCCGGTCATGCGCACCGCGCCGCGCGCGCCGCAGATGGCTCCGGCGCCTCAGCCGCGCCCGCAGGCCGCTCACGGTGCCGCCGGCCAGCTCGATGCCACCGGTCGCCCGCCGGTCCGGCCGCAGGCTGCGAGCGAGGAGGATCAGCTGGAGATTCCGGCGTTCCTGCGCCGGCAGTCCAACTGAGTCAGCGACCCTTGCCTTCTTCCCTTGGCGGCGGCCCGGAGAGCGATCTCCGGGCCGTTGCCGTTACGGTAGAATTGTCTCAGTTTTTCAATTCCTTGCCGCATTTTCGTTCGTTACAAACCGTAATAAAGCTTTATTTCGGCCGAACGCCCCCCAGAGCTATGTTCGGCACCACACGGGAATGTTAACGAGTCGTGTCGGATGCGTTCGCCCCTTGAGACGAACGCCCTGGACGATAGAAGGCAGCGCATGACGAACAACCGGCCGGACCTCCAGACGACGCTTGCCGAACAGGTCGCACTGACCGGGATCGGCGTTCACTCTGGCAAGCCGGCGACGGTGACGCTGCAACCTGCCGATGCCGGAACCGGCATCGTGTTCCAGCGCTGCGAGCGCTCGGACGACACCGTCGGCGAGGTGCCGGCGCGCTGGGATCGTGTCACCGCCACCGCCCTTTGTACCGTGATCGGCGATCCGGCGAGCGATGGGGTGTCGACGGTCGAGCACCTGATGGCGGCGCTTTACGGCCTCGGCGTCGACAACGCCATCGTCGAGATCGACGGACCGGAAATGCCGATCATGGACGGCAGCAGCCTGGCCTTCGTCGAGGCGATCGACCAGGTCGGCCTGAAGCGGCTCGACCGCGGTCGCCGCTACCTCAAGATCAGGAAGTCCGTACGCGTCGACAACGGCAGCGCTTGGTGCGAGTTGCATCCCTACAACGGCTGCCGGTTCGAGGTCACCATCGATTTCGACACGCCGCTGATCGGCCGGCAGCGTTTCGCTGCCGACCTGACGCCGGAGGTGTTCCGTCGCGACCTCGCCCGGGCGCGCACCTTTGGGTATGTCAAGGACGTCGAGCGCCTGTGGACCATGGGCTTCGCGCTCGGGTCCTCGCTGGAGAATTCCGTCGCCATCGCCGAGGACCGCGTGCTCAATCCGGAAGGCACCCGCTGGCCGGACGAGTTCGTTCGCCACAAGGCGCTGGATGCGGTCGGCGACCTTTCCCTTGCCGGTCTGCCGATCCTCGGCCTCTACCGCTCCTACAAGGGCGGCCACAAGATGAACCATGCCATCCTCGAGGAACTGTTCTCCGGGGCCGGCAAGGATGCCTACGAGATCGTCGAGGCGCCGGTCTGGCGCGAGGGCGGCCAGATCGAACGGTCCGGCCTCGCGGCTGCCGTGTACGGGCCCGACGTTTCCTGATCCCAGCCAGCGCGATCTGAGCCGGTCCGAGGGCCGGCCTCGCAGCTGCCGACGATCGTTCCGGCAGTTCCGCCACAAAAAAGCTCAAAAAAAACGACACACGGCGTGACGAACGGCGTTCGATTCCGGTAAAACCCTTGCCGAACGAATTGGTTGGTTTCGTGCATTGGCCGTTCGGGCCGGCCTTGGCAGGGCCAGGCGGCATGAGCCCCGGACGGGGAAGGAGTGGTTTGCGTGCTGGACATCGTGGAGACCAAGGCGGCAAGACGTCCCGCAAAAGTGGCCGTCCTGCTTCGTTCCCTCGTCCTTGTTTCCGCGCTGGCGCTGGGGGCATGCGCATCGGACAAGGATGACCTCGCGCTCGACGACACTCCGGCCGAAGTGCTGTTCAACGAGGGCCTGGCGCTTCGCAACGCCGGGCGTCTGTCGGACGCGGGCAAGAAATTCTCCGAACTGGACAAGCTCTATCCCTATTCGGAATACGCCCGCAAATCGCTTATAAACCTCGCCTTCATCAACTTCTCGCTGGGCCGCTACCCGGAGGCGATCGCCGCTTCCGAGCGCTTCACCACACTCTATCCCGGCAGCGAGGATTCGGCCTATGCGCTCTACATCATCGGCCAATCCTACTTCCGCCAGATCCCGGACGTCACCCGCGACCAGGAGCAGACCGAAAAGGCTCTGTCGGCGCTCAACGAACTGATCCGGCGCTATCCCGACAGCGAATACACCGCGGACGCCAAGTCCAAGGTCCTGGTCGCCTACGACCAGCTCGCGGGCAAGGAGATGCAGGTCGGCCGCTACTATCTCGACCGGCGCAACTACATCGCCGCGATCAACCGCTTCAAGATGGTGGTCATCAACTACCAGACCACGCGCCATGTCGAGGAGGCGCTGTTCCGCCTGACCGAATCCTACTACGCGCTCGGTGTGGTCAACGAGGCGCAGACCGCCGCCGCCGTGCTCGGACACAACTATCCCGACAGCCGGTGGTACAAGGACGCCTTCGCGCTGCTGAAGAAGGGCGGCTACGAGCCGTCGGAAAACCGCGGCAGCTGGATCAGCCGGGCGTTCAACTCCGTCAAGATCCTCTGACCGCGCGCCGGGGGGCGGCTTTTCCATGCTGGCAAGCCTTTCCATCCGCGACATCGTCCTGATCGACCGGCTGGACATCGACTTCGCGGCCGGGATGACCGTGCTCACCGGCGAGACCGGCGCTGGCAAGTCTATCCTGCTCGACGCTCTGACCCTCGCCCTCGGCGGGCGCGGCGATGCCGGCCTCGTGCGGCACGGCGAGGCCCAGGGTCAGGTGGTCGCGGTGTTCGACGTCGCGACCGGCCACCCGGTGCGGGCGCTCCTGCGCGCCAACGACGTGCCGGACGACGGCGACGTCATCCTGCGCCGGATCCAGACCGCCGACGGGCGCACACGCGCCTTCCTCAACGACCAGCCGGTCAGCGTCGGCCTGCTGCGCCAGGCTGGCCAGATGTTGGTCGAGGTGCACGGCCAGCACGACGAGCGCGCCCTGGTCGATCCCGAGAGCCACCGGCTGCTGCTCGATGCCTTCGGCGGCCTCGACGGGCTCGCCGCTACGGTCGCCGATGCCCATGGCGGGCTGCGCGCCGCCGAGCGCGCCGTGCGCGAGCACCGCGCGCGCATCGAGGCGGCGCGGCGCGAGGCCGACTTCCTGCGCGCCGCCGTTGACGAACTGGCGACGCTCGACCCGCAGGCCGGCGAGGAGGAGGAACTGGCCGCACGCCGCACGCGCATGATGCAGGTGGAGAAGATCGCCGCCGACCTCAGCGAGGCCTACGAGACGCTGAACGGCTCCGCCTCGCCGATCCCGGAACTGTCCAGCCTGCTCCGGCGCATGGAGCGCAAGGCCGACCAGGCGCCGGGGCTGCTGTCCGGCCCGGCCGGCGCGCTCGCCGGGGCGCTCGACCTGCTGGAGGAGGCGCGCAGCGGCTTGGAGGCAGCCCTGCGCGAGACCGACTTCGACCCGCGCGAGCTGGAATCGACCGAAGAGCGCCTGTTCGCCCTGCGCGCCGCCGGCCGCAAGTTCTCGGTTGCCGTCGACGACCTCGCCGGTTTGCGCCGGCGCATGGCCGCCGATCTGGCCGATCTCGACGCCGGCGAGGAGAAGCTCGGCGCGCTGGAGGCGACCGCCGTCGCCGCCCGCGTCGCCTATGACGCCGCCGCCGCGTCCCTGTCGGAGCAGCGCGCAGATGCCGCCCGCGCGCTCGAGGCGGCGGTCGCCGCGGAACTGCCGGCGCTGAAGCTGGAACGGGCGCGCTTTCTGGTCGAGCTGGCGCGCGACCCCGAAAGCCGCACCCCGACGGGCATCGACACGGTGGAATTCTGGGTGCAGACCAACCCGGGCACGCGACCGGGACCGATGATGAAGGTCGCCTCGGGCGGCGAGTTGTCGCGCTTCCTGCTGGCGCTCAAGGTGTCGCTTGCCGACACCGGTTCGGCGCCGACGCTGGTCTTCGACGAGATCGACACGGGTGTCGGTGGCGCCGTCGCCGAGGCCATCGGCGTGCGCCTTGCCCGCCTCGCCGAGGCGGTTCAGGTGCTCACCGTCACCCACGCGCCGCAGGTGGCGGCGCGTGCCGCGGGGCATTTCCTGATCTCCAAGGAAGAGGCCGATGCGGAGCGCGTGGCGACCCGCATCGCGCGCATCGACCGGGAGCACCGGCGCGAGGAGATCGCGCGGATGCTGGCCGGCAGCGTCATCACCGAGGAGGCCCGCGCCGCCGCGGCCCGGCTGATCGCTCAGGCGGCGGGCTGAGGGAGGATCGCCCGCCGCCTGCGCTCGGCCCGCCTGGGTCTCGTCCGGTCAATCCCGGAGGTCGGCGGGCGGGACGTCGAGGGTCGGGACGTCGACCTCGGGCAGCTCGACCTTCGGAACGTCCACCCTGGGCATCTCCAGCTCGATCGACAGGGTGTCGCCCCGCTCGAAGACGTCGAGGGCGAGGACCAGCGCGCCGCCGATCAGGGCGACGATCAGGGCGCCGGCGATGAACCAGCCGGCGCCGGTGCCGTTGCTCAGCACGGTCGTGCCGCGCTCGTGAATTGCCATTGTGGTCTCCTTCATGCTGTGGCCAAATCCGGCTATCGGACGGCTAACTCTTGAGAAGGGGGCCGGGTTCCGCTACCTCGCCGACGAGGCGCCGGCCGGCGCCTTTTGTCCCGTCACGAGCCCCGTGCAAGGTCCATGAACGAGAAAAGCGCCGCTGCCGCCGTCGAGAGCCTGTCCCGCCAGGAGGCCGAGGCCGAACTCGCCCGTCTCGCCGCCGAGATCGCGGCCCACGACCAGCGCTATTTCGCCGAAGACGCGCCGACCGTGTCCGACGCCGAATACGACGCCCTGCGCCGGCGCAACGCGGCGATCGAGGAGCGCTTTCCCGATCTGGTGCGCGAGGACAGCCCGTCGGCCCGCATCGGCGCCGCCCCCAGCGAGGGCTTCGGCAAGGTTACCCACGCGATTCCGATGCTGTCGCTGGACAATGCCTTTTCCGACGACGACGTGCGTGACTTCGTCGCCCGTGTGCGCCGCTTCCTGAGGCTCGATCCGCTCATGGGCGCGCTCGGCGTCACCGCCGAACCGAAGATCGACGGGCTGTCGCTGTCGCTGCGCTACGAGGGCGGCCGGCTGGTCTCGGCGGCGACCCGTGGCGACGGCACCGTCGGCGAGAACGTCACCGCCAACGCCCGCACGATCGCCGACATCCCCCACAGGCTTCCCGCCGGCGTGCCGGAGGTGGTCGAGGTGCGCGGCGAGGTCTACATGGCGCATGCCGATTTCGCCGCGCTGAACGCGCGCATGGCCGCCAACGGCGGCAAGGTGTTCGCCAATCCGCGCAACGCGGCTGCCGGTAGCCTGCGCCAGCTCAATCCCGACATCACCGCCGCGCGGCCGTTGAAGTTCTTTGCCTATGCCTGGGGCGAGATGAGCGAGGTGCCGCGCGCGACGCAGATGGAGATGGTGTCGCTGATCGGCGCGTGGGGCTTTCCGGTCAATCCGCGCATGGTCCTGTGCCGGAGCGTGGAGGAACTGATCGACGTCTATCACGCCATCGAGGAGGAGCGGGCGACACTCGGCTACGACATCGACGGCGTCGTCTACAAGGTCGACCGGCTCGACCTGCAGGCCCGGCTCGGCTTCGTCTCGCGCAGCCCTCGCTGGGCGATCGCCCACAAGTTTCCCGCCGAGAAGGCCTTCACCATCCTCAGGGACATCGAGATCCAGGTCGGGCGCACGGGCGCCCTGACGCCGGTTGCCAAGCTGGAGCCGGTCACCGTCGGCGGCGTCGTCGTCTCCAACGCCACCCTGCACAACGAGGACTACATCAGGGGTATCGGCCAGGACGGCGAGCCGATCCGCGGCGGCAAGGACCTCAGGATCGGCGACACGGTGCAGATCCAGCGCGCCGGCGACGTCATCCCCCAGGTGATCGACGTCGACCTCGCCAAGCGGCCGGCGGATGCGGTCCCCTTCGCGTTCCCGACCGTCTGCCCGGTGTGCGGCAGCCACGCGGTGCGCGAGATCAACGCCAAGACTGGCCGGCCCGATGCGGTGCGCCGCTGCACCGGCGGCCTCGTCTGCGCTGCCCAGGCCAAGGAGAAGCTGAAGCACTTCGTGTCGCGCAACGCCTTCGACATCGAGGGCCTCGGCGACAAGCAGGTCGAGTTCTTCTACGACCTGCCGCCGGAGGAGGGCGGCATCCGAACCCCGGCCGACATCTTCACGCTCGAGGCGCGCGACGCCGCCTCGCCGATCCGCAAGCTGAAGAACCGCGACGGCTGGGGCGAGACCAGCGCGCGCAACCTGTTCGCCGCCATCGACGCGCGCCGGCGGGTCGACCTCAACCGCTTCATCTTCGCGCTCGGCATCCGCCATGTCGGCGAGGGCAACGCGAAACTGCTGGCGCGCGCCTACGGCTCCTGGGACGCCTTCGCCGCGGCGATGCGGGCGGCCGCCGACCACGGTTCGGACGCCTGGGCCGAGCTCAACGCCATCGATGGCGTCGGCGAGGTCGTCGCGGAGGCGGTTGTGCAGTTCTTCGCCGAGCCGCACAACCGCGAGGCCCTCGACGCCCTCCTGGCCGAGGTCACGCCGCTCGACGCGGAAAAGGTCGCCGCCGAAGGGTCGCCGGTCGCCGGCAAGACCGTCGTCTTCACCGGCGCGCTCGAACGCATGACCCGCGACGAGGCCAAGGCCATGGCCGAACGGCTCGGCGCCAAGGTCGCCGGCTCGGTGTCGAAGAAGACCAGCCTCGTCGTCGCCGGACCGGGCGCCGGCTCCAAGCTCAAGACCGCCCAGGAGCTCGACATCGAGGTCATCACCGAGGACGACTGGTTCGACCTGGTCGGCGGGTGAGGCGGTGCAAGCCCACACCGCCTTGTCATCCCGGTGCAGGCCTTTCCCCGCCTAACTCGTCCCCGAAGCCTCGCACTTGCCGTGTTCGTTGCTATATTGTTCTCGATCGACCCGAGATTCGCGAAAGAGCAGCATGACCGAGCCTTCCGGCTATTCCGACGACTGGAGCGCCATCGACGCCGGCTACGACGCGGCGCCGGCCGCGCCCGCGCGGGCGGGCGGGGGCATCGCCGCGCGGGCGCTCGCTGCCCGGCGCGGGCCCGACTATCTCGCCGGCCTCAACCCGGAGCAGCGCCAGGCGGTCGAGACCATCGACGGACCCGTCCTGGTGCTCGCCGGTGCCGGCACCGGCAAGACGCGGGTGCTGACCACGCGCATCGCCCACATCCTGTCCAGCGGCCGCGCCTGGCCGTCCCAGATCCTCGCCGTCACCTTCACCAACAAGGCGGCGCGCGAGATGCGCGAGCGCATCGGCCACCTGATCGGCGGTAATGTTGATGGCATGGCCTGGCTCGGCACGTTCCATTCGATCTGCGTCAAGATTCTGCGCCGGCATGCCGAACTGGTGGGTCTGAGCTCCGGCTTCTCGATCCTCGACACCGACGACCAGCTGCGGCTGATGAAGCAGGTGATCCAGGCCGAGGGGCTCGACGACAAGCGCTGGACCGCGCGCGCCTTCGCCAGCCTCGTCGACGGCTGGAAGAACCGCGCGCTGACGCCCAAGGACGTGCCCGAGGGCGAGGCGCGCGCCTTCGGCAACGGCAAGGGGCGCAAGCTCTATGCCGAGTACCAGGACCGTCTGTCGGTGCTCAACGCCGCCGACTTCGGCGACCTGCTGCTGCACGTCATCACCCTGTTCAAGACCCATCCGGATGTGCTCGCCGACTACCAGCGGCGCTTCCGCTTCATGCTGGTCGACGAGTACCAGGACACCAACATCGCCCAGTACCTGTGGCTCAGGCTGCTTGCGCAGGGCAATCCCAACATCTGCTGCGTCGGCGACGACGACCAGTCGATCTACGGCTGGCGCGGCGCGGAGGTCGACAACATCCTGCGCTTCGAGCACGACTTTGCCGGCGCCACGGTGATCCGGCTGGAGCGCAACTACCGCTCGACCAGCCACATCCTCGCCGCCGCCTCGCATCTGATCGCCCACAACGAGGGCCGGCTCGGCAAGACCCTGTTCACCGACGACGCCGATCCGGAGGCCGAACCGGTCTGCGTCGCCTCGGCCTGGGATTCGGAAGAGGAGGCGCGCTCGATCGGCGACGAGATCGAGGCGCTGCAGGCCAGGGGGCATTCGCTCGACCAGATCGCCATCCTGGTGCGCGCGTCGTTCCAGATGCGCGAGTTCGAGGACCGTTTCGTCACGCTCGGGCTCAACTACCGGGTCATCGGCGGCCCGCGCTTCTACGAGCGCATGGAGATCCGCGACGCCATGGCCTATTTCCGCTGCATTGCGCAGCCGGCCGACGACCTGGCCTTCGAGCGCATCGTCAACACGCCCAAGCGCGGGCTCGGCGAGGCGACGCTGAAGATCGTCCACGAACTGGCACGCGCCGAACGCATTCCGCTGATGCAGGCGGCGGCGCAGCTGTGCCTGACCGAGGAAATCAAGCCCAAGGCGCGCAAGGCGCTGGCCGACTTGCTCGCCGCCTTCGAGCGCTGGCGCGCCCAGCTCGGGGCCATGAAGCATACCGAGCTCGCCGAGATCGTGCTCGACGAGAGCGGCTACACCGAGATGTGGCGTGCCGACCGCTCGGCCGAGGCGCCGGGCCGGCTCGACAACCTGAAGGAACTCGTCCGCTCGATGGAGGAGTTCGAGTCCCTGGCCGGCTTCCTGGAGCACATCGCCCTGGTCATGGACCGCGACAACGCCGAGGCGGGCGAGGCGGTGTCGATCATGACGCTGCATTCGGCCAAGGGGCTGGAATTCGACACCGTGTTCCTGCCCGGCTGGGAGGAAGGCCTGTTCCCGCACCAACGGGCGCTCGACGAGAGCGGCCGGGCGGGGCTGGAGGAGGAGCGCCGGCTCGCCTATGTCGGCATCACCCGCGCGCGCAAGCGGGCGAAGATCTGGTTCGCCTCCAACCGGCGCATCCACGGCCTGTGGCAGTCGTCGATCCCCTCGCGCTTCCTGGACGAACTGCCCGAGGCCCATGTCGAGGTCGTCGAGCCGTCGACCCGCTACGGCGGTTACGGCGGCGGCGGTTATGGCGCGTCGCGCTTCGATGCGCGCGACCCGTTCCAGTCCGGATCCTATTCGACGCCCGGGTGGCAGCGCGCTCAGCGCGCCAGGGCGGCCCAGGGCGGTTTTGCCGAGGCCGGAGGCTTTGCGCGCGCCGACATGCGCTCGGCGCGCGCGCGCCAGCAGGGACCGCTGACCATCGAGGGCGAACTGGTCGCCCGCTCGGTCGGTGACGGGGTCTCCGACTATGCGGTCGGCGAGCGGGTGTTCCATCTGAAGTTCGGCTACGGCGCCATCGCCTCGATCGAGGGCAACAAGCTGACCATCGATTTCGAGAAGGCCGGCCGCAAGCGCGTGCTCGACAGCTTCGTCGAGCGGCACTGACGGCCGGCAGTTTCCGGCAGGTTTCCGGCACGTCTCCGGCGGGTTTCCGGCAGCTTCTAAGGGGCTGGCGCCGCCCGGGCTGGCCGGCTATACGGCGCCGGGACTATCCTGCAGATCAGAGGATCCTATGCACACGGTCAGAGTCCGCGTCACCGCCGAAGAGCTTGAAGCGAAAAGGATTTATGCCATCGCCGAGGCGGCGTTCGAGGATGAGGGCAATCCGGTGACGGTCTACGAGGCATCCCATGACGGCCTGATCTGGGCCGTCGAGATCCTGTTCTTCGGCCTGGAACTGGACGCCGCAGTGGCCGAACTGAAGAACCGCCTCGGCGCCGACGCGTTCGCCGCGCCGGTCGAGGCGGAGGTCCTCGCCGACATAAACTGGGTGGAAAAGAGCCTGGAGGGGCTGGCGCCGGTCGCGGCCGGCCGGTTCGTCGTGCACGGCGGCCACGACCGCGACAAGGTACCAGGCGGCGCCATCGGCATCGAGATCGAGGCGGCGCTGGCGTTCGGGACCGGGCATCACGGCACGACGGAAGGCTGCCTGCGCGAGATCGACCGGCTGCTGGCGCGCCGGCGCTATGCGAACATTCTAGACCTGGGCACGGGGACTGGCGTGCTCGCCATTGCGGCCGCCAAACTGGCGCGGCAGCGGGTCTTCGCGACCGACATCGATCCGGTTGCGACGCGCACGGCACGCGAAAATGCGAGGCTGAACGGCGTTTCGACGCTGGTACGGACCTTCACCGTGCCCGGGGTCGATCACCGCCTGTTCGCGGAACTCGGGCCGTTCGATCTGGTCATCGCCAACATTCTCGCCCGGCCGTTGATGCAGATGGCCAAGGCGATCGCACGCCGGATGACGCCTCAAGCCACGCTGGTGCTGTCAGGATTGAGGGTCGAGGACGGGCCGCGCATCGTCTTCGCCTATGGAACGCAGGGGTTCCGGCTCGTGCGCCGATGGGAAAAGGATGGCTGGCTGACGCTCACGCTGGTCAAGGGAGCGGGCGGGGCCTGATCTGAGGTCGCTCTTGGGCAGCGGACCTGTCAGGCCGAAAGAGGGGCCAGCGGCGGCTATAGCCGCCGCGGATCTTCTGCTTGGAAAGGCTCAGAACTGGCTGCCGGCAGAGCCCTGGCGCTCGAGTTCGGCGCGGTCGTAGCCGTAGGAGGCGAGCGTCGCGTCGTCGAGGGACAGCAGATAACCGTTCACGTAGCGGCGGGCCTGCTTCTCGCGAGCCGAGACCATGTGCTCGAAGGCGCGGCGGAAGAAGCCGCCAGAGGGACGGCCGGTTTCGGCGACGAGGCCGGTCGACGTCATGGTAGAGATAGCCATCTCGGATCTCCGTTTTGGAAGGTTGGCAGGGGGTTCACCCCTTCGTTGTCGTCCCGAATATGTTGCCGCTGCGGCGATCGGAAAAGACCTCTATGTGCATGCCTGTCCTGCGTTTTTTGCATGTGCGAAATATCATTGCTGCAATGCGGTGTGAAACGGAATATTCACGATGTTTTCCTGGGCGCAGATCCGAATGACCGTTGATCGTTCCAGTCGTCCGGACTAGCTTCGAGCGATGTTCCAGACCTTCGACGACATCACCGATCCGGCCTGCGGCGCGCCGCGAATTGCGGCATTGCGTGCCGAATTGTCCCGACGCGGCCTAGACGGTTTTCTCGTTCCGCGCGCGGATGCCCACCAGGGCGAATACGTGCCGCCCTGCGACAGCAGACTGCACTGG
The DNA here is from genome assembly GCF_000192745.1 of Polymorphum gilvum SL003B-26A1. NCBI lineage: Bacteria > Pseudomonadati > Pseudomonadota > Alphaproteobacteria > Rhodobacterales > Paracoccaceae > Polymorphum > Polymorphum gilvum. The sequence continues at coordinate 1,467,513 of NC_015259.1, forward strand.
CTGACCGGTTTCGGCGGATCGGCCGGCATCGCGATCGTCCTGGCCGACCGGGCGGCGATCTTCGTCGACGGCCGCTACACGCTGCAGGTGCGCGAGCAGGTCGACACGGATGTCTTCGAGCCGCAGCATCTGATCGACGAGCCGCCGACGACCTGGTTGGCCATGCATCTCGAGCAGGGCATGAGGCTCGGCTACGATCCGATGCTTCATACCGTGAACGGCGTCCGGCGCCTGAAAGCGGCGTGCGAAAAGGCCGGAGCGGACCTGGTGGCGGTTGCGGACAACCCCGTCGATGCCGCGTGGCTGGATCGGCCGGCGCCGCCCGTGGGCGCCGTCAGCCTGTATCCGATCAGCTTGGCCGGGGAAGCGGCGGCCGACAAGATCGCTCGGATCTCTGCCGCCGTGACCGAGTCCTCGGCCGATGCCGCAGTGCTGACCCAGCCCGATTCGATTGCCTGGCTGTTCAACATCCGCGGCTCGGACGTCAGTCATACGCCGCTGCCGCTGTCCTTTGCGATTGTTCGCCGCGACCGCAAGCCTGCGCTGTTCATTGACGGCCGGAAGCTTTCGAACTCCGTCCGCGACACTTTGTCGAACCTCGCCGAGATCGGAGAGCCGGCCGGCTTCCTGCCGGCCCTGAAGGATCTCGGCAGCCAGGGAAGCGCGGTGCTGATCGATCCGGACCTCGCCGGCCAGGCGATTGCGGATCAGATCGTTGCCGGCGGCGGGCGTGTGGTCGAGGGGGCGGACCCCGTCCTGCTGCCCAAGGCGGTCAAGAACGAGGTGGAGATCGCCGGTGCCCGCGCGGCGCATCTGCGCGATGCGGTCGCCTATGTCCGCTTCCTGCACTGGTTCGACCTGACGGCCCCGGCCGGAGACCTCGACGAGATCGGCGCCGCACAGGCACTCGAAAGATTCAGGCTCGAGACCGGCGCGCTCAAGGACATCTCGTTCGACACGATCTCGGGCGCGGGGCCGAACGGCGCCATCTGCCACTACCGGGTCAACCGGCAGAGCAACCGGAAGATCCCGGTCGGCAGGCCGTTCCTGATCGATTCGGGCGGACAATATGAGGATGGGACCACGGACATCACCCGGACCCTCGCTGTCGGGCCGATGAGCGACGAGATGAAGCGCCATTTCACCCTGGTGCTCAAGGGGCATATCGCCATCGCGACGGCGCGTTTCCCCGTCGGGACGACCGGTGCCCAACTCGACACGCTGGCGCGGATCGCGTTATGGAAGGCCGGCTTGGACTTCGATCACGGCACCGGTCACGGCGTCGGCGTCTACCTGTCGGTGCACGAAGGGCCGCAGCGGATCGCCAAGACTGGCACCGTCCCGCTCAAGCCGGGGATGATCCTGTCCAACGAGCCCGGCTACTATCCGGCCGGACGCTACGGCATCCGCATCGAGAACCTGGAGGTTGTGACCGGCCCCTTCGAGGTCGACGGCGGCGAACGCCCGATGCTCGGCTTCGAGACCCTGACGCTCGCGCCGATCGACACGCGGCTGGTCGACGCCAGCTTGCTGACCGGGGAAGAGCGCGCCTGGCTGAATGCCTATCACCGGCGGGTGTTGACCACCGTCGGACCGCTCCTCGACGAGGAGGCAGGTCGCTGGCTCGAGGTCGCAACGCAACCGATCTGACATCGCTGGGCCGTCTTGCCCGGTGCTCCCCATGATGATTAATTGCGGGCACGCACATCGATGGGGTCTCGGCCATGCGCGCAATGGATTTTCTGAAATCGCCGCTCTGGGCTTTCGAACTGGCCACCGGAGCGAAGTCGTTCGTGGACAACCCGATCATCGGCAGCCGCTGGCTGAACGAGCACGGGCTGCATGAGAAACGGCTGCTGCTGGCCGAGCGGATGGCCGACTTCCGCCGCAGCCTCCTCAAGCGCATGGTTTCCGCCGAGCATGCCGAAGCCTATGCGCGCGACGGCTATGTGATCGTCCGCGACGTCCTGCCGCCCGAGGACTTCGAGCGGCTGAAGCACGAGGTCGAGGATAACGAGTTCTCTGCTCAGGAGATGCTTCAGGGCCATACGGTAACGCGCTTCACCCCGATCACCCGGAAGATGCTGCGCGACCTGCCGGAGTTCGGCGCGCTGGTCACCGGCCCTCTGTTCCAGGGCCTGCTGCGCTACGTCGGTTCCTGGAACGCCGATCCAATCACCTTCCTGCACACGGTTTTTGCCGAACCCGACCGCGGCGAGCGTGATCCGCAGACGGTGTTCCACTCCGACACGTTCCAGCCGACATCCAAGTGCTGGTACTTCCTGACGGATGTCGCCGAGGACGGCGGACCCTTCACCTATGTGCCCGGATCCCACCGCATGACGCCGCAGCGGCTGGCCTGGGAGCGCGCCAAGGCGATTGCGGCCTCGACGGAGGGACGATCGATGCATGCGCTCGGCTCGTTCCGCATTTCCGACGAGGAACTGGCCGATCTCGGGTACCGGGAGCCGGTCAAGGTTGCCGTCCCGGCCAACACGCTGGTGGTCGCAGACACCCACGGCTTTCATGCCCGTGGCGTGAGCACCAGGCCGACGATCCGGCTTGGCATTTACGGCTCCTTGCGGCGCAACCCGTTCCTTCCCTGGCCGGGACTGGATCCCTTCTCCCTGCCCGGACTGCGCTGGCGGCAGGCGGAGATCCACGATGCCATCAACGCCTGGAAGATGCGCACCGGCCGGCCGACGGGTCAGCCCGGTGTCGGCAAGGTGAGGCCGCTCGATCCGCCGCGCCGCTGGCAATGACGGTCGGTTCAGCGGTGCTCCTCTTCCGCAGCCTTGATCAGCGCGGAGTTGAAGTAGCTCAGGGCACGAACATGATGGGCATGGCCGACGACGCGCGCCGGATCCGCGCGCAGGACGACGGGCAGGCGCGTCGCTCCGCTCTCGTCGAAGGTTCGCAGCGCCGTCTCGAGCGTGTCCGTGGTGTAGAGCACGACCGGCTTGTGGCCGGGCTCAGGGACTTCTAGCGCCTCCGGCATGTCCAGCCGCTGCATGAAATCCTCGACGTGGACGGTGCGGATCAGGTAGCGGTGCGCGCCGTCCTGCAGGACCACGCCACGCATCTCCAGCTGCCAGTGGAAGAACGAACGGCCATGGATCGCCTGGGTGATGCCGGTGGCGATCGACACGCACAGGAGCAGGGCGATCGACAGCGCGTAGCCGCCGGTCAGTTCGAACACGATCATCGTCGTCGAAATCGGAGCTCCGATCACCGCCGCTGTCACCGCCCCCATGCCCAGGATGGCATAGAGGCCGTGGCTGGAGGCCATGTCGGGGAAGGCCGAGGCGGCGATCAGGCCGAAGGCGCCGCCGGTCATGGCGCCAAGGTAGACGGACGGCGAGAAGATGCCGCCGCCGAAGCGGGAGGCGAGCGTGATGGCCGTGGCGAGTGTCTTGGCGACGAGCAGGGCCAGCATGATGGAGATCGACAGCTGCTGTTTGAGCGCCGCGTCGGTCGCCTCGTAGCCGACGCCGAGCACTTCCGGGAAAGCGATGCCGATGGCGCCGACGGCGAGCCCGCCGAGGACCGGACGGAACCACAGCGGCATGGAGATGTTGCGCGCGATCCAGTCCGATCCGATCAGGGCGAACTGGAACAGGATGGCAACGGCCGCACAGGTGATGCCGAGCAGGGCGAAGGCCGGGAACTCCCAATAGGAGGTGATCTGGTAGTCCGGGATGATGAAGGCGGCGGTGTCGCCGAACCACAGCCGCGACAGCAGCGTGCCGGCCGCCGAGGCGATCACGATCGGCACGAAGGCGGACAGGGCATAGTGGCCGAGGACGACCTCGTGGGCGAACAGGGCGCCGGCGATAGGCGCGTTGAAGGAGGCCGACACGGCGCTGGCGACGCCGCATGCGAGCAGCGTCCGGCGGGCCGAGTCGGGCAGCCGGAAAGTCTGGCACAGCGCGGCGCCGATGGTCGCGCCGAGATGCACCATGGGGCCTTCTCGGCCGGCGCTTGCGCCGCTGCCGAGCGACAGGACGGTGATCGCCGCCGACGACATGCCGGGCCAGAACGGCAGTCCGCGACCGCCCTGGGCGCGCGCCTCGATGACGTCGGCAACGCCGCCGACGCGCTGCTTGGCCTGGAGCTTTTCCAGCATCAGGCCGACGATCAGGCCGCCGGTCGCAGGCGCCAGCAGAATGACCCACCACGGGATTGCGCCTGCCGCGCTTGCCACCTGCTCCGACATGGTGCCGAGCCACGGCAATTGGACGAGACCGATGGCGGTTCGAAACGCAACCGCAGCAACGGCGACGAGCAAGCCAATGACAAGGGACAGTGCCCAGACGACCGGCAGGCGGGCGGCGGCGAACATCTTCAGGTTCGGCGCGATCCAGCTTTTCACGATCTTCGGCAACTGGAGGGCGGTGGCGAGGATGATGCGCATCGGCAGTCGTCGGCGGTTGGAACTTCAGGCAGGGAATCCCAGTCACTAACGCACGGAATGGCCGGCCATCGAAGAGCCGCCGGGCGCCAATTCGGGGTTCTCCAAGGGAAATAGAGGTCCAGGCGGTGCCGTCACGCCTTGCGCGCGATGCCGATGCTGCGCCCGGCCCGCCGGGGTCGGTCGAGAACGGCGTGATGGGCGGCCATCGCCGCCAGCGCCGCACGGATGTCGTCGGGCCAGGGCGCGACCTTTCGCGCTGTCATGTCGACATGCAGCAGCAACTGCTCGGAGGTGGCCGACAGGAAGCCGTCGTCGGCGTGGCACAGTTCCTGGAACACATGCAGCCGCTTGTCGTCCCAGTCGAGCACCTGGACGCTCGCCACCACAGGGTCGCCCTCATGCAGTTCGCGCAGGTAGCAGACGTGCGCCTCGGCGGTGAAATAGGACGCGCCGCGGGTCCTGACATAGTCCGGACCGAGCCCGATCGCCAGGAAGGCCTGATCGACGGCGGTGTCGAACAGGACGTTGTAATAGGCCATGTTGAGGTGGCCGTTGTAGTCGATCCAATCCGGTTTCACGGTCATGACCGTGCTGCGGAAGGGCGCCTCGTACGGTTCCTGACGCATGTTCCGGCTGCTCCTTTGACGGTCTCGACACGGTCGTCGGCAATCTTTGCATCAGGCCGGGCGAATGAGAAGCCTTTGGCGCGGCGTAGGGATTTGCTACGGTGCCGGCAGGGATGAAACCTGCTCGAACCACGAGACGAAAAAGGGATTTTGCCGATGTCGCCTGCGGCCCTTCACATGCACCTGACCAGGAACGAACCGGGCATCGAGGTTGCCGTCGGCATCCTGGCCCAGCGGTTCGGCGAGCGTTTCGCAAGCTCCCGCGCGATCCGCGAACAGCATGGCCACACGACCACCTGGCTGCCGAATCAGGCCCCCGACGGCGTGGTCTTCGCCGACAGCACGGAGGAGGTGGTCGAGATCGTCCGGATCTGTGCACAGCACAAGGTGCCGATCATTCCGTTCGGGACCGGTTCGTCGCTCGAAGGCCATGTCAACGCGCCGGCCGGAGGCATCTCGATCGACGTGTCGCGGATGAACCGGGTGCTCAAGGTGCATGCCGAAGACCTCGACTGCGTCGTCCAGCCTGGCATCACCCGCAAGCAGCTCAACGAATTCCTGCGCGACACGGGCCTGTTCTTCCCGATCGACCCGGGGGCCGATGCCAGCGTCGGCGGCATGGCGGCGACCAGGGCTTCGGGCACCAATGCGGTCCGCTACGGCACCATGAAGGACAACGTCCTGGCGCTGACCGCGGTCATGGCGGATGGCTCGGTCGTGCATACCGGCACGCGTGCCAAGAAGTCGTCGGCCGGCTACGATCTGACCCGGCTGCTGGTAGGCTCGGAAGGCACGCTCGGCATCATCACCGAACTGACGCTGAAGCTGCACGGCATTCCGGAAGCGATCGCGGGCGGCGTGTGTCCGTTCCCGGATGTGGAAAGCGCCTGCAACGCGGTGATCCTGACCATCCAGAGCGGCATTCCGGTGGCGCGCATGGAACTTGCCGACACGCTCCAGGTCAAGGCCTGCAACGCCTATTCCAAACTCGACCTGCAGGAAACGCCGACGCTGTTCCTGGAGTTTCACGGCACCACTGCCGGTGTGCGGGAACAATCGGAACTGTTCAGTGCCATCGCTGCGGATTGCGGCGGCGGCGAATTCGTGTGGACGGACAAGGCCGAGGACCGCACGAAACTGTGGCAGGCCCGGCACGATGCCTACTGGGCGGTGCTCGGCCTGCGTCCGGGGTCAAAGGCGGTCGCGACCGACGTCTGCGTGCCGATCTCGCGGCTTGCCGAATGCGTGGAGGAAACCCGCCGGGACATCGAGGCGACGGGCCTGATCGCTCCGATGGTCGGCCATGTCGGTGACGGCAATTTCCATGTCTCGATCCTGGTGGATCCGGACAACGCCGAGGAAAAGGCAACCGCCGAAGCCTTCATCGAACGGCTGAACTGGCGCGCGATCGACATGGAGGGCACGTGCACCGGAGAACATGGCGTCGGGCAGGGCAAGATGAAATATCTCAAGCGCGAGCACGGCGAGGCCCTGTCGGTCATGCGGGCGATCAAGACGGCGCTGGATCCCGACAACATCATGAACCCGGGCAAGATCGTGCCGGCTTCATGAGAAACCTCTTGAAACCGGGGGGCAAAGCCAACCAAATGCAGTCCGGGCGCATGAGGGGGCGGGACCGGAAAGGAGATAGACGCTGAATTCGGTCTATATCTCAGCGGGCGTGGCTGTCATCCTGGCGCTGGTCGCAGCGCTTGTCGGTCCCTTGTTTGTCGACTGGACAGCCTATCGTTCCACCTTCGAGCGCTATGCGCAGGAGGCGCTCGGGCACAGGGTGACCGTTCTCGGCAAGGCCGACATCAGCCTTCTTCCGGCGCCCACAGTGACCTTCACCGATGTTCGCGTCGGCGAAGCGGAGGACCCGCTGCTGGTCGTATCCCGCTTCGAAATGCGCGTCGAACTGCCGCCCCTGCTGAAAGGGGAAATCCAGGTCACCGAGATGCGCTTGGAACGGCCGCATCTGAGGCTTTCCCTGGACGAGGCGGGGCGTCTCGACTGGCTGACCTCCCGGTCCGCCTCCGACGTCTTGTCCGGTCGCGATCCGAAGACCGTCATGTTCGAGCACATCGAGATCGATGACGGCATCGTCGCGCTCGTCGACGCACGCGATGGCTCCGTGCACCGGCTGGAAAAGGCCAATCTGCTGATCAGCGCCCGCTCCCTGAACGGTCCCTACAAGATCGATGGTACCGTCAGTCATCTTCAGAAACCCTATTCGCTGCGCGTGGCGACCGGAGAACGGCTTGCGGACGGCAAGATCCGTGTGAAAGCGGACGTCGTTCCGTCGACGACGCCGATGGAACTGACGATCGACGGAAACCTGTCGCAGGAGGCCGGGGCACCGGCCTTTACCGGCAGGTTCTCCGTCGCATCGGTGACGGCGGCTACGGAGCCCGATATCGCCTGGCGTGCCGAAGGCGAGGTCGAACTGGGCATTTCGCGGCTTTCCTTCCCGGCCTTTGAGTTCCGCTACGGACCGGAAGACCGGCTTGTGACGCTGAGCGGGCAGGGGCACGCAGATTTGATCGGAGCGCGGCGCTTCGAGATCCGCGCGAGCGCCAAGCAGATCGATCTGGACCGCATCTACGGCAAGGGACCGCAGGAGCCGGTATCGCTCGGACAGGCCGGGGGGCAGCTGCTCGCCGGCCTCGGGGCGATCGCGATCCCGTCGGTGCCAGGGGTCATTTCGTTCGATGTCCCGGCGGTCGTGATCGGCGGCGGCATCGTCCAGAGCGTTCGCCTCGACCTCGAGACGGCGGTCGCGGGCTGGCGTGTCGCACGCGCGGCGGCGCGCCTTCCTGGACGGACGGTGATCGCGACGCAGGGCGATCTCGCCCTTGATCCGGGGCTGACCTACACCGGGACCGTGTCCCTGTCCTCCGACCAGCCGGGAGCGTTCCTGTCTTGGTGGCGGCACGAGGCCAAGGCGGCACAGGCGGTTGCGCCGGTGCGTCTGGACGGCCGGCTGACACTCGTCCCGGACGGTTTCGCGTTCAGCGAAATGAACTTCGATCTTGCCGGGGAGAAGGGGGCCGGTTCGGTCACCTACCAGAAAAATCGCAGCGGTCGCTCGGTGGCGGAGCTCAGCCTGGAGGCCAATCGCCTGGATCTCGACCAGATCGAGATGTTCTCGGCCCTGTTCGGCGACCCTTCAGGCGCCTTCGGACTCGATTTGGCGAGCCTGGACGTCTCCTTGCGGATTCTCGCCCGGGAAATGACGGTCCGGGGCGTGGAAGGCCGGCAGGTAGCGCTGGAGGCGGCGCTTTCTGAGGAAAGATTGCGGATCGAGAACCTGTCGGCCGAGGATTTCGCCGGCGCGCAGATCGCGGCGCGCGGCGCCATCGATGATCCCTTCGCCGCACCGTCGGGAACGTTGACCGCATCGTTGACCGCGGACTCCCTCCAGGGTGTGGCGACTCTGCTGGAAACGGCCTATCCCGACAGCGTGCTGGCCAAGCGGTTCGCGAGCGCTGCCGACCATCTCGTTCCGGCCACCCTGGAAGCCCGCTTCCAGGCGTCGGCAACCGGCGATACCAGCACGGGCGCGATCACCCTCAGCGGCGAGGCAGGCGGCGTCGCACTCGCCTGGGAAGCCGAACTTGCGGGACGTGTCGACGCCTGGCGCGAGGCGGACATCGGATCGACACTTTCGGTCGACGGCGAGGACGCTGCGCAGATCCTGCGGCAACTGGGCTTCGAGGTGATGCCGGCCGCGGATCTGGGGCCGGGATCCCTTGCGGTCACGCTGACGGGTCGTGCCGGCGACGGACTGACCCTGCATCTAAGCGCCGAAGCCGGCGGCGGACGCCTCGGCGCCGAGGGCGAGCTTTTCCTGCCCGACGGAAAGCCCTTGCGCTATCGCGCTTCGGTCGATGCGGAAGCCGCGGATCTCGCGCCCTTCGCCCTGCTGGGTGGGCATGTGCTTCCTGTCCTGTCGGGCGACATCGGTGCTGCCGTGCGGTTCGACATCGAGGGGGAGGGGACGCAGGTCCGCATGACCGACCTTTCCGGCAGGATCGCGGAGGCCGACGTGTCGGGGACGTTGACCGGCGATCTCGCCATTTCCCCAGCGACCGGAACGCGGCGGCTTGACGGCGCCATGGCGGTCTCGTCCCTGGATATGCGCGACCTGTCCGAAGTCCTTCTCGGCGCAGATCAATGGGCTTCGGCAGGCGATACCAGGGGGGCATGGCCGGTCGCTCCCTTCGGCGCACCGTTGCTGGAAACGATCGACCTGACCATCGACCTTGAGGCCGGACAGCTTGTCGTCGATGAGGCGACCCGGCTTGAGTCCGTCACTGGCCGGGTGCGTTTGCGACCGGGTCTGCTGCGGTTCGACACGTTGCGCGGCCGCTATGCCGGGGGTGTCCTGGCAGCCCAGGCGGCGCTGACCCGGGCGGGAGGCGAAGCCGGCCTGTCGGGCACGATCAAGCTGACCGGCGCGAGGCTGGAGGAGCTTGCGTGGGCGCGGAGCGGCCGGCCGGTCGCGACCGGCGACATGGATGCCTTCGTCGAGTTCCAGACCTCCGGCCGGTCGATTTCGGCCATGGTGTCCGGCCTGTCCGGCGGGGGGACGGTTGCCGTGCGCGACGGCGCCATCCGCGGTCTCAACCCGGAGGCGTTCGCCCTGGTTATCCGGGCCGCTGACGCCGGACTCGAGCTTCAGGACGACCGGATCCGCGACGTGTTCGCCAGCCATCTGGACGTCGGTACGCTGCCCTTCCAAAGCCTGGACGCAGCGTTGAGCCTGGTGGCTGGACGGCTCGGAGCGCGGAATGTCACGCTCGACTCTCGAGACGCGGCGTTGTTCGGATCGGCCCAGATCAACCTCAACGACTGGACCCTGGAAAGCGATCTGTCCCTGCGGGTCGATCCGGGTACCGACACCGTAGCCGGCGCCGAACCTCAGGTGGCGATCCTGTTTTCGGGGCCGATCGACGCGCCCGCGCGGCGCATCGACATCACGCCCTTCACTGCGTATCTGACCTTGCGGGCCTTCGAGCAGGAGGTCGAGCGGGTCGAGAAGCTGCAGGCGGAAATCCTGGAACGGGACCGACTGGTGCGTGAGCTCAAGCGCCTGCGCGAGGTTGCGGCTTTGCGGCAGCGCGATGCCGAGGAGGCCCGAAAGCCCCAGGACGCCGGCGATGCTGCCGGAGACGACGGCTCCGCCGGGGCACCTGTGCCAGGCGGTGTCCAGCCGGAGGATGCACCCGGGCAGCAGGATGCCGTCCCGGCGGACGCCGGCACCCATCCATCGGCTGGAGAGGAACCCGGAGCCGCGCCGGTTCCGGCGGAGCCAGAGGCTCCCGGAGACGCACCGCGGGCGCGCGAGCCCTCGTTCGAGGATCGCATCCGCCAGTTGATCGAGGAGCAGACCGGCAGCCTCGAGCCTGCGCAGAATGGGTCGTCCCTGCCGCCGCTCGAGCCCGGTGTCGTCGTGGACGAGCGCGCGCCGGTCGGTACCGCCGCCGATGGGAGCGCGACGGCGGTCGGGCCGCCGCAGGATCTGCGCAGCCCGGCGCCGCCGCAGCAGGCCGGTGGGCGAAGGCCGGATGTACGTACACCGCCACTGCAGAACAAGGCGCCGCGGTTCGTGACCATGCCGAACGGCGTGGTGGTGACCTTTCCGGCCGAATGAGGCCTGGCGCGGTTGCGCGCCCTCAGGTCCGGGCGGCCCGGCGCAGGGTGCGGATGACCCAGACGCGCACGGCCGAGGACAGGGCCTGCTCGGGCGGGCGCTCGCCATCGATCGCATCGACGACGCTGGCGAGCGATGCCTTGCGGGATCGTGCAGTTTCATCAAGGACTTGCCAGAACTCAGGCTCCAACGCCAGGCTGGTTCTGTGGCCTTTCAGCGTGAGCGAGCGCTTGACCAGGCTCATGTCGAGGAACGGGATGGATCGTCCTCGCGCCTGTGGCCGTCGAGGCTCTTGCGGGCCTTGTCCGCGAGCGCCTCGTCGAGCTTGCGATCGGCCTTGGGGCGGCCGTGGAGGCGGCGGTTTTCCTCCGCAGCGACCTCCCGGGCCCTGCGGTTGCGCTGCTTGCGCGCCTGGCGGAGATTGACGATATCCGCGCCCATGATCCGCTCTCCTGGCCCTGCCGTCAGGTCTTCTTGCGGAACGCGTCGAGCGAGACGACTTCGCCGCCAGCCTCCGAAGCCTTTGGCGTGGCTTCCTTTTCGCCTTTCGCAACGTCCGCCTTGGTGGGCGCGGCGTCGCGCTTGGACTTGCGCGGCGTCTTGTTGGCGGCGGGAGCCTTGTCCGCGTCCCTGACAAGGTCGCGGGCGGCCGACGCCTCGACGTCGGCCAGTTCGCCGACCGCCTCGAGCAGGTCTTCGGGCAGTTCTTCGGCGGTCTTGCCGGGCTCGAATTCGAGTGCGAACTGGACCGACGGGTCGAAGAAACCCTTGATGGCGCTGAAGGGGATGAGCAGCTTTTCCGGCACGCCGCCGAACGACAGGCCGACCTCGAAGGCGTGTTCGCCGATCGCCAGATCCCAGAACTGGTGCTGCAAAACGATCGTCATTTCAGAGGGATAGCGCTCCCTGATGCGCGACGAGATGCGCACGCCGGGGGCGGTCGTGTCGAAGGCAATGTAGAAATGGTGATCGCCGGGCAGACCGGTGCGGGCGACTTCGGCGAGGATCTTCTTCACCGCGCCGCGCAGGGCGTCCTGGACGAGGATGTCGTATCGCAGAAGGTCTTCGGCCATGGTCGTGTTCCGGCGGAATCAATCGAGGATAACCCGAACGCACCTTGGCCCGTGGGAGCGAAAAAGAAAAGACCCCAAAGCGGCTTGGCGTCCCGCGCGTCCCGGTCCCCGCAGGGATAAGGTGGAGGCTTCTGTTGCCAGGTGCCTCCGGACCCCGCCTGCCGGTGCTACCCGGAAGGACTTTGGTGGACTACCCGCACCGCATTACGCGGCGAGAGCGACGTCCGAAGCATAGTTGTCGTTGGCAACTATAAGGATGGCCCGATATCGGTGGTACCATGCCGAGCGAAAGCGCAGTCTTTACACCCTCGTCGATCCTGTTTCGCCCCCGCCAAAGCCCATGAAATCAAAGAGTTTTTCATGGGCTTGGGTGGAGGCGCCGGGTACCGCCCCCGGGTCCGAAAGGCTTATTCCACTGACCATTTATCGCCGTAGCCGGCAAGCCGGCAGGACGAATATAGGAGTTCGGTCGGGCTTTGCAAAGGGGCAAATCGGGCCGTCCCACTTCTCTCCCGAAGCCCTCCGGCATCCCTCCGACATCCCTCCGGCATCCCTCCGGCCTCCTGCCGGAGATCTGCCGGCCTTGTGCCGGTAGCCTGCCGACGCGCTGCGCTCATGGAGCGGATGCCGGCAGGCGGGCCGGCAACGGTGGAAAGACCGTCCGGACGGCTGGCGGGGGGCGAGTGGAATCGGCATCCTGTCCGCCCAGACGGGTCACGGATCCCGACCGGCCATCCCGACCGGGCATCATCGACCACCAGCGAACGGGACGACGTTGTGCAGCAGTATCTCGACCTCATGCAGAAGATCCTCGACGAGGGCACCGACCGCGGCGACCGCACCGGCACCGGCACGCGCTCGATCTTCGGCCACCAGATGCGCTTCGACCTCGCCGCGGGCTTCCCGCTGGTGACGACCAAGAAGCTGCACCTCAAGTCGATCATCCACGAACTGCTGTGGTTCCTCGCCGGCGACACCAACATCGGCTATCTCAACCGGCACGGCGTGAAGATCTGGGACGACTGGGCCGACGAGCATGGCGAACTCGGCCCGGTCTATGGCGCGCAGTGGCGCTCCTGGCCGGCCCCGACGCCCGAAGATGGCGGGCGGACCATCGACCAGATCGCGACCGTGCTCCGGATGATCCGCGAGACGCCGGAAAGCCGCCGGCTGATCGTCTCGGCCTGGAACCCGGCACTGGTCGACGCCATGGCGCTGCCGCCCTGCCACGCGCTGTTCCAGTTCTACGTCGCGGAGGGGCGGCTGTCGTGCCAGCTCTACCAGCGCTCGGCCGACGTGTTCCTCGGCGTGCCGTTCAACATCGCCTCCTACGCGCTCCTGACCATGATGGTGGCGCAGGTCACCGGCCTGAAGCCGGGCCATTTCGTGCATACCTTCGGCGACGCGCATCTCTACGCCAACCATTTTGCCCAAGCGCGCGAACAGCTGACGCGCGAACCGCGACCGCTGCCGACCATGACGCTCAATCCGGCGGTCACCGACCTGTTCGCCTTCACCTACGAGGACTTCACGCTGTCGGGCTACGATCCCCATCCGCACATCAAGGCGCCGATCGCGGTGTGAGGGCGGCGAAGGGAGGCGCATGACCTTTTTGGTCGGGGCCGGACGACTGCTCCCCTGCGTCTCACCGACCGGTCCGCGTGCGCGGCGTTACCGAGTTCCAATTGCGGCGCACAAGCCGCGACCTGACCAGCGCGAGCAGTGCCATCGACGGCTGGCCTTCCGGTTTTACCAAAATTTGGTATTCTGCCTTCAGACGGAGAGCACAATGGCGCGCAACACCTCGATTTCCCTAGGCGATCATTTCGCCGATTTCGTCGATCAAAGGGTCAAGACCGGGCGCTACGGCAGCGCGAGCGACGTGGTGCGGGCGGGACTGCGCCTGCTTGAAGAGCACGAAACACGGATGGACGCCCTCAGGGCAGCCCTGGAGGCCGGCGAAGCGTCCGGCGAGCCGAAGGATTTCGATTTCGACACATTTCTCGCCCACAAGACGAGCGACTAGGTATGCGGCGGATCCAGTTCTCGCCGGCAGCGGAAGCGGATCTCGATGCCATCTGGGCTTATACTCTCGGGCAATGGGGCGAAGCGCAGGCGATCCGATATTTCCGCGACATGCAGGCGACTTGCGCGGGTCTGGCATCCGGGACGCTTTCCGGGCGGTCCGTCGATGATGTTCGACCCGGATATTTCAAGGCTGCTTTCGGAGCCCATCTGCTCTTCTACCGCCTCACGGAAGAGGCCCTGGTCGTGATCCGGGTCCTGCACCAGAGGATGGATGTCGCCCGTCACCTATGATCGCGCCGGCAGGCCAAACCCGCCAGACCGCTGCCGACCATGACGCTCAATCCGGCGGTCACCGACCTGTTCGCCTTCACCTACGAGGACTTCACGCTGTCGGGCTACGATCCCCATCCGCACATCAAGGCGCCGATCGCGGTGTGAGGGCGGCGAAGGGGGCGCATGCACCTTTGGGCGGGGCCGGATCGACGGTCGCCTTGCGTTTTGTCGACCGGGCGGACAGGAATCGGTTGCCGGGACCGCTCTGTTTGTGCCATGTCCGGCGCACATTTGACCGACAAGGGGACCAGGCGCGTGATGACCCTGATCGCGGCGATCATCCGCCTCATAAGCGGGATCAACAACTTGCTGGGGCGGATCTTTTCCTGGCTGGCGCTCGGCATCGTGCTGGTGTGCTTCACGGTGGTGGTGCTGCGCTACGCCTTCGCGACCAGTTTCGTTTGGATGCAGGACCTCTACATCTGGCTGAACGGCGCGATGTTCACCGCCGTCGCCGGCTTCGCGCTGCTGCGCGACGACCATGTGCGGGTCGACATCTTCTACCGTCCGGCCAGCGACCGGCAGAAGGCGGTGATCGACGCGATCGGCGTGGTCGTCTTCCTGCTGCCCTTCACCTGGATCGTCTATCGCTACTCGATGCCGTTCGTGACCCGGGCCTGGGGTTACTACGAGGCGTCGGCGAATGTCGGCGGCATGCCCGGGCTGTTCATCCTGAAGTCCTTCATCATCGGTTTCGCGGTGCTGGTCGCACTGCAGGGGGTGGCCATGCTGCTGCGTTCGGTACTGGTGCTCGGCGGGCGGCAGGACCTGGTGCCGGCGGCGATGCGATACGGCCGCAAGGCGGATGACCTGGCGGAGGCTGCACGCTGATGGATCCCGTCCTGATCGGCGAGCTCCTGTCGGGGCTCATGTTCTTCGGCATCATTGCCTTCCTGATTCTGGGCTTTCCGGTGGCCTTCACGCTCGCCGGCGTGTCGCTGTTGTTCGGTCTCGTCGGCATGTGGTTCGGCGTGTTCGACCCGTCGAACCTGGGCAGCCTGCCCAACCGCTACATCGGCTTCATGACCAACGAGGTGCTGGTGGCGGTGCCGCTGTTCATCTTCATGGGCGTGATGCTGGAGCGGTCCAAGATCGCCGAGCAGTTGCTGCTGACCATGGGCAAGCTGTTCGGCAACATGCGCGGCGGTCTCGGCCTGTCGGTGATCGTGGTCGGCGCGATGCTGGCGGCCTCGACCGGCGTGGTCGGCGCGACGGTGGTCACGATGGGCCTGATCTCGCTGCCGGCGATGCTGCGTGCCGGCTACGACCCCAAACTGGCGTCCGGCGTGATCTGCGCCTCCGGCACGCTCGGCCAGATCATCCCGCCGTCGACGGTGCTGATCTTCATGGGCGACATGCTGTCGGGCATCAACTCGCAGGTGCAGATGGCCAAGGGCAATTTCGCCCCCGTGCCGGTGTCGGTCGGCGACCTGTTCGCCGGCGCGCTTCTGCCGGGCCTGATGCTGGTCGGCCTCTACACGCTGTGGACCCTGTTCAAGGCGGTCACCGACCCGGCGTCCTGCCCGGCGACGCCGGTGCCGGAGGCGGAGAAGGCGGGGCTGTGGAAGGAGGTCGCCGTCGCGCTGGTGCCGCCGCTGCTGCTGATCGTCTCGGTGCTCGGCTCCATCCTCGGCGGCATCGCCACGCCGACGGAAGCCGCCTCGGTCGGCGCGGTCGGCGCGATCGTGCTGGCCGCGCTGCGCTGGCGGCTCACCTATGCGATCCTGCGCGAGACGGTGATCGCGACGGCGACGATCACCTCGATGGTGTTCATCATCCTGTTCGGCGCCTCGGTGTTCTCGATCGTGTTCCGCCTGATGGGCGGCGACAACCTGGTGCACGAGTTCCTGTCCAGCCTGCCGGGCGGCACGCTGACCGCGGTGGCACTGGTCATGCTGATCATGTTCCTGCTCGGCTTCATCCTGGACACGTTCGAGATCATCTTCATCGTGATCCCGATCACCGCGCCGATCCTGCTGGCGCTCGACGTCGATCCGGTGTGGCTCGGCGTGCTGGTCGGCGTCAACCTGCAGACATCGTTCCTGACGCCGCCGTTCGGCTTCGCGCTGTTCTACCTGCGCGGCGTCGCCCCGGCCAGCCTGTCGACGCTGGCGATCTACAAGGGCGTGATCCCGTTCGTGCTGCTGCAACTGGTCGCGATCGGGTTGCTGTTCGCGTTCCCGCAGATCGTCACCTGGCTGCCCAAGGTGCTGTGAGCGGGCGAACCAATCGACTGGACGAAAAAGCCCGGCGCATGCGCCGGGCTTCAGACTGCTGACACGTCTCCAAACACGTTATCCCGCACGCAGCGAAGCGCGGATGCGGGATCGGCGAGCCGGGGCCTCTCGGTCTGCTTTATCGAGACCATCGACATCATCGACATCGTGGCTCTCCGGTTCCGGCTCGCAGCTCACGCTTGGCCGGAATGACACCGGAGAGGTTGCGGGTGTGTCGACACGCTAAGCCCGGGCTTGCGCCCGGGCTTTTCGTTTCGCGTCCGACGAAAGGTCAGATCTTGAAGTACTTCTCGCGCGCGGTGACGAAGGCGCCGTCGGTCTTTTCCGAGCGGGTGCGGACGATGTTGAGCGCGGCGATGAAGCTTTCCGTGGTCTTCTTGGTCAGCGCATCGCCGGAGTCGCGCAACTCGGCCATGATTTCCATGGCGGCC
The DNA here is from genome assembly GCF_000192745.1 of Polymorphum gilvum SL003B-26A1. NCBI lineage: Bacteria > Pseudomonadati > Pseudomonadota > Alphaproteobacteria > Rhodobacterales > Paracoccaceae > Polymorphum > Polymorphum gilvum. The sequence continues at coordinate 1,484,311 of NC_015259.1, forward strand.
TTGGCGCCGGCCTCCAGGATCTCCTCGGGGAACTCGCGGACATTGACGCCGTGGTCGTTGACCAGGGTCTGCAGAGCACGCGGGTCGTTGGCGTAGAAGTCAGAGGCGACCTGGTCGTACTCGGCCTGGCAGACGTCGCGCACGAGCGCCTGCAGGTCGGCCGGCAGCGCCTGGTACTTGGCCTTGTCGACGACCAGTTCGGTCGCCAGACCCGGCTCGACGAAGCTCGGGAAGTAGTAGTTCTTCGCGACCTGGTAGAAGCCGAGGGCGAGGTCGTTGTAGGGGCCGACGAACTCGGCCGCGTCCAGCGCGCCCGACTGCAGGGCCTGGAAGATCTCGCCAGCGGCCATGTTGGTCACCGTGGCGCCGAGCTTTTCCCACACGCGACCGCCGAGGCCGGGGGTGCGGAAGCGGATGCCCTTGACGGAGTCGAGGCCGGTCAGTTCGTTGCGGAACCAGCCGCCGGCCTGGGTGCCGGTGTCGCCGGACAGGAAGCCCTGCACGCCGAACTGGTCGTAGATCTCATCCCAGATCTCCTGGCCGCCCATGTAGCGCACCCAGGCGGCGAGCTCGCGCGAGGTCATGCCGTAGGGTACACCAGTGAAGAAGGACAGCGCGGCGCTCTTGTTCTGCCAGTAATAGGCGGCGCCATGCGACATTTCCGCCGAGCCGCCGATGACGGCATCGAGCGACTGCAGCGGCGGCACCAGTTCGCCGGCCGAATAGACCTGGATGGTCAGGCGGCCGCCGGAGGCGGCGGTGATGCGGTCGGCGAGGCGCTGGGCACCGACGCCGAGGCCGGGGAAGTTCTTCGGCCAGGTGGTGACCATGCGCCAGGTGATCTTGTCCTGGGCAATCGCCGGAGCGGCGAGGGCCGCGGTCGCGGCGCCGGCACCGAGCGCCGCGGATGTCCTGATGAACGAGCGTCTATCCATGAAACTTACCTCCCAAGTATGCGGGGTTCTTGTCGTTTCGGTTCCTGCGCCGCGCAAGTCGCCGCGCAGGTCGAAGCCGGAAAAAAGCACCTGCGCCGGACGTTGTCCAGTTCCAAGCTCACGCAGGTTTCAGGAAAAGGGAATGTGCCGCAACGACCTACTGAAAAATGCCGGAGCCGCCACGGCGGTCGGCAGGGCGAGCCGGGCTGCCGCGTCCACCGATTTGTGCAGCCTCGGACTACACCGGCGGCGGGCGATCCCCTAAGGTCCGGGCTTGCGTGCGGAAGCGCCCGCGCGTTCCCGTCCAGCCTCGCGAGGTCCCTGCCTTGGCGTCCAGTTCCGCCCGCCTCCGCCCGCAGATCGTCATCGTCGCCGCCGTTGCCGAGAACGGCGTGATCGGGGCGGACAACGACATGCCCTGGCACCTGCCGTCGGACCTCAGGCACTTCAAGACGATCACGCTTGGAAAGCCGGTGGTGATGGGCCGCAAGACGTTCGAATCGCTCGGCCGGCCGCTGCCGGGACGCCCGAATATCGTCATCTCGCGCCAGCCCGCCTATGCGCCCGAGGGCGTCGAGGTGGCTGGCTCGCTTGCGGACGCGCTGGCGCGGGCGGCGGACCTGGCCGCAGATCTCGGCGCCGACGAGATCGTCGTCATGGGCGGCGGGCAGATCTATGCCGAGGCGATGGCACTCGCCGACCGGCTGGAGATCACCGAGGTGCGCGCGCGGCCGGAGGGCGACACGCGCTTTCCGGCCATCGACCGGGACGTGTGGCAGGAGACGGCGCGGGTGGAGGGCGTGCGCGGCGAGAAGGACAGCGCCTGCTTCTGCCACGTCACCTGGCGGCGGAAGGATATCCCCGCGCCGGCGCAATGAGGTAGAAGGGTGCAAAGGCGCGTTGCGCGCGGCCGAGGCTTCGGAGATCGCGCCCCGCGCGGGCGGAGGAGGACCCCATGTCGTTCAAGACACTGCTTGCCGTCGTCGACGGCGCCGCGGCCGATACGCTGGAGCTTGCGCCGGCGGTCGGGCTGGCCCGCGCGCTCGACGCGCATCTGTCGGTGCTGGTGGTCGGCGAGGTGCCGCCGCTGCCGTTCTACGGCTACGGCGGCCAAGGCTACGCACAGATCTGGCTGGAGGAGAGCGAGCGGCGCGAGGCACGGCTGAAGGCGGCCGGCGCGGCGGTCGAGGCGCGGCTCGCGTGCGAGGGACTGTCGTTCGATGTGCGCCCGCGCCTGGCGATCGCCGAGCGGGAAGACAACCTGGTCGCCCGCCATGCGATCTATGCCGACCTGGTCGTGCTGCTGCGGGCGGTCGCCGGCGATCTGGGCGGCGTCGAGTACCAGGTCGTCGACGGGGCGCTGTTCGATTCCGGCCGGCCGGTGCTGGTGGTGCCGGCGGGCATCGGCGACAGGCCGATCGGGCGGCGTGTCATGGTCGCCTGGAACTCGCGGCGCACGGCGGCGCGCGCGCTTGCCGACGCGCTGCCGCTGCTGCTGCGGGCGGAGGAGGTGACGCTGGTGCTGGTCGATCCGGTGAGCGGGCCGGAGAACCACGGCGACGATCCCGGCGCCGATATGGCGCTGGTGCTGGCCCGCCACGGGCTCAAGGTGACGGTGACGCCGGTGCCCTCGGGCGGCAAGCCGGCGGGCGAGGCGCTGCTTGCGACCGCAGAGGACATCGGCGCGGACCTGATCGTCATGGGCGCCTACGAGCATTCGCGCCTGCGCGAGGCGATCCTCGGCGGCACGACCCGCGCCATGCTGGAACGGACCGGCATCCCGCTGTTCCTGGCGCATTGACGCGATGGCGGGGGCGATGGCGGAGAGCGCGTTCACGGGTGTCTGGCGTCGGTTCGACCAACTGTCGGTGGCCGAACTCCATGCGCTGCTGAAGCTCCGGGTCGACGTGTTCGTGGTCGAACAGGCCTGCCCTTACCGGGAGATTGACGGCCTGGATCCGCAGGCCGAGCACTATCTGCTGCGCGATGCCGACGGCGCCCTGGCCGGCTGCCTGCGCCTGTTCGCCCCGGGCGTAAACGGGCCGCAGGCGCGGCTGGGGCGGATCGTGGTGGCGCCGCAGCGGCGCGGCCTCAAGCTCGGGCACCAGCTGGTTGCGGAGGGCATCGCCCGGGCGCGGGCGCTCCATCCGGGCTGCGCCATCGCCTTGTCGGCGCAGGCGCATCTCGAGGACTTCTATGCCGGGCACGGATTCGCCGCCGTCTCGCCGCCCTATCTGGAAGACGGCATCGCGCATGTCGATATGCTGCTCGGTGGCGCCGATTGACGCCGGGACGGCCTTGACAGACCGGCCGCGCCGACCCACCTGCGCAGCCAGCGCACTGCGACGGGAGGAAGCGGGCGGCGCCGGTCGGGTTTCGTTGAAAGCGGCCGGTAACTTCCCTATAACCCCCAGCAAGCGAAAACACGCGGGTTCAATCAGGCGACCGGATCTGCCGGCGCCCCGAGGAAGGAAGTCTTGATGCCTTGGAGCAACCAGAGTGGCGGAGGCGGCGGCTGGAAGGGCGGCGGAAACACCGGCGGGCCCTGGGGCGGCGGCGGTGGCGGCAGCGGCGGACCCTGGGGCGGCGGCCCGAGCCGGGGCGGCGGCACGCCACCCGACCTTGAGGAACTGCTGAAGCGCACCCAGGACCGGATGAAGACGGTGCTGCCCGGCGGCGGCGGCAACCTCGGCGCCAAGGGCATGCTGCTGGCCGGCGTGGTGGTCGTCGGCGTGTGGATGCTGACCGGCCTGTACCGGGTCGAGCAGGGTCAGGTCGGCGTCGAACTGGTGTTCGGTCAGGTCAGCGACCAGACCGCGCCGGGCCTGAACTACAACTGGCCCTATCCGATCGGCGAGGTCTATACGCCCGACGTCGAGCGGCAGCGCGAAATGACCGTCGGCATGGAGGAATTCGTCTCCGGATCGAGCGTGCGCTCGCGCGACGTGCCCGAGGAAAGCCTCATGCTGACCGGCGACGAGAACATCGTCGACGTCGACTTTAAGGTCCAGTGGCGCATCCAGAACACTCGCGAGGGCGTCGCCAACTTCCTGTTCAACATCCAGAACCCGGAAGGCACCGTGAAGGCGGTCGCCGAAAGCGCCATGCGCGAGGTGGTCGGCGAGTCCAACATCGACGCGATCCTGACCGAGAACCGCGCGCCGATCCAGATCGCCGTGCAGGAGCTGATGCAGTCGACGCTGGACACCTATCGGGCCGGCATCGAGATCACCCAGGTGCAGATGCAGAAGGTCGATCCGCCTCAGCAGGTCATCGACGCGTTCCGCGACGTGCAGGCGGCGCGTGCGGACCAGGAGCGCATCCAGAACGAGGCGCAGACCTACGCCAACCGGATCGTGCCGGAAGCGCGCGGCGAGGCGGCGCGGGTGATGGAAGCGGCGAGCGCCTATCGCGACCAGACGATCGCCGAGGCGACCGGTCAGGCGCAGCGCTTCACCAAGATCTTCGACGAATACAGGAAGGCGCCCGACGTGACGCGCGAGCGGCTCTATCTCGAAACGATCGAAAAGGTCCTGGGCAGCAACTCCAAGATCATCATCGACAGCCAGGGCAGCCAGGGTGTGGTGCCGTACCTGCCGCTCAACGAGCTGACCGGACGGACGCAGACGCCGGCGGCGACCCGCACCGGAGGAGCCCAGTGATGAAGAACGGTATCCTCGGCGTCGTCGCCATCCTGCTCGCCGCCGCAGCCTTCGCGGTCTACATGGCGATGTTCATCGTCAACCCGACCCAGCAGGCGCTGGTGCTGCAGTTCGGCAAGATCATCCGCGTGGCGCAGGAGCCCGGGCTGCACTTCAAGATCCCGCTGGTGCAGAACGTCGTCTTCTTCGACAAGCGCATCCTCGACCTGGACATGCCGCCGCTGGAGGCGATCGCCTCCGACAAGAAGCGCCTCGTGGTGGACGCCTTCGCGCGCTACCGCATCCAGGACCCGGTGCTGTTCTTCCAGCGCGTCAACAACATCCGCGAGGCGAACCAGCGCCTGTCGACCTTCCTGCAGTCGTCGCTGCGCACGGAACTCGGCCGGGCCTCGTTCACGGCCGTGGTGCGCGACGACCGGTCGGCGCTGATGGACAGCATCCGCCGCGACGTCGGCACCAGCGCCGCTGCGCTCGGCATCGAGGTGGTCGACGTGAAGATCCGCCGCGCGGACCTGCCGGAGGCCAACAGCCAGGCGGTGTTCTCGCGCATGCAGACCGAGCGCCAGCGCGAGGCGACCGAAATCCGCGCCCAGGGCGAGGAGCAGGCCCGCCGCATCCGCTCGCGCGCGGACCGTGACGCAACCGTGCTGGTCGCCGAGGCCCGGCGCGACGCGGAAATCATCCGAGGTGACGGCGATGCGGAACGCAACCGCATCTTCGCCGAGGCCTTCGGGGCGGACCCGGACTTCTTCGCCTTCTACCGCTCGATGCAGGCCTACGAGACCGGCTTCAAGGACGGCGGAACGAGCCTGGTGCTGTCGCCGGATTCGAACTTCTTCCGCTATTTCAACGATCCGGCGGGTCTTTACAACCGGCCCACGGCATCGCCCGCTCAATGAGCGACTTCCTGACCGCCGTCGGGCTGGTGCTGGCGCTGGAGGGGACCCTCTACGCGCTGGCGCCCGGCGGCATGAAGAACGTCATGCGCAGCGCCCTGCAGATGCCGGACCAGATGCTGCGCATGGCGGGCCTCGCAGCGCTTGCCGTCGGGGTCTTCCTGGTCTGGCTGATCCGCGGCTGACGGGCGCCGCGCGCTTGCCGGCGCCGCGTCACGAAAGCGTGGAAAAAGGGCTGCATGTCGTGCACCCTTGCGCGTGTATCCAGGCGGCGGAATGCCGCGCCCGATGGGATGGCCCGACGGGATGGAAGGAGACCGGCCGATGGCCCGCTTGCTCGCACCGAAACTGATCATCCGTGGCGCGGCGGTGGCCGTCGCCGCGGCCGTCGCGCTGACCGTGGCGATGCCGTTGCCGCCGGCGCTGGCGCAGGGGCCGGCATCGGTCGCCGACCTCGCCGAAGGCCTCGCCGACGCGGTGGTGAACATCTCGACCGCGCAGACGGTCAAGGCGCAGCGCTCGGTGCCGCTGCCGAAGGTGCCCGAAGGCTCGCCGTTCCAGGAGTTCTTCGAGGAATTCTTCAACCGTCAGAACCGCGACAGGGACCAGCCGCGCCAGGTGCAGTCGCTCGGCTCGGGCTTTGTCATCGACGGCGTGGACGGCATCATCATCACCAATTACCACGTGATCGAGGGCGCCGACGAGATCACCGCCAACTTCAACGACGGCACCAAGCTGGTGGCCGAGGTGCTCGGCTCTGATGAGAAGACGGACCTCGCCGTGCTCAAGGTCAAGCCGACCAAGCCGCTGAAGGCGGTCGACTTCGGCGACAGCGACGCGATCCGCGTCGGCGACTGGGTGATGGCGATCGGCAACCCGTTCGGCCTTGGCGGCACGGTCACGGTCGGCATCGTGTCGGCGCGCAACCGCGACATCAACGCCGGCCCCTACGACAACTTCATCCAGACCGACGCCTCGATCAACCGCGGCAATTCGGGCGGACCGTTGTTCGACATGGACGGCAAGGTGGTCGGGATCAACACCGCGATCATCTCGCCCTCCGGCGGCTCGATCGGCATCGGCTTCGCGATTCCCGCCAAGACTGCGGTCAACGTCATCGCGCAGCTGCGCGAGTTCGGCGAGACGCGGCGCGGCTGGCTCGGCGTGCGCATCCAGGAAGTGACCGACGAGATCGCCGAGAGCCTGGGCATGGATGAGGCCAAGGGCGCCCTGGTCGCCGGCGTGTCGGAGGACGGGCCGGCCGCGCAGGCCGACATCCAGCCCGGCGACGTGATCGTCTCGTTCGACGGCCGCCCGGTGCCGGCGATGCGCGACCTGCCGCGGATGGTCGCCGACACGGCGATCGGTAAGGCGGTCGACGTCGTCGTGCTGCGCAAGGGCGAGGAAGTGACGCTGCAGGTGACGCTCGGCCGGCTCGAGGACGCCGAAGCGGCCGAGAACGGTGGCGGCGCGGCGCCGAAGCAGGAGACCGAGCAGGCGCCGCAGAGCGAGGCGCTGGGCATGATCCTCGCGGACCTCGACGATGCACTGCGCGAGAAGTTCCAGATCGACGCCGAGATCGAGGGTGTGGTGGTCACCGAGGTGGCGCCGGGCAGTGTCGCCGCCGACAAGCGTGTGCAGGCGGGCGACGTGATCAAGGAAGTCGGCCAGGAGCCGGTCGCCACGCCAAAGGACGTGCTCGACCGGATCGCGGCGCTTAAGGCGGAGAAGCGCAAGTCGGCCCTGCTGCTGCTGTCGAACCCGACCGGAGAACTGCGCTTCGTGCCGTTGCGCATTGAGGAGTGATCCGGGCGGTCGTGCGGCCGCGGCACCGCGAGACCCACTCGTTGCCGGAGCGGTGGTCGCATGGCTCGGTGCGCACCGCCGGCATGCTCCTTCTCACCTTCGGCAGGCTGCCCCGCGAGTGTGCCCCGGCGCTGCGGCCGGGGCCGGTGAACCGCTGTCTATGGGCCTTACCCCCTGGGGAGGGGTCGGAGCGAACTCTGGCTGAGGGGGGGCTCTCCGCAGGGCGGCAGAGGCGCCGAACGATCCGCTGCATCCCCTCACGCCGGGGCGCTCTCCCTCACCCCAGCCCTCTCCCCATGGGAGGGAGCATGCACATACCCCCTCCGCCGTCGCCCCGGGCGAGCGGAGGGCACGGCGGCCTGAAAAAACGCAGCGGAAATTTACGAAATATACCGGAAGCTCGGTAAGAATGCCCATCACATGGTGCGGCGCCGATGCTCCTGCGGAGCGTGCCGTGCCCGTGATACCGCATGTTGTGGGGAGCGAACGGAATGCCGGAACCACGGACGAGCCTTGGCGCAGCGCCTGAGCGCTCCGCCGCGGGGCGGACGTGCGAGGGAGCGCGAGGCGGCGGATGACGGGCTTCATGCGTTATATCGCGCGTCGCCTGCGGGCCAGGATCGCGTTCGCCGGCATGGTCATCATCGTGCTGCTGGCGGCGTTGAGCGTGTTGAGCGACCGCAATATCGTTGCCCTGTCCGACGCCATCTCGGTGACCAACCAGACGACAGGACCGCTCTATCATGCGGCGCTCAAAGCCTCCGACACGGTGCAGCACGTCGGCGCCCTGGCGCACGAGGTCGTGCAGGAATGCTTCCTGAAGCAGGACGGACATGTCGAAGAGGCGATCGCCAACCTTGAGCGGACCAGCTACGCGGACATCGATCGGCTCGAGCGGCACGCCCGCGGCGTCGGTCTGGGCGACCTCGCCGGTGCGATCGCAACCGCCCGCGACGATCTGATCGAGCAGCACAAGGCGATGATCGGGAGTTGCCAGGCCTATCGGGAGTGGATCGCCGCACGCGACCGGCTGGAGGCCGAGACCGGGACATTGGTCCGCAACCTGCTGTTCAGGCTCGACGGTCAGGTCCGCAGCGCGACCTGGCAGCGCGGCGGGGTGGAGGCGGGCCCAGGCCGTGCATTCGTGCTCAGCAGTATTCACGCGGCGCGTGAACAGGCTGCGCGGCTGCGCGACAGCCTGCACCGGGACATCCTCCTGGCCGATCCGGAGGCGGTGCGGGCGGCGCTGTTCGTCCAGGAGCGCGTCACAGACGTACTGACGCACGAGATCGCCAACCTGGCGAAGCTGATCCGCGCGATCGGCGAGGACGATGCCGCAACTCGCTTCCAGTCCATGGCGGACGACCTGCGCGCCAGGCTGACGGGACCGGACGGCCTGCATGCGTTGATCGAGCGCGGCATGGATCTGCGCGTGCAGATGGCCCGCGAGGAGGCGCAGCATCACGTGACCGGGTCGCGCCTGCGCAAGGCGGTCCATATCCTGGCCAACCGGGCGCGGCTGATGAACGAGCAGGCGATCGAGGCCATGAACGGCAAGGTCGGCGATGCGACCTTCGCCATCCATCTTCTGGCCGGGGCGGCGTCGCTGACCTGCGCGATCGCCATCGTCGTGTTCGGCATCCGGGTGGTGCGGCCGATCGAACTCCTCACGGCCCATATCCGGCGGATCCAGGTCTCGGAACGCCACGACGTGCCGATACCGGCCGGGCTTTGCGCCCGCAGGGACGAGATCGGCGTGCTGGCATCGTCCTTCGCGGCCATGACCAGGAGCCTGGAAGAGGCGCGCCAGCGGCTGCTCCAGGAGTCGCGGGCGGAGGTTCGCCAGCAGTTCGAACGCCTTTCGTCGGCGATCGAAAGCATCCCGCAAGGCATCCTGCTGACGGATGCGAGCCGCAAGGTGATCTTGTGCAACGAGAACTTCCGCAAGCTCTACGGTCTCGACGACGGCCGGGAGATCGTGGGTCAGCCGGTCGCCGACGTGATCCGCGCCTGCCTGAAGAACGGCGCTTCTGTACTCGACGAGCCTGACCAGTCGAAGCTGCTGCGCCTCAACTATTTCCTGGACGGCCAGAAGGCGCTCGACCTGAACGGCGAGCGGACGGTGGTGGTGACCGCCGGCGTTACCCCAGAAGGCGGCACGGTGTCCGTGCACGAGGACATCACCGAGCGGCGGCGTCAGGAGGAGCGTATCGCCCACCTGGCCCATCACGACGCGCTGACCGGCCTGGCCAACCGGGTGCTGTTCCGCGAGGAGGCCTGCGAGGCGCTGCTCAGGCGGCGGAAGGCCCGGCGGCTGGCGCTGCTCTATATCGACCTCGACCAGTTCAAGGCGGTCAACGACACGCTGGGCCATCCGACCGGCGACCGGCTGCTGGTCGAGGTCGCCAAGCGCCTGCGCGCGGCGGTCGGGCGCCACGACCACGTCGCGCGGCTGGGCGGCGACGAGTTCGCCATCATGCTGGCCGGCAACCCGCGCGCGGAAGACGCCTCTGCGGCCGCGGACCGGCTGATCGAGACGATCCGGATCCCCTACGAGGTCGACGGCAACTTCATCGTGGTCGGCGCCTCGGTCGGCATCGCCATGGCGCCGGACGACGGCACCGACGCGGACGTGCTGATGAAGCACGCCGACATGGCGCTGTACCGGGCCAAGCAGGACGGGCGCAACACGTACTGCTTCTTCGAGTCGGACATGGACGCGCGCATGCAGGCGCGCCGGGAACTGGAACTGGACTTGCGCAAGGCGCTCGAGGGCGGCGAGTTCGCCCTGCACTACCAGCCCCTGTTCGACATCGGGAGCCATGAGGTGGTCGGCTTCGAGGCGCTGCTGCGCTGGACCCATCCCGTCAGGGGCAATGTGTCGCCGGCCGACTTCATCCCGATCGCGGAGGAAACCGGCCTGATCGGCGAGATCGGATCCTGGGTGGTCAAGGAAGCCTGCCGGGAGGCCGCCACCTGGCCGAAGGACGTGCGCGTGGCGGTCAACATCTCGCCCGTTCAGTTCCGCACCCGTACGCTCATGCTCGACATCATGGCGGCCCTGGCCAGTTCCGGCCTGTTGCCGAGCCGGCTGGAAATCGAGATCACCGAAGGCGTCCTGCTGCAGGATACGGACGCGACGCTCGGCGTGCTGGAGGACCTGCGGCGGCTCGGCATCCGCATCGCGATGGACGACTTCGGTACCGGCTATTCGAGCCTCAGCTACCTGCGCAAGTTCAACTTCGACAAGGTCAAGATCGACCGTTCCTTCATCCAGGACATCGGCGAGGACGCCGAAAGCCGGGCGGTGATCCGCGCGGTGACCAGCCTGTGCCTGAGCCTCGGCATCACCACCACCGCCGAGGGCGTGGAGACCGAGGACCAGCTGCGGGCGCTGAAGGCCGAGGGCTGCACCCAGGCGCAAGGATTCCTCACCGGCCGGCCGATGCCGGCCGCCGATGCGGTGCGGCTGCTGCAGGGTCGGGCGGCCGCCACCGTCCCGGCCGCCGCCGGCTGATACGCGCCACCCGCCTCAGTCGGGGGCGATCTGGTTCGCGCGATAGCCCTGCAGGTAGAGGAGCGCGGTGAGATCGCCATGGTCGACGCGCGCGTCGGCGGCCTCTGCGACCTTCGGCTTGGCGCGGAAGGCGACGCCGAGACCGGCACGGTCCAGCATGGCCAGATCGTTGGCGCCGTCGCCGACGGCCAGCGTTTCGGCGTAGTCAAGGCCCTTCTCGGCAACCAGATGCTCCAACCGCTCGCGCTTGGCCAGGCGACCGAGGATCGGTTCCTCGACCTCGCCGGTGAGCCGGCCATCCTGAATCAGCAGGCGGTTTGCCTGGTTCTCGTCGAAGCCGATCTGCGCCGCGATCGGCGCGGTGAACAGGGTGAAGCCGCCTGAGACCAGGGCGCAATAGGCGCCGTGCTGCTTCATGGTGTGCACCAGCGCCCGCGCTCCGGGGGTGAGGCGGATGCGGCTGTCGAGCACGGTCTGCACGGCATCGACCGGCAGGCCCTTGAGCAGGGCGACGCGCTCGCGCAGGGCCGGCTCGAACTCGATCTCGCCGCGCATGGCCCGTTCGGTGATCGCGGCGATATGGTCCTTGAGGCCGAGTTCGGCGGCCAGCTCGTCGATGCATTCCTGCTGGATCATGGTGGAATCCATGTCCGCGATCAGCAGGCGCTTGCGCCGGCGGGCCCGGGGCTGCACAAAGACGTCGAGCGGCCGGCCGGCGACCAGATCGCGCAGGGCGGCCTCGGCGGCCTCGGCGTCGAGACCGGCGCCGACGGCCAGATCGGCGGCGACGCCCTCGGCCAGGACATCGGCCGCGGCGGGCGCGGTCAGGCGGCTCCGCGCCTCTGCCAGCAGCGCGGCATCGAGCGCGGGCGCGGCCGGATTGGAAACGAGCGTGGCAACAAGGGTCATGGACGTGTCTCTTCCTGAGGGCGGGCGGACGCCGCGCGGCGCACCGGGCGCGCTCCTGATAGCGGGGCCGACGGCCAGCGGCAAGTCGGCTCTCGCGCTCGACCTCGCGTGCCGGCTCGGCGGCGTGGTGATCAACGCCGATTCCATGCAGATCTACCGGGAGCTTTCGATCGTGACGGCGCGGCCGGGGGCGGAGGAGGAGGCGAGCGCGGAGCATCGGCTCTATGGCGTGCGGCCGGCGGCCGAGCCGTTTTCGACCGGGGAGTGGCTCGACCTGGTGCGCCCGGCGATCGAGGCGGCGCGGCAGGCGGGCCGGGTGCCGATCCTGGTCGGCGGCACGGGGCTCTATTTCAAGGCGCTGATCGAGGGCCTGGCGGAATTGCCAGCGATCCCGGAAGCGATCCGGGCGCGGTGGCGGCACGTGGCGGAGACGGAAGGGACGGAGGCGATCCGCGCCGCGCTCAGGACGCGCGATCCGCAGGCGGCCGAGCGTCTCGCCGACCTGCAGCGCCTGACCCGCGCGCTGGAAGTGGTCGAGGCGACCGGCCGGACGCTGGCCGACTGGCAGGCGGCGTCGCAGGGCGCGGCGACCCTTGCCGAGGCCGAGACGACGCGGCTGGTGCTGGCGCCGCCGCGCGCCTGGCTGCACGAGCGGATCGCGCGGCGGGCGGAAGCCATGCTGGAGGGCGGGGCAATCGACGAGGTCGCCGCCCTGCTGAAGCGGGGCCTATCGCCGCGCCTGCCGGCGATGCGCGCCATCGGGGTGAAGGAGATCGCGGCGCATCTTGCGGCGGAGATCGACCTGGAGGAGGCGGCGCGACGGCTGACGGTTGCGACCCGGCAATATGCCAAGCGCCAGGAGACGTGGTTCCGCAACCAGATGGGCGACTGGGCCCGGCTCGATCCGGCCGCCGAGACGACGGCGGCAATGGCGGAGCGGATCGCCGACGCGGTCTCCGGCTGATGCGGCGCGCGCCGGAGGAGAGCGAGGCGATCGCCCGCCGGCTCGGTGCCGCGGTCTGGGTTGGCGAGGGCGAGGCGGAGCGGCTTCCCGCGCTCCCCGGCGCCTATGTGCTGGTGCTGCGGCTCGCCGAACCGGTCGTCGTTGACCTCGCGCGGCAGGGGGCGGGCAGGCTGCTGGCCGGACTCTACCTCTATTGCGGCAGCGCGCGCGGACCCGGCGGCCTGCGCGCCCGGATCGGCCGGCACCTGCGCGCCGACAAGCGGCGGCGCTGGCACATCGACCGGCTGAGCGGCATCGCGACGGAGATCGCCGCCGCAGCGTTCCTCGAACACGGCGAATGCGCTCTTGCCGCCGCGCTGCAGGCCGAGTTCGGGGCTTTCGTGCCGATGCCGGGGTTCGGATCGTCGGACTGCCGGCACTGCGTGGCGCATCTGCTGGCGATGGCGGACGGGGCGGGATCCGGACCGGCGTGAGGCTGGCTGTGTGTATCGGTAAAATATCTCATTCGGCCCTTGTATCTGCACAATCTGGAGCTATCTGTGGGGTGCCGTACGTGGGAGGGGTTGTGCGACGCGGTAAGGGAGCGAGAGATGCTAGAGACCGTTCTGGCGACTGAGCGCCTGCGGGCAGTGCCGTTCAGGCAGGACGATCTGCCGCTGATGGAGGCGTTGCACGCGGATCCGGAGGTCAACCGCTATCTGGGAACCGCGGCGGCCTGGGACAAGGCCACGGTGCGGCGCAAGCTGGACAAGTTCATCACCGACCAGGAGCGGCACGGCTTCAGCAAGTGGAAGATCCTGACCCGCGACGGCGAGTTCGTCGGCCGCGCCGGCTTCACGCCCTACGACGAGACCTCGGAAATCGAGATGGGCTATTCGTTCATGCGGGCCCACTGGGGCAAGGGCTATGCCACCGAGATCAGCCGGGCGCTGACCCGCTGGTTCTTCGACAAGACCTACTACACGCACTTGATCGGCTTCTGCCGCACCGACCACCGCGCGTCGCGACGGGTGCTGGAAAAGGCCGGGCTGACCTATCGCGAGACGCGCAGCATCAAGGGCATGCCCTGCGACGTCTACCAGATCCTCAGCCCGGCGATGCAGAAGCTGGTTTCCAATGCCTGACAAGAGGGCCTGATCGGGAGGCGATCGGGGGCCGATTCTTGCGCTCTTTCCGTCGCCGGGTCGGGAGGCAGCGGAGAACCGGGGCCGATTGCGGCCCTCCTGCCAATGGGCGAAGCGGCGCGGACCGACGCCAGCAACTACCGTTCTGGCAACGAGTGGGCCGGCTCTCCGCTGCGGTGCGGCCGGGGTGACTTCCGACAAAATGGCGGAGGCTTACGCTCGGCCGGGCGACGGCGGTGGGTGGGCCGGGGCCGTGCAAGACGCAAGAAGGGCGCGACACGGCGGGTGTCGCGCCCTTCGTCGTCAGGTTCGGCCCCGGCCGACGGCGAGGTCAGGCCACCTTGTCAGACCGCCTTGAGCGCGCCGGGGTTGAGCGCCTGCTGGCGCAGCGACAGCTTGTTGAGCGCGGCGACATAGGCCCGCGCGGAGGCGACCAGCGTGTCGGTATCGGCGCCCTTGCCGGTGGAGACGCGGCCGTTGGCCTCCAGGCGCACGGACACTTCCGCCTGGGCGTCGGTGCCCTCGGTGACCGCATGCACCTGGTAGAGCGACAGGCGGGCGTCGTGCGGCACGATCGCCTTGATCGCCTTGAAGGTGGCGTCGACCGGACCGTCGCCGGTAGCCTCCCGCGTCTCGTGGCGGCCGTCGATGTCCATGGTCAGGATCGCCTTCTGCGGGCCGCCGGTACCGGCGATGACGGTCAGGGCTATGACCTTGGCGCCTTCGCCGGCAGTCGCGATCTCGTCCTCGACGAGGGCTTCGATGTCCTCGTCATAGACGTGCTTCTTGCGGTCGGCGAGGTCCTTGAAGCGGCGGAAGGCGTCCTGCAGGGCGTTGTCGCCGAGCTCGTAGCCCAGTTCCTTCAGCTTGTCCTTGAAGGCATGGCGGCCGGAATGCTTGCCCATGACCAGAGAGGTGGCCTTCACGCCGACGTCCTCGGGACGCATGATTTCGTAGGTCTCGGCATTCTTGAGCATGCCGTCCTGGTGAATGCCGCTCTCGTGGGCGAAGGCGTTCTTGCCGACGATCGCCTTGTTGTACTGGACCGGGAAGTTGGAAACGGCCGAGACCAGCTTGGAGGCGCGCATCAGGTATTTCGGCTCAACGTTGCAGACATAGGGCAGCACGTCGCCGCGGGTGCGGATCGCCATGACGATCTCCTCCAGCGCGGCGTTGCCGGCCCGTTCGCCGAGGCCGTTGACGGTGCACTCGATCTGGCGCGCGCCGCCGGCGACGCCGGCGAGCGAGTTGGCGACCGCCAGACCCAGGTCGTTGTGGCAGTGGACCGAGAACACGGCCTTGTCGGCGTCGGGCACCCGGTTGCGGATGTCGACGAACATCTGCCGGTATTCGTCGGGCGTCGCGTAGCCGACCGTGTCGGGCAGGTTGATTGTGGTGGCGCCGGCCTTGATGGCGGCCTCGACGCAGCGGCACAGGTAGTCGAGCGGCGTGCGGGTGGCGTCCATGGCCGACCACTCGACGTCGTCGATCAGGTTGCGCGAGCGGGTCACCGTGTCGGTGATGATCTCGAGCACCTGCTCCTCGGTCTTGTTCATCTGGTATTTCAGATGGATCGGCGAGGTCGACACGAAGGTGTGGATGCGGCCGCGCTCGGCGTGCCTGACGGCCTCGCCGCAACGGTCGATGTCGGCGTGGATGGCGCGGGCGAGGCCGGCGATCACCGCCCGCTTCGCGCGCCTGGCGATCTCGCGGACGGATTCGAAGTCGCCGTTGGAGGCGATCGGGAAACCGGCCTCGATGATGTCGACGCCCATGTCGTCGAGGATCTCGGCGACCTGCAGCTTTTCCTCCAGCGTCATGGAGGCCCCAGGGGACTGTTCGCCGTCGCGCAGGGTGGTGTCGAAGATCCTGACCTGATCCTTGGCCATCTCGGCGGTCATGATGGAGAGTTCCTTCCCTTGGCTCCCCGGCGGCCGATCGCTATCGGCAGGGCCCTGGCGGGAGCGAATTGACACGTATGGTCGATGTTGTCCGCTATCCCCTGAGAGCCCGCCCGCGCATGGGGCAGCCGACGCTCAGGGGCATCTAAGCAGAAGGAGGGCGCCAATGAGGGAAAGGCCGCCGCGCGCGGTCGGCGCGTCGCTGGTCAGGTCGATCATGTCGCAGCGGGCGATCATGAGAACTGCGGGCCTTTCGGGTCATCACCTCTGGCGACCAGAATGGCGCGCGAAAGATGACAAGGAGGTTAATGCCGGGTTTGTAGCGGAAAGGCGGCGCGGGGGCAAGGGGGAGGCGGGTACGATCACGGCTTCCGCGACCGGACACCGGCCGCGGGGTGCCTCACACGAACAGCTCGCCGCGCGCGACCACGGTCGCCTGGCCGCCGATGCGCACGGCGTGCAGGGCGCCGCCTTCGACGTCGATCCCGAGGTCGATCAGCGACGGGCGGCCCATCTCGAAGCCCTGCTCCAGGCGCAGGAAATGGGTGCCGTTGGGCAGCGCGTCGAAGCGGTGGACGGGGCCGGCGAAGGAGGCGGCGGCCGCACCGGTGGCCGGATCCTCGACAAGGCCCATGTCTGGGGCGAACATGCGGGCATGGAAGGCGCTGTCGCGGGCGCGGGTCTCGCGGCAATAGACATAGGCGTGGCGATGGGAGCCCTGGCCGAAGGCCCGGGCCCACAGGGCGGGCACCGGCGCGGCGCGGGCGATCACCTCCAGATCGCGCACCGGCACGTAGTGGAACGGCACGCCGACTTCCCAGCTGGTCGGCACGTGGTTCTCGAAACCGATCTCGCTCGGCTCGAGGCCGAGGGCGGCGGCGATGGCGTCGCTGTCGGCGACCGGCTCGATCGAGCGCGGCAGGCGCGGCACGTCGAACTCGGCGAATCCGGCGGCGTTTTCCCGCAGCACCACGCCGCAGCGCACCGCGCCGATGATCTCCTCCAGCACGACCATGGCATCCTGCTCGCCGTCGACTTGCCCGAAGCGTTCGGTGGCCAGCAGGACGGCGGTGCCGACGGTCGGATGGCCGGCGAAGGGCAGTTCTGCGGCTGGGGTGAAGATGCGCACGCAGGCGCTGTGGGCGGGGTTCTCGGCCGGCAGGACGAAGACCGTCTCGGACAGGTTGAACTCGCGCGCGATCGCCTGCATGCGTCCGTCGTCGAGGCCTTCGGCGTCCAGCACGACGGCGAGCGGGTTGCCGGCGAGGGGCTGGCTGGTGAACACGTCGAGCACGGCGTAGCGGCGTCCCATGGGGCGGTTCTCCTGTCCGGGTGTCGGTCGGGCGGACTGTGGCACGGATCCCGGACGCCTGCCACCCCGGCGGGGTCGGGATGTCAGGGCGCGGCGTCGGTCGGCCCTTCGGCGAGTACGTGGCCGGCGAGTACGTGGCCGGCGAGGGCGCGGGCGAAGGCGGGCACGTTGGCGCGCGGCAGATCGGCCGGTTCGCGCAGGATCACGATGTCGGAAAGTTCCTGCTCCGCGCTGGCGCGGGAATGACGCAGCATGGCGGCACGCAGATCATCGGCGTCGCGGTCGAAGCGGAACGCGCGGGCGACGGAGAGGCGCGGGCCGTCGAGGACGGCGAACAGGGCGCCGGCATGGGCGTCCGCGGCGGCAAGGCCGGTTTCCTCGGCGAGCTCCCGGGCGATCGAGCCGAGCACGTCGACGCTGCCGTCCGCGGCGAGGTCGGCGAGGTCGAGGCTGCCGCCGGGGGGATAGACGAGGCCGGCGTTGGCGGTGGTCGGCGCCATGATGCCGTAGAGCAGGGCGCCGTCGCGGCTGCGCACGAGGGCGGAGCCGAAGGCGTTCCAGGCGGCGCGGTCCGGGCAGCCCCAGTCGCGCCAGGCGAGGAAGGCGGCGAAGGAGGTCTCGACGCAGGCGCCGCACAGGCGACCGCCGGCCAGCGTCCAGTCGACCAGCTTGAGGGTGCGACCGTTCCACAGATGCGGGTTGGCGCGCTGCGCTTCGCGCCAGTGCGCCTCGATCGCCGGGCGGTTGGCCAGCTCGAACGGCCAGGGCTGGTTCGCCGCCAGGCGCAGGTCGACGCCGGAAAGCGGGCGGACCATGGGCGGCAGGGCGTAGTTCATCAACGGGATCCGGTGTCCCTCGGCCATGGTGCTGTCGCGCTCCGACAGGACGGAGAAGCCGTGCCGGGTGTAGAAGCCGACGGCGTTGACGTCGCTTTCGAGCAGGATGCGGGCGAGGCCGAGGACACGGGCGCGGTCTTCGGCGGCGGCGAGCAGGAGCCGGCCGATGCCGCGGCGCTGGTGCTCGGGGGCGACGAACAGGAAGTGCAGGTAGAAGTGGTCGGCCTTCGCCTCGCCGCCGGCGAAGCCGACCGGGCGGCCGTCGCGTTCGGCGACGGTCAGGCTCTGGGCCGCGATGGTCGCCGGCGTGATGCGGACCTCGGCGCGGAACTGATCCATCTTGTCGGCCGGATAGCCCCAGGAAGCCTTGGACCGGTGCAGGATGTCGGTGAGCGGCGCGGTGTCGGAAAGGCGGGCGGGTCTGAGCTTGAGCGTCATGGCTCCTGTCGCATCGTGCGGACGGCAGCAGGACATGGGTAGCCCGCCCGGCCGGCGCAGGCAAGGCCGCCGGTTGCCGGGGGCAAAGGTTTCGGTTTTCCTTCCGCGCGGCTCTGCCTAGAGTGGCGTTGCCGGTGGATTCTCATGCCGAAGCCGACACTTGAAGACATCGTGGCCGCGTTCGGGGAAAGCGCGCGCGCCAAGCTGTCCAATCCGGCGATTTCGGGATCGCCGGAGGACCAGTTGCGCGGTCCGCTGGAAATCCTGATCGAGGCCGGGCTCGCGCCGCTGGCGGTGCCGCATTCGGGTGGCGTCAGGCTGGTCGGCGAAACCAGCCTCGCCGACATCAAGACGCGCCCCGACTATGCCGTCACGGTCGGCAAGGCGCTGGTCGGCTTCATCGAGGTCAAGGCGCCGGGCAAGGGTGCCGATCCGCGCCGGTTCAACGATCCGCACGACAAGGAGCAGTGGAGCAAGCTCAAGTCGCTGCCGAACCTGATCTACACCGACGGCAACGCTTTCAGCCTGTGGCGGGACGGCAAGCTCGAAGGCTCCATCGTGCGGCTCGGCGGCGACGTCGAGACCGCGGGCCGGAAGCTGACCGCGCTCGACGCGCACTCTCCGACATCGGGTCCTGCTATCACGATCACCGACCTGATTCCCGATCTTCACCACTACAAAGGCTCGTTCGGCGGCCGGGTGATGCCGCTCTTTCGCGATGCCGGCGCCAGCCGGTCCAACATCCGGCCGGAGGTGCTCGCCTTCCTCGCTGATGCCTACGGGCAGGAAGTCACGCCCGCCGATGTGATGGCCTATCTCGCCGCCACGCTCGCCCATCCGGCCTTCACCGAGCGCTTCCGCGACGATCTCGTGCAGCCGGGCCTGCGCGTGCCGCTGACCGCCGACGCGACGCTCTTTTTCGAGGCCGTGGCGCTCGGCCGCGAGGTGATCTGGCTGCATTGCTACGGCGAGCGCTTCGCCGATCCGGCCGCGGGGCGCCCCAAGGGACCGCCGCGCCTTTCGCCGGAGGAGGCGCCGCGCATTCCGGCCGACGGCGCCATTCCCGGCGCGCCGGAGCCGCTGCCCGACACGATCGACTACGACGCGGCCAGCCGCCGGCTGATCGTCGGCAAGGGGCATATCGACAACGTGCCGCCCGAGGCGTGGGCCTACGAGGTCTCCGGCAAGCAGGTGCTGCGCCAATGGTTCAGCTACCGCAAGCGCGACCGCACGCGCCCGATCATCGGCGACCGCCGCCCGCCGTCGCCGCTCGACCGGATCCAGCCGGATCACTGGCTCGCCGACTATACCAGCGACCTGATGAACCTGCTGCACGTGCTGGGCCGGCTGGCGAAGCTGGAGCCGCGCCAGGCGGACCTGCTCGGTCGCATTCTGGAAAAGCCGCTGATCGGGATTGAAGCGGTCGGAGCGGCCGGGGACAATACGGCCGATTCTCCGGTGACGGCGGCGGACGCATGAACAAGGCCCAACTCGACATGTTCGCGGTGCAGGGAGACCTCCTCCCCGCCGAGCCGGCCCGCTACGCGCTGGACCCCGAGCGCGTGCGCGGCAAGCTGGAGGCGGTGCTGGCCGAGTTGAGGCGCGCCGAGGCCATGCCCTGGGACCGCCGGACCCGCGCCTATCACCAGCTCGTCTTCCCGCAGATGACCAACGCCCTGCCGCCGGAGGAAGCCGACCGGTACCGGCGCGCGTTCGAGGCCGAACTCGACCGGCTGGCCTGACCGGGCCTGACCGCCGCGACCGATCGCCGGCAGTGGTGGCCGGCGCATCTGGCTGGCGCATCGAGCCGGCGAATCGGGCTGGCAAGGTTGATCGAGACGGCGAGCGCCTTATCGTATAGGAGTGTCGTTTCTTTCGCGTTCCGCCGGTCCTGCCGCCGCCGACCGGCCTCATCGCTTTCACATCAGGCCTTGTCTCCATGCACGCCGCGATCTCGGTCGAGAACCTGTCGAAAACCTATGCCACCGGCTTCCAGGCGCTGAAGTCGGTCGACCTGAGGATCGAGCCGGGCGAGCTGTTCGCCCTGCTCGGCCCGAATGGCGCCGGCAAGACGACGCTGATCAGCATCATCTGCGGCCTGGTCAGCGCGAGTTCCGGCACCGTGCGCGTCGACGGCCACGACATCGTCAGGGACTATCGCGCAGCGCGGGCGCGCATCGGGCTGGTGCCGCAGGAACTGACGACCGAATCCTTCGAGACCGTGCGCGCGACGGTGAGCTTCAGCCGCGGCCTGTTCGGCCTGCGCAAGGATCCGGACCATATCGAGACGGTGCTCAAGGACCTGTCGCTGTGGGACAAGCGCGACGCCAAGATCATGACGCTGTCGGGCGGCATGAAGCGGCGCGTGCTGATCGCCAAGGCGCTGGCGCACGAGCCGAAGATCCTGTTCCTCGACGAGCCGACGGCGGGCGTCGACGTCGAGCTGCGGCGCGACATGTGGGAGGTGGTGCGCCGGCTGAAGGCGTCGGGCGTGACCATCATCCTGACCACGCATTACCTCGAGGAGGCCGAGGAGATGGCCGACCGGATCGGCGTGATCAACCGCGGCGAGATCATCCTCGTCGAGGACAAGCACACGCTGATGCGCAAGCTCGGGCGCAAGCAGCTCAAGCTGCACCTGATCGAGCCGCTGGCGGAGGTGCCGGCGCGCCTCGCCGGCCACGACCTCAGCCTGTCCGACGGCGGCGAGGAACTGGTCTATACCTACGACAGCCAGAGCGAGCGCACCGGCATCACCGGGCTGATGAACGACCTGCGCGAGGCCGGCATCCGCTTCCGCGACCTGCAGACGACGCAGGATTCGCTGGAAAAGATCTTCGTCAACCTGGTGAGGCAGAGGCAATGAACGTCCGCGCGATCCTGGCCATCTACCAGTTCGAGATGGCGCGCACGGCGCGCACCATCTTCCAGAGCATCATCTCGCCGGTGATCTCGACGTCGCTCTATTTCATCGTGTTCGGCGCGGCGATCGGCTCGCGCA
The DNA here is from genome assembly GCF_000192745.1 of Polymorphum gilvum SL003B-26A1. Lineage (NCBI taxonomy): Bacteria > Pseudomonadati > Pseudomonadota > Alphaproteobacteria > Rhodobacterales > Paracoccaceae > Polymorphum > Polymorphum gilvum. The sequence goes on from NC_015259.1 coordinate 1,505,612, forward strand.
TCACCGAGGTCGAGGGGGTGAGCTACGGCGCCTTCATCGTGCCCGGCCTGACCATGCTGTCGCTGCTGACGCAGAGCATCTCCAACGCAGCCTTCGGCATCTATTTCCCGCGCTTCGTCGGCACCATCTTCGAGGTGCTGTCGGCGCCGGTGTCCTATCTGGAGATCGTCATCGGCTATGTCGGGGCGGCGGCGACCAAGTCGATGATGGTCGGGGTGATCATCCTGCTGACGGCGGGGCTGTTCGTCGACCTGGAAATCCGGCATCCGGTCTGGATGGCGGTGTTCTTCGTGCTGACCGCGGTGACCTTCGCGCTGCTCGGCTTCATCATCGGCATCTGGGCGAAGAATTTCGAGCAGCTGCAGTTCGTGCCGCTCCTGATCGTCACGCCGCTGGCGTTCCTGGGCGGCAGCTTCTACTCCATCCGCATGCTGCCGGAGTTCTGGCAGACCGTCACCCTGCTCAATCCGGTGGTCTACCTGATCTCCGGATTCCGATGGAGCTTCTACGGCCAGGCCGACGTCGACGTCGGGTTGAGCCTTGCCATGACCCTGTTCTTCCTGTTCCTTTGCCTGGCGATCATCTGGCGCATCTTCAAGACCGGCTACCGGCTGAAGACGTGAGGAGCGCAGCGATTGCCCGTATTCGACAGAGGATGGTTCCGTGCGTGACGGCATTTCCGGATCTCCCTTCCTAACCGTGACCGCGCGGGCGCTTGCCGCGCTCGCCCTGCTCACGCTCGCCGCCTGCCAGTCCGGATCGGGCGACACGCGGCAAGCGGGCCTTGCGCCGCAGGTGATCGGCAGCGCGCAGGCGGCGGTCGCGCCGACGGCGGTGCCCGACCCGGTCACGGTGGACAGCGTCGCGCTGGTGCCGGCCTCGGCCGAGGCGCGCGGCCATGCGGCGCTGGTGATCGACGCAGCGAGCGGGGCGGAACTCTTTGCGGCGAATGCCGATGCTCCGCGCTATCCGGCCTCGCTGACCAAGATGATGACGCTGTACCTGCTGTTCGAGGCGGTGGAGCGGGGCGAGTTGACGCTGGACACGCCGCTGGCCGTCTCCGCCCGGGCGGCGGCGCGGCCGCCGGCCAAGATCGGCCTGGCGACCGGGTCGACCATCACCGTGCGCGAGGCGGCGCAGGCGCTGGCCGTGCGCTCGGCCAACGACGTCGCGGTGGCGATCGCCGAGCGCCTGGCGGGCTCGGAAAGTGCCTTCGCGGCGCAGATGACGGCCAAGGCGCGCAGCCTTGGCATGAGCCGGACGCGCTTCGTCAACGCCAGCGGCCTGGCCGACACGCGCCAGGTGACCACGGCGCGCGACATGGCGATCCTCGGCCGGGCGCTGAAGGCCCGTTTCCCACAGTATGCGGCCTACTTCCGCGCCACGTCCTTCGCCTATAACGGCAGGACCTTCGAAGCGACCAACAAGCTGCTCGGCAGGGTGCCCGGCGTCGACGGGCTGAAGACCGGCTACATCGGGTTGTCGGGCTACAACCTGGTCGCCACCGGAAGCCGAGGCGGACGCGGCTTCGTCGTCGTGGTCATGGGCGGCAAGAGCGAGAGCGCCCGCGACGCGGAAGTGACCCGGCTGATCGAGACCTATTTCTGAGCCGTCGGCGGCCGGCGCGTCGCGGCGGAAACGAAAGAAGCCGCGGCAGGGGCCGCGGCTTCCGAAGATGCGGTCGTGGCGTCGGCTCAGTTGCGCGACTTGTCGACCAGCGCGCCCTTCTTGATCCAGGGCATCATGCCGCGCAGCTTCTCGCCGACTTCCTCGATCTGGTGGGCGTCGTTGAGGCGGCGGGTGGCCTTGAAGCGGGCTTGGCCGGCCTTGCATTCCTGCATCCATTCGGAGGTGAACTTGCCGGTCTGGATGTCGGTCAGGATGCGCTTCATCTCGGCCTTGGTCTCGCTCGTGATGACGCGGGGGCCGGACATGTACTCGCCCCATTCGGCGGTGTTCGAGATGGAGTAGTTCATGTTGGCGATGCCGCCCTCGTAGATGAGGTCGACGATCAGCTTGACCTCGTGCAGGCACTCGAAATAGGCCATTTCCGGCGCGTAGCCAGCTTCCACCAGCGTCTCGAAGCCGGCGCGGATCAGCTCGACCAGGCCGCCGCAGAGCACGGCCTGCTCGCCGAACAGATCGGTCTCGCACTCTTCCTTGAAGGTGGTCTCGATGATGCCCGAGCGGCCGCCGCCGACGCCGCAGGCGTAGGACAGGCCGAGGTCGAGCGCGTTGCCGGTGGCGTCCTGATGGACCGCGACGAGGCAGGGCACGCCGCCGCCCTTCTGGTATTCGCCGCGTACGGTGTGGCCCGGGCCCTTGGGCGCGACCATGAGGACGTCGACGGTCGACTTCGCCTCGATCAGGCCGAAATGGACGTTCAGGCCGTGGGCGAAGGCGATGGCCGCGCCGTCACGGATGTTGCCGGCGATGTGGTCCTTGTAGATGTCGGCCTGGAGTTCGTCCGGGGTAGCCATCATCATCAGGTCGGCCCAGGCGGCGGCCTCGGCGACGCTCATGACCTTGAGGCCGTCGGCCTCGACCTTCTTCGCGGTGGTGGAGTCCGGACGCAGGGCGACGACGATGTCCTTGACGCCGGAATCCTTCAGGTTGAGCGCATGGGCGCGGCCCTGGGAGCCGTAGCCGATGACGGCGACCTTCTTCGACTTGATGAGATTCAGATCGGCGTCGCGATCGTAATAGACACGCATGGTATTTCCCTTTCTCCCGTTGCGCCCCGTCCAAGGGGCTGCGTTGCAAGGGCGGAGGCCCGCCCCTTTTCCTGAAATCCTCAGGCTCCGAAAAGCCGGTAGAAGCGGTCGACGGCAAGCTCGGCCTGGCCGGCGAAGTCCTGGTCCCGCGGCTTCGGCGGATCGCCGAGCAACTGGCGGATGTGCAGGTCGCGCACGGCCAGGCCGTAGAGCACCTGATAGGCCTCCTCGGCGTCGTCGAAGCGGAGGAAGCCGCGGAACCGGCCGGCTTCGAGCAGGCTGCGCGCGCGGGCGCTGATAGTGTACTTGCCGCGCACCAGCAGCAGGCGGCCGAGGCGGTCGTCGTCGCGCTTGGACTGGCCGATGGCGAGGCGGTTGAGCGCCAGCGAGGTCTCGCCGAGCAGCACCTGCAGGAGTTCGCGCACGAAGCCGGTCAGGTGGGTGCGGAAGGTGGCGGCGTCGGTGGCCGCGGCCTCGGAGGCGAAGTGCACCTTGCTGGCCTGATAGGCGACGACGGCGGCAAGCAGGCCGTCGCGGTCGCCGAACCACTTGTACAGGCTTTCCTTCGAGCAGTTGGCGCTGCGCGCGAGGCCGGCGGTGGTCAGCGCCTTCTCGCCGCCTTCGACGAGCAGCCTGAGGGCGCATTCGAGCACCTCCTGCTGGCGCGGCGTGAAGGCGGGCTCGGTGCCTGGCTTTATGTCGTGCAGATCGACGATGGACACGGACGGCTTACCGGATCGGTTCCTGAAATTGTGTACCGTACGGTACGGTTCGAGATTTATGCGAGGGCGCCGCGAAGGTCAAGCGCGATTGCGGGCGACCGGCCGGATTTCCTTCTTCAACGCCGTGAGCAGCCAAGCGGGGCTTCTCAAGCCGGCCCGTTCGGAATAAACTTGAATTCATAAGTCAAGTATAGGTCGTTGAATGATCCCTGCCCAAAGACGCAAGCCGCGCATCCTCACGGTCAAGGTTTCCCGCCGTCTCACCCCGAACATGATCCGGATCACGTTCACGGGCGAGGACCTCGCCGACTTTCCGGACGGCAAGGAAGGCGCCCATTGCAAGCTCGCCTTTCCCCGGTCCGGCGAGAGCCTGACCGCCTTCGCCGCCCATTACGCCGAAGGCCAGCCGAGCGGTCGCATTCATCCGGTGCGCACCTATACCGTGCGCGCCTTCCGCCGCGATGGGCCGGAGATGGACATCGACTTCGTCGCCCATGGCGACGAGGGTCCGGCAACCCGATGGGCGCAAGCCGCGCGGCCCGGCGATTTCCTGGCCTTCATGGGGCCGGGACCGGTCAAGGTGAGCGGCTTTCACGCCGATTGGTATCTCGTGGCGGCGGACATGTCCGCCCTGCCGGTGGCGACCGCCACGCTCGAGGCGATGCCGCGGTCGGCCCGGGGCGTGGCCATCTTCGAGATCCACAGCGCCGAAGACCGGCAGGACATCGACATGCCGGATGGCATCGAGGTGCACTGGCTGGTCCAGGGCGACCCGCACCAGCCCTCGACGGCGCTGATCGATGTCATTCGTCGTCTCACCTTCCCGCAGGGACGGATCCAGACCTGCATCGCCGGCGAGAGCGGCGTCATCCGCGCGCTGCGGCTGCTGGTCCAGACCGAGCGCGGCGTCGACAAGGCCGATGCCTATATCTCCGGCTACTGGAAGATCGGCATGGTCGAGGACGAACACCAGGCGGCGCGCCGGGACGGCCGGGCCGGCTGATCGGAGCCGCAGCCCAGCGCGCGCACCATCCTCGAGCGGGCGGAGGCGGTCCCCTTTCGGCAGGCAGCGTCGGCCTGCCCGGGATCGATGCGCCCGGTTCGCTCGGCTTGGCTCGGCGGGGTCCCCGACGCGGATCTTGATCGGCGTCAAGGCAGAGCCGTCCGCGATCCGCGACTGTGCAGGCAGACGATCTGTCACGTGGAGGATGTCCGGTCATGAAACTGACGTCTGCGGCGTTCGAAGACGGCGGGACGATCCCGCGTCCCTACACCTGCGACGGAGAGGATCTGTCGCCGCCGCTCGCCTGGACCGGCGCGCCGGCGGGCACCAGGAGCTTCGCGCTGGTCTGCGACGACCCCGACGCGCCGGCCGGCACCTGGCATCACTGGGCAATCTACGACATTCCCGCCGGGCAGGCTGCGCTGGAGGAGGGGATCGACCCGGACGTCGGCGCGCAGGCGGTCAACGACTTCCGGCGCCGAGGCTATGGCGGGCCATGTCCGCCACGTGGCCACAGTGTGCATCACTATCATTTCCGCCTCTACGCGCTGTCGACGCAGAGCCTCGCCGCGCCGCGGATCGCGACGGTCAAACAGGTCGAGGCGCTGGCGCGCCAGCACGCGCTTGCCGAGGCCCGTCTGACCGGCACCTCCAAGCGCTAGGGTCTGCTCGCCCGTGAAGGATGCCAGCTTGCCGCCGTGCAGTTCCGCGCGCTCGGGGCGGTCAATCGTCGTGCGGACTTGCCGGAACCGGTGACGCATGGGTAGCCTTGAACTCGAAGCCGAATCGACCCGGCAGGGCGGTGCCGGCGCCAGCGACGGGCTCGGGAGATCCGGGTTGGGGATTGTGGGGGGACCCTTGACGCTGACGAGCATCGCCAAGGTGATCGGCGGCACGCTGGCCGCAGTGACGCTCCTGTCTGCGGCAGCTATGGCAGAGGAGGCAGGATACAAGCTGCTGAAGCTCGACGGCCAGTTCGTCAAGTGGGGTACTCCGGAGTTCGGGTCGCCGGCTCATGTCACCTACGCCTTCGCCGATACGGCGATCGAGGATCCGCAGGCGCGCAACTGCCAGCGGATCGTGCCTCTCGACGCCCTGGCACTGCGGTCCGGGCTAACGATGGCGGCTGTAAGGGCCGAGGCTGCGGCAGCCTTTTCCCTTTGGCAGGCGGCCGGCGGGGTGAGTTTTCAGGAGGTCGACTCGACGCGCGATGCGCAGATCGTCATCGGGGCACAGGCGCAGCCGCGCGGCTACGCCTTTGCCAACGTGCGCGCAGGCACGGGCGCGCGCGTTGTGGCGCGGCCGGCACCGGCCGGCGGTCGGGGCATGAACCTGCCGCAGGTTTCTCCCGGCGTGACAGCCGGCGCGGCGGATATCGCGCCCATCGAACGGTCGGCGATCTGCCTCAATCCGGCACGCTCCTGGAAGATCGGCTTCAACGGTGACGCGGACACTTATGACCTGCGCTACACCTTCGCACACGAGATCGGCCACGCCATAGGGCTCGATCATCCGCACGGGGCTGGGCCGCTGATGCACTTCAAGTATCAGGAAGCGTACCGGACGCCGCAGGTCGGCGACGTCGCCGGTGTCGTCCGTCTCTACGGCGAGCCGCAGGTCCGCCGTCGACAGGACGGCTGAGCGGTTTCAACGAAGATTTCAGATCTCGCCCATTGCATGGCGGAAGCGGCGCACGCTTTCTGCAAAGCCGTAAATGAGGGCGTCGGCCGTGAAGCCGTGTCCGATCGACATCTCGCGGATGAAGGGCGCGCGCGCAATCAAGGCAGGAATGTTGTCGACGGTCAGATCGTGACCGGCGTTGACGCCGAGGCCGGCGGCGCGGGCGGCCTCGGCCGTGGCGACGATCCGGTCCAGTTCGCGGGCGGCGGCGGCCGGGTCGTCGTAGCAGGCGCCATAGGGGCCGGTGTAGATCTCGATGCGCTCCGCGCCGATCGCCGCCGCGCCTTCCGGCAGGGTCGGGTCGGGGTCGAGGAACAGCGATACGGCGACCGACCAATCCCGGGCCGCGGCGATCGCCTCCGCCAAGGGCCCGGCGTCGGTGTCGAAGCGCCAGCCGTGGTCGGAGGTCGACTGCTCCGGCGCGTCTGGCACGAACAGGACCTGATCCGGCCGGGCTTCTTCCACCAGCTTCAGGAAGTCGGGCGCGGGATAGCCCTCCAGACACAGTTCCTTGTGCGGGAACCGGTCCTCGATCAATTCGGCGAGGTCGTAGACGTCGGAGCGGCGGATGTGGCGCTCGTCCGGGCGCGGATGCACCGTGATGCCCTTGGCGCCTGCTTCGAGCGCGATCGCGGCCAAGCCGGTGACGCTCGGCCAGGGCAGGTTGCGCCGGTTGCGCAGCATGGCGACGGCGTTGACGTTGACGGACAGGCGCGAGGCGGTCATGGGCGGCGATCCGGGATCGGGATGGTCGGACGGGAGGGAGCGGCGCGGCGGCGGGCCGTCGCGCGATTACCAGCGTGGCGAAAACGCGGTCGGTGTCAACCGCCGGTCACACCCGGTTCAGCAGCCGCGCCCGGATGGTGTTGGGCAGGGCGCGGATTTCCTCCAGGATGTCGACCCCGTTCGGCACCTGGCCGTCGACGTCGAGAACCACGTAGCCGATGTCCTCGATCGTCTGCATGTACTGGGCGTGGATATTCAGGTTGTGACGCGCGAACAGGTCGTTGAGGGTGCGCATCGCTCCCGGTACGTTGCGGTGGACCTGGATGAAGCGGGTCGCGTCCGTGCCCTTGGGCAACTGCACCTGCGGGAAGTTGACCGCTCCCAGCGTCGAGCCAACGTCGGAATATTCGACCAGACGGCGAGACACTTCCTCGCCGATGCGCTCCTGTGCCTCCTCGGTCGAGCCGCCGACATGGGGTGTCAAAATGACGTTGTCGAAGGCGCGCAGCGGGCTGACGAATTCGTCGGCGTTTGACTTCGGCTCGGAGGGGAAGACGTCGATGGCCGCACCGGCGATGTGGCCGCTCTCGAGTGCCGCGGCCAGTGCGTCGATGTCGATCACCTTGCCGCGGGCGTTGTTGATGAGGAAGCTGCCCGGCTTCATCTTCGCCAGTTGCTCGGCGCCGATCATGTTGCGTGTCTCGGGCGTGTCGGGGACGTGCAGGGAGACCACGTCGGCGCGGGCGAGCAACTCGTCGAGCGTGTCGGCCGGCACGACGTTGCCGTGGCGCAGCTTGTCGGTCTTGTCGTAGTAGATCACGGACATGCCGAAGGCCTCGGCCAGCATGGCGAGCTGGGTGCCGATGTTGCCGTACCCGACGATGCCGAGCGTCTTGCCACGCACCTCGCGCGAGCCCGCAGCGGTCTTCATCCAGCGGCCGGCATGGGCGGCGGTGGACTTTTCGAAGATCCCGCGCATCAGCATGACGATCTCGGCGATGGTCAGTTCCGCGACCGAGCGGGTGTTGGAGAAGGGGGCATTGAAGACCGGGATGCCGCGTTCCATCGCCGCGTGCAGGTCGACCTGATTGGTGCCGACCGAGAAGCAGCCGACGGCGACCAAGGTGTTGGCGGCGGCGAGGATCTCCTCGGTGATCTGGGTTCGCGAACGGATGCCCACGACATGGACACCCTTGATCGCCTCGATCAGGGCGTCCCTGTCAAGCGCCTTGGGGAGCATCTCGACGTTGTGATAGCCGTTCGCCTCGAGCACGGCCCTGGCGGTCGGAGCGATGCCTTCGAGCAGCAGCCAGCGAATCTGGTTCTTCGGCCGCGACAATCCATGACCCATGGCGCTTCTGCCTTCCTGAATAGCGAACGAGGGGGCAAGACGACACGAAGCGCCGGGGATCCGGCGCCTCGCAGGCCTTCCTATACGCGGTCGGACGCGCGGGCGTCTACTGGCGGCGCGCCAGCCTTGCAGGCTTGCGACACAACGGCGCGCCGGCAGGAGCGTGCGCTACAGCCCTTCGGGGCCACGTTGCACGGCGGCGACGCCGGTGCGCGACACCTCGACCAGGCCGAGCGGCTTCATGATCTGGATGAACTGCTCGATCTTGCTGGTCCGGCCCGTGATCTCGAAGACGAAATGCTCGGTCGTCGCATCGATCACGGTGGCGCGGAAAGCGTCGCCGAGCCGCAGAGCCTCCAGCCGCTTCTCGCCGGCGCCGGCGACCTTGACCAGGGCGAGTTCGCGTTCGAGCGGCTTGTCCTGGTTCAGGCGGCGCGCCTCGACGGTGAGGTCGGTGACACGATGCACCGGCACCAGCCGATCGAGCTGGTGGCGGATCTGTTCGATCACCATCGGCGTGCCGGTCGTGACGATGGTTATGCGCGACAGATGCGCCTCATGCTCGGTCTCGGAGACCGTCAGGCTGTCGATGTTGTAGCCGCGCCCCGAAAACAGGCCGATGACGCGAGCGAGTACGCCCGGCTCATTGTCGACAAGCAGGGACAGGGTGTGGGTCTCGGTCTTGTCGCTGACCTCGGCCATGAAATAGGCGGAGGGCGCGTTGACGTTCACTGCGTTCATGGTGCGGGTCCTCCTCAGACCAGGGCCTTGCCTTCGCTGCCGATGGCATTCGCCACCGCCTCGTCGTTGGCTTCGTCGGGCAGCAGCATCTCGTTGTGGGCCTTGCCCGAGGGAATCATCGGGAAGCAGTTGGCGAGGTTGGCGACGCGGCAGTCGAACAGCACCGGCTTGTCGCTGGCGATCATCTCGCGGATCGCGTCGTCGAGCTCGGCCGGCTTGTCGACCCGCAGACCGAGTCCGCCATAGGCCTCCGCCAGTTTCACGAAGTCGGGCAGGCTTTCCATGTAGGAATGCGACAGGCGGTTGCCGTGAAGCAGCTGCTGCCACTGGCGCACCATGCCCATGTACTGGTTGTTGAGGATGAAGATCTTGATCGGCAGGCCGAACTGAACCGCAGTCGACATCTCCTGCATGTTCATCAGCACCGAGGCGTCGCCGGCGATACAGATGGAAAGCGCATCGCGGTGGGCGACCTGGGCGCCAAGCGCCGCCGGCAGGCCGTAGCCCATCGTGCCGAGCCCGCCCGAGGTGAGCCAGCGGTTGGGCGCCTCGAAGCCGTAGAACTGCGCCGCCCACATCTGATGCTGGCCGACCTCGGTCGAGACGTAGGTTTCGCGATCTTTGGTCAGTTCGTAGAGCCGCTGGATCGCGTATTGCGGCATGATGACGTCCTCGCTCGGCCGGTAGGCGAGCGACTTGCGCGCGCGCCATTGGTCGATCTGCTTCCACCAGGCCTTGAGGGCGGCGGGATCGGCCTTCATCGACGAGGTGCGCCAGATGCGCACGAGGTCCTCCAGGACATGGCCGACGTCGCCGATGATCGGCACGTCGACCTTGACGATCTTGTTGATCGAGGACGGGTCGATGTCGATGTGGATCTTGCGCGAATTGGGCGAGAAGGCGTCGATGCGGCCGGTGATGCGGTCGTCGAAGCGGGCGCCGATGCACACCATCAGGTCACAGTCGTGCATCGCCATGTTGGCTTCGTAGGTGCCGTGCATGCCGAGCATGCCGAGCCAGTTCTTGCCGCTCGCCGGATAGGCGCCGAGGCCCATCAGAGTCGAGGTGATCGGAAAGCCGGTCAGCGAGACCAGTTCGCGCAGCAGCTGGCTGGCCTGCGGGCCGGAATTGACGACGCCTCCGCCGGTGTAGAGGATCGGCTTCCTGGCGGTCGCCATCAGGTCGATGGCCTGGCGGATGGCGGCCATGTCGCCCTTCATCTGGGGTCGGTAGCTCTTGTGCGCGGCGGCCGGGTTGCCGGTCGGGCCGTGATAGGTGCCGGTGGCGAACTGGACGTCCTTCGGAATGTCGACGACGACCGGCCCCGGCCGGCCGGAGGTGGCGACATAGAAGGCCTCGTGCAGGATGCGCGCCAGGTCGTTGACGTCGCGCACCAGCCAGTTGTGCTTGGTGCAGGGCCGGGTGATGCCGACGGTGTCGCATTCCTGGAAGGCGTCGTTGCCGATCAGGTGGGTCGGCACCTGGCCGGTCAGGCAGACGAGCGGGATCGAATCCATCATGGCGTCGGTCAGCGCGGTGACCATGTTGGTCGCGCCCGGGCCCGAGGTGACGAGGACGACGCCGGGCTTGCCGGTAGAGCGGGCATAGCCTTCGGCCGCATGGCCGGCGCCCTGCTCGTGGCGCACCAGGATGTGTTCGATGCCGTCCTGCTGGATGATCTCGTCGTAGATCGGCAGCACGGCGCCGCCGGGATATCCGAAGACATGCTTCACACCCTGGTCCTTCAGCGCCTGGATCACCATTTCGGCGCCGCTCATCTCCCGTGTCATCGTTGCGTTCCTTGCTATCAGTACTCGGGGTTCGGTTGGCTTGCGATGCGGGATGCAAGCGGGTCTCCGGAGAGGGGCGGGAACGAAAAAGGGCTCCCGAGGAGCCCTTGCGCGCGCCAGCCCGTTCCGAACGGGATCATCCCGTTCCGGCGGCGCGCTGTCCTACTACGAGAATGAGAGACGCCATGATGCGTTCAGCCCGAAATTCGCGGTCAACCCGTCCGGCCGGGGCAATGGCTGCCCGACCCGACTGCGCTGCACACTAGTCGGGGGCCGGAAAAGGGTCAAGGGCAAAATACGATTGTTTCGCCGGACGGGGCCGGGCTTGCCGAAAGTTGCGGAGGCGGCCGAGGCCATCGCGGATCTGCGACCGGCCCGGCCCGGGCCGGCTCGGTCGCGGTACGGTCGCGGTGCGGTTGGCATGCCACAAAAAATTCATCAAGGTTCTTGCATGAGCGGACCGGCCTCGATATATACCCCGCAGTCGACGCGCCGGTTGCGACCGCTGCGCGGGATGGGTGTATAGCTCAGTTGGTAGAGCATCTGACTCTTAATCAGACGGTCCAAGGTTCGAATCCTTGTGCACCCACCATCCTCCCTAAACTTAATATGTTGTCTTGGGCTGTCGATGGCAGTGTGAGTGTCTCAGGTCACACTCAGGCGGCCTGCGAAAAACTGTAGAGGATCGGCTTCTCCCATACTTGCTGTGTCGGGTGTTGTGGGAATCGGTTTCCTGCTTCCAATCAAGCGGCCTTCCTTTTCTGCAGATCTTCTAAGCGCGCTAGCTTAATATTATTCTGCGAAACCGGACAATTCAGTCGCTCAACTGAGGTGCGCGGCGCCAAGTTTGCATGCTACACTTCTCATTGGCTTGCTGAGGCGAAGGCGTGGCGCCGGACGATAGGGCGAAGGGGAAAGATCCTCGTTAATGTCGACGAAAATTACCGTGTTTTGTGTTAAGTCACCTTCTGTTGTGGTATTCGTCTTTGTCTGCCCAACCAATCCGACGACATCTTTGAGCTGCTGTTACCGATGATTACCCAAAAGGCCAAGTACGCGCTGAAGTCCCTCATGGTCCTCGCAGATGAACGGGCCGGTAACAGAAAAGCCCTGCGGATCGAGGAGGTTGCTGAGTTATCTGGAGCTCCAAAGCGGTTCCTGGAGCACATTCTGCTTGATCTGAAACGTGCGGGACTGATTGGCAGCCGCCGCGGGCGCAAGGGTGGCTACGAACTGATCAAGGAACCCAGGCATGTGTCCATCGCCGAAATTCTGCGTTTGATCGACGGACCAATCGCGCCTCTGCCGTGCCTGTCGCGCCGTGCCTATCGACCCTGCGAGGACTGCAAGGATGAAAAATCCTGCCGCGTTCGGGCCGTTTTTGGCGGGTTCTATTCGGCATATATCCTTATGATCGAGTCCCTCACCTTGGCGGATTTGCAGCAGGAGTCCCAGCCCCTGGAACGCTTCAAGCTCCGCGAAGTCGCGGTCGGAGAATAATCTTCTCTAATCACGACTGAAAAGGCACGATTCTTCCTTTGAAAAATACGATTAAGTCTGTCGTTATTTAGGTGTCAGGCAAGGCTCCGGGTCCGTGGTCGCTCCTGTGCGGAGCCGCCCCAGGGGGCCGGACCTGCGGCCTGACATCGGAGTTACGACAGGGTTGAGCAAAGGAAGTCGCGATGTCCTACTATATCCATCTGGGCGCCAACGCGCTCGCACCAAGCTTGATTCTCCGAAGTCACAGCCAAGGCCGTGTCGAGGCGCGTTCGGGCAACGGCCTGCCGGTCGCAACCGTCACATCTGGGGCGGCTGTCGCAGGCTTGCGGCGGGTCCGACCGGGCGGTCGGTGGAAGGGCGCCCTTCTGGCGGCGCTGGCAGTGCTCGGTCTTGCCGGTGGCGCGCCGGGGGCTGCATCGGCGCAAAATCGGGTCCAGATCCTGAACGTCTCCTACGACCCGACGCGGGAGTTCTACCGGGAATACAACGAGCTCTTCAACGAATGGTGGACTTCGCAGGGCAACGCACCCGTTACGGTCCAGCAGTCCCACGGCGGCGCGGGCGCGCAGGCGCGTGCCGTGATCGACGGCCTGGATGCGACGGTGGTGACGCTGGCGCTGTCGGCCGATATCGCCGCAATTGCAGAACGTACCGGCAAGATTCCGGCGGATTGGCAGTCGCGGTTGCCGCACAATTCCTCGCCATATACCTCAACCATCGTCTTTCTCGTGCGGGAAGGGAATCCGAAGGGCATCAAGGACTGGGAAGATCTGGTGCGCGACGACGTTCAAGTCATCACTCCGAACCCTAAGACGAGCGGTGGGGCGCGGTGGAACTTTCTCGCGGCCTGGGGCTATGCCGAGCAGAACGGGCTCGACCCGCGGGAGTTCGTGGGGGCGGTTTACAGAAACGTGCCGGTGCTCGACACCGGCGCGCGCGGATCGACAACGACCTTCACCCAGCGCGGAATTGGTGACGTGCTGCTGGCATGGGAGAACGAGGCCTTTCTTTCGCTGAAGGAACTTGGAGAGGACAAGTTCGACATCGTCGTGCCCTCTGTCTCGATCCTGGCCGAGCCGCCGGTGACGCTGGTAGACGGTAACATCGCCTCCGACGCGCAGCGCGCCGCCGCAGAGGCCTATCTCGAGTACCTCTACAGCCCAGAGGCGCAGGCGCTGGCGCTCCGCCACTATTACCGCGCCTGGGACACTTCGGCCGCCGCGCCGGAGGATGTCGCCCGGTTCCCGGACATCCGGCTGGTGACCATCGAGGATTTCGGCGGCTGGGCAAGCGTGCAGCCCGAGTATTTCGGCGACGGCGGCATCTTCGACCAAATCTATTCAGGACAGTGATCCATGAGGGCGAGCATTCTGCGCTCGCCCTCACCCCTCCCGGGGTTTGGGCTGAGCTTCGGGATCATGATGGCGGTCTTGTCCATCGTGGTTCTCCTTCCGATCGGTGCGCTTCTGGGCCGTGGGGTGATGATTGGCCCCGGTGAGTTGTGGGAAATGGTCAACTCGCGTCGTATCTGGGCGGCACTGACGCTGTCCTTCCGCGCGTCCCTGATCGCGTCGCTCTTCAATCTCGTCTTCGGCCTGATGCTTGCCTGGGTACTCGTGCGCTATCGTTTCTGGGGTCGCAAGCTCATCGACGCTGCCGTCGATTTGCCCTTCGCGCTGCCAACCGCGGTCGCCGGCATTTCGCTGACGGCGCTTTACGCACCGAATGGTGTGTTCGGGCAGGTTCTGGCTCCATTCGGCATCAAGGTTGCCTATTCCGAGATCGGTATCTGGATGGCGCTGATCTTCATCGGGCTGCCCTTTGTCGTGCGCACCGTGCAGCCGGTGATCGAGGAGATCGACCGTGAGGTGGAAGAGGTAAGCGCTACGCTCGGTGCACACCGTTTCTACACGCTGCGCAAGGTGGTCCTGCCGATGCTGACGCCCGCGCTTCTCACCGGCTTTGCGCTCGCGCTCGCGCGGTCGGTGGGCGAATACGGCTCAGTCATCTTCATCGCTGGCAACCTGCCGTTCCAGACCGAGATCGCGCCTCTCCTCATCGTGATCCGGCTTGAGGAGTACAATTACGACGCCGCAACGGCGATCGGGATCGCCATGCTCGTGATCTCCTTCGCGATGCTGTTGGCCATCAACGCCATCCAGATCTGGAGCAGACGGAGGATCGGCCTTGTCTAATGTCACGCCCACTCGCTCCCGGCCTTTCTCCCCCCACCGAGGTCTTCCCGAGGGATCGGGCTTCTTCTTCGCCGCCTTGGGTAGTCTCGGCGCCATGGCTCTGGTGCTCGTTGCGATTATAGCAGGAAGGCCCGTTTGGTTAATCCTGATGCTCTGGTTCGTCGGGATGCCGGTCATCTCGGTCGCGTTGGCCGCTATCGCCTTGATGCGCAACTCCGCGACAGATGACAATGCGGCGGCCGCGCTAGAGCCTCACCGAAATTCGAGGCTGAGCGATGTCTGATACAACACTCATGCACCCGACCTCCGTCACCACGGAGCCGCGCCTCGCGCGCCACATCTTGATTGGGACAGTCCTCGTCCTGATCTCGCTTCTCCTGTTCATGCCGCTCCTGGCCGTCTTCGCCGAGGCCTTGCGGCAGGGCTGGGCGGCCTCGCTCGATGCGCTCGCCTCGCCTGACGCGCGCGCGGCGATCCGGCTTACGCTGATCGTCGCGGCCATCGCCGTGCCCCTGAACGCCATCTTCGGCATCGCGGCAGCCTGGGCGATCACCAAGTTCGACTTTCGCGGTAAGGCGTTCCTTATCACGCTGATCGACCTGCCGTTCTCGGTCTCGCCGGTCGTGGCAGGGCTGGCCCTCGTCCTGCTCTTCGGGGCCAATTCCTCAATGGGGGCTTGGCTCATTGCCAATGACATGAAGATCGTGTTCGCCTTTCCCGGCATCGTGCTTGCCACGATGTTCGTGACCTTTCCCTTTGTCGCCCGGGAATTGATCCCGGTCATGATCGAACAGGGCCGAGCGGAGGAAGAAGCCGCGCTGACCTTGGGCGCCTCCAGCTGGCGTGTCTTTTTCACAGTGACACTACCCAACATCCGCTGGGCCCTCCTTTACGGCGTTCTCTTGTGCAACGCCCGCGCGATGGGCGAGTTCGGTGCTGTGGCGGTCGTTTCAGGCAAGATTCGGGGAGTGACCACGACCATGCCGATCGCGATCGAGATGCTCTACAACGAATATCTCTCGGTCGCGGCCTTCTCGCTTGCCGCTGTCCTCGCACTTCTCGCGCTCGTCACTCTTGCCCTTAAATCCCTACTGGAATGGCGTCATGCGGACCTGCTGGCGGCCACACGGCGTCACTGAAGGAGTACCCCCGTGAACATCGAGATCGAGGAACTCGCCAAGGAATTCGGCACCGAACGGGCACTGCATCCCGTCTCTCTCTTCATTCCATCGGGCGCGCTGATCGCGCTGCTCGGTCCCTCAGGCTCTGGCAAGACAACGCTCCTACGCATTCTGGCCGGACTGGAATTCCCTACCTCCGGGCGCGTGCTCTTCGGCGGGCAGGACGCTACGGGGCTTTCGGTGCAGGAGCGTCGGGCGGGATTCGTCTTCCAGCACTACGCGCTCTTCAGGCACATGACCGTTTTCGAAAACATAGCCTATGGGCTTCGCGCTCGGAAGCGGAAGGAGCGTCCGACCGACGCCGAGATCGGCCGCCGGGTCAACCGCCTGCTCGATCTGATCCAGTTGCCGGACATCGGCGGTCGCTTCCCGAACCAGCTCTCGGGGGGGCAGCGTCAACGCGTGGCGCTTGCCCGCGCGCTTGCCATCGAGCCGCGCATGCTTCTCCTCGACGAGCCCTTCGGCGCGCTTGATGCGAAAGTCCGCAAGGAGCTTCGGCAGGGATTGCGGGACATCCACGACAGAACCGGTTTGACGACCGTTTTTGTCACCCATGACCAGGAGGAAGCCATGGAACTCGCCGATCTCGTTGTCGTCATGTCGATGGGCCGGATCGAGCAGGTCGGTAAACCGACCGAGATCCGCGCGAAGCCAGCCAGCGACTTCGTGCGGGAGTTCACCAGGACCTGATGCACGGTACGCCATGCAGCCTGCCGAACAGATCGCTGCTCCTCTTTGGCTTCGGATAGCCCTTCGCCTAACGACCGTACGGATGAAGGCGACAGAGGCTGCCTCTTCGTTGCCTGAGGGGTGGGTGCTCCGCGCAGCGTCTCCCAAATGGGTTTGTGTATGGCGTAACCATCCCGATGTTCTGATGCGGCTGCGGGTGCTCGTTTTGCCGGAACCGTGGGCGGGTGATCGCCGCCTGGCCTGGCACGCCCTTCTTGTGGATCAGAAGCACCGGTTGGCGCTGACCACGGATGAAGCCGATCCAGCATATCTGGCGCAGGCAGAAGGATTTATCTTCAGGCAACTTGCAGCGCCTTGGGGCGATTTGATTTGGGGATCCGAGCGATGAGTAAGTCTGACCTCGATAGAATCGACAGAAAGATACTTTATGAACTGATGCGCGATGCGGCTTTACCGGTCGCACAACTGGCCGATCGCGTTGGCTTATCTCAGACGCCATGTTGGAAACGTGTTCAGAAGCTGGAAGCCGCGGGCGTTATCACCGGACGTGTCGCCATTGTCGATCCGGAGACGATCGGCCTCGGACTGACCGTATTCGTCGAGATCGAGGCTGCTGATCATACGTCGGAATGGCGGGCAACGTTCCGGGAGGTTGTCAAGACACTGTCTGCCGTCGTCGAGGTGCACCGTATGGCAGGCGATGTGGACTACCTGCTTAAGGTCCTGGTCCCCGACATGACAGCTTTCGACGCGTTCTATCTGGACCTGACGCGCGCCCTTCCATGCCGGAACGTGACGTCAAAGTTCTCTATGGAAACCATCGCGATGTCGACGGTATGGCCGATCGACGTCACGACCCCCTGAAACCAGCCAAAACAGCCGAAGCAGATGCCAGGAGAGGATGACATGACCCTACGCCTTAACGATATAGCCCCGGATTTCGAGGCAGACACCACGGAAGGCCCGATCCGGTTCCACGATTGGATTGGCGACGACTATGCGGTTCTGTTCAGCCACCCTAAGGATTTCACTCCGGTCTGTACCACCGAATTGGGCGTTATGGCTGGACTTGCCCCCGAGTTTGCCAAACGCAACGCCAAGATCATTGGGATCTCGGTGGATCCGGTGGAAAGCCACCAAAAATGGAAAGGCGACATCAAAGTCGCGACGGGGCACGAACCCGCATACCCGCTTATTGGCGATCCCGAACTGAAAGTGGCCAAGCTCTACGATATGCTGCCCGCATCGCTCGAAGGCGGCTCCGAGGGGCGTACGCCCGCTGACAATGCCACTGTGCGCACTGTCTTCATCATCGGCCCAGACAAGCGGATCAAGCTGTCTCTGACCTATCCGATGACCACGGGACGCAATTTCGACGAAATCCTGAGAGCGCTGGATTCCATCCAACTTACCGCCAAACATCAAGTGGCGACACCCGCCAACTGGCGACAAGGCGAGAATGTGATCATAACCGCTGCCGTCTCGGACGAGGATGCTGTGGCACGATTCGGGGAGTTCGAACGGGTTCTTCCGTATCTCCGGGAGACGAGACAGCCGGATTGAACTGATTAGGCATCACCATACGGCAAATTGGCGCCCCGCGCCGAAGGAGCGCCATCCCTTATAGAGAAGAATGTTCTCTTTGACGGGGATATTTTGGAATTCATAAACACGATTATTTCGGTAGTCTTTTTGAGGAAAGGAGACGTCGCATGATCAGAACTCTGCTTGTCCCTGGCCTTGATGGCTCCCCGGAACCGCATTGGCAACACTGGTGGGCGTCCACCGACCCAACAGCGAGGATCGTCAAACAGCAATCGTGGTCGATGCCGGAATCCGACGCTTGGATTGCGGCAATCACTGCCGCCATTCTAGCTCACCCGGATGCTCTACTGGTTGGGCATTCGCTTGGAGTCATCGCCATTGCTCACCTGTTGGCAAGGCGCCCGAAGCTTCGGATTGGCGGCGCCCTGTTAGTTGCGCCGGCAGAACCGTCGCGAAGCTTGCGAACTGACAGCTTCGGACGAATACCGGAGTTGCATCTCGGCGTTCCCGCCATCGTTGCCGCAAGCCGGAACGATTTCTGGATGGATCAGGCGCGAGCGCGGGATTTGGCTCAGACCTGGGGGGCCGATTTCGTTGACATGGGAGAGGCTGGCCACATCAATGTGGCTTCCGGCTTCGGCCCCTGGCCTGCGGTCAAGGTATTTGCCGATCGGCTCTCAAACTTCCGGGATAGCGGTGCTTTTAGCAGCGCGAGAAGAACCCAAGTGCAGGTCGCCATCGCTGCGGTGCGGTCATGAGGCAATCGTCAATCACCCTAGTGATGAGGAGGGCCTTGCCGGCAGCCGTTTTCAGCGCCTGCTACGTCTGGCTGTTCGCCTTGGTACTGCTTTCATGAGGGAGTGAGAGGCTTCTTCTGGTAAGGAGGAATAATATGTCTCCGTACTGTTCTTATGATCCCGGACTCCTCGTGTATCTGGAGCATATCGAAGGTGATCTTCCGGACCACGAAGTGGACGATTTCAGCTTTGCTATAAGTTTCGTTTTGGCTATGTTCTGTTTTCTGATGTTGACGTTCCTTCTGTGATGAAGGGTCTCCTGACAAGGGGAGGAGCGTGGCATCACTGCGTGATCGTCGGTGGTGGCGCGAGCGGCGTTCTCATGGCGGCCCATCTGCTGCGCGGACCAGCGAAACGCATCCGGGTCACCATCATCGAGCAAAGCCAAATGCTCGGATGCGGCATCGCCTACAGCACGAGGCATCCCGATCACCTGCTGAACACCCGTGCTTCCCAGATGAGCGCCTTTCCGGATCGACCTGACCATTTCGAGCAATGGTTGACCGGTAAAGGAAAACAAGCGACTGCAAGCTGCTTCGTGGATCGCGCGACCTACGGGCAATATCTTTCGGGCCTTCTGGAGCCATGGCGATCTGGCCCGGATGCGGAACGGCTGCACTGCGTCCGAGGGAACTGCGTCAGCCTGAGCGAAACCGATGCCGGCGTGATCGCGCGCCTTGCCGACGGCTCGGTCATTTCGGGCGATAGCGCCGTTCTTGCAACCGGTCACGCGGTACCGGTCGATCCGGATCCTCCCCTTCGCAATGCTTGGGATTTCTCACCACCACTTACTCCTGACTCGACGATTCTGATCATTGGAACCGGGCTGAGCATGGTCGATCATGTCGTGACATTGCTCGCATCCGGTCATCGCGGGCAAATTTGCTGTCTATCCCGGCGGGGGCTCCTGCCGCACGTCCATGCCTCCACCCGTCCAATACCTTTCTCCCAGGAAGAAATTCCGTTCGGTGCTCCGGTAAGCGTGTTCCTACATTGGTTACGCCGGCAGGCGAGATCTGCCGAAGCCCGGGGAGGAACCTGGCGCGATGTGGTCGACGGCATTCGTCCGCACATCGCGACGGCCTGGCGTTCATGGGACCTCGCCGCGCGTGCCCGCTTTCTCCGCCATGCCGCGTCGTGGTGGGAGGTACATCGCCACAAGATGCCACCGGTGTCGGCGGCACGGTTGGAAAAAGCAAAGGCTGACGGCCAACTCGTCATCATCCGTGGCCGGTTCGAGAGGGCCACCACCTTGCTTGGAGGGCGCGTCAGCGTGAATATCACACGGCACGGCAGAGAGGATGAAACAACTCTTCCTGCTGACCATGTCATCGACTGCCGGGGTATCCGGCGCGATCCGGAAACGCACGCGGCGCCGGTGATCCGTGACCTGCTTGCACGCGGGGCGGCTCGTCTCGATCCGCTGCGACTCGGCCTCGACACGACAACAGATGCGAAGGTGATCGACGCAAACGGTCGAGCCTCTCGCCGGATCCGCGCGATCGGCCCCGCAGCTCGTGGCACACTTTGGGAAATCACCGCGATTCCGGATATACGCGAACAGGTCTTCCGTCTTTCCCGCGACCTGATCGGCACCGGTTCCGGCTGGTGAAGCGAGATAGCGATTGTTCTCTTTGCCGCCTTTTCATCAGAGCAAATCATCTCCGATCCGACGTTTCTTTGGAATGGTCTCGATGCCGGAAATTTATTAGATCTAATACTCGATAGATTTTGTCGAGAAAGGATCTGAAATGCCTGAAATTGTTGGGTTTGCGGGAAGCCTGAGCAATCCATCCCGCACGCGTGCGCTGGTCGCGGCCGCCGTCAGAAACAGTGCTGAAAGAACAGGCTGGGCCGGTGCCGTTTATGATCTGCGTGACATCGGCCCCTCGCTGGGGGCTGCATCCGGGATCGGAGATCTTGCACCTGAAGCGCGTGACGTTGTGAAGCGAATCTTAAACGCGGACGCACTCATCGTCGGAACCCCGGTCTACAAGGGGAGCTATACAGGCTTGTTCAAGCATCTCTTCGATCTCATCGAACCGGCGGCCCTGAAGGACAGGCCGATTCTTCTCACGGCAACGGGCGGGGGGGACCGGCATGCGCTCGTGATCGAGCATCAGATTCGTCCGTTGTTCGGCTTCTTTGAGGCGGCAACGATCGCGACTGGTGTTTACGCGTCTTCCGCTGACTTTGAGGACGGCGAGCCCTCGTCGCCGGAGCTTCTGACCCGCCTCGAAACGGCGACGAGGCAACTTGCAACGGCCATCAGGGCCCAAGCCGCATTCGGGCTGCTGGGCCTCGCAAATAACGCTGCCTGAGGGCGCAAACGAACCATCCATCTGAATTGCCTCCTTGCGCCTGGGCCCCCGGTGTCAGGCGACGGCGGAGGCGTGTCCAAGGGAAGGAGTTCCCATGACTGTCCACGACATTCCCTCAACGTCTCTTTCGAGCGACGACGTTGTTCTAATCACGCCGATTATCGGCGCCGAGATCCGCAATGTGCGCCTTTCTGGAAACCTGCCCGAGGGAGTTATTGCCGAGATCAAGTCGCGCATCGCGCGCCACAAGGTCGTGTTCTTCCGGAGGCAGGATCACCTCGATGATGCTGGCCAGGAGAGCTTCGCGAGGCTGCTTGGCGAGCTTGTCCCGCATCCGACCCAGCATATTCGCGAGGGGAGCGCCGCGATCCTTGAGCTCGACTCTGGGCATGGCGGACGTGCAGACCAGTGGCACACGGACGTGACCTTCGTGCCCGCCTATCCGAAATACTCGGTGCTTCGAGGCATCACCATCCCGGAAACAGGCGGCGACACGATCTGGGCCAACACGGCAGCGGCGTATGATGCTCTGCCGGAACCCTTGAAACGGTTCGCCGACAACCTGCGCGCAGTCCACTCCAATGCCTATGACTATGCAAGCCACCGGCCGTGGGCGACCGAGGTCGAAAAGAAGCATTACGACGAAGTCTTCCGTTCTAAGGTCTTCCAGACCGATCATCCTGTAGTGCGTGTGCACCCGGAAACAGGTGAGCACACACTCATTCTGGGAAGTTTCGTGCAAAGATTTGCCGGTTTCGATCGATTTGCTTCGATAAAACTTTATGAATTGTTCCAAACCTACATCACAGCGCCTGAAAATACGGTCCGCTGGCGCTGGAAGGCCGGCGATGTGGCGATCTGGGACAACCGCGCGACCCAGCATATTGCCGTGAACGATTATGGCGATGCCCATCGTGTCGTCCGTCGCGTCACGATCGACGGGGACCTGCCCATCGGCCCCGACGGCCGCCCGAGTCTCGCCCTGCAATAACTGCTCACACGCACCTAGGAAGGTATTCTCCGATGACCAGACAGATCAAACTCGGCGCATTCCTGCCGGGCGGCGGCCAGCACGTCGCCGCATGGCGCCATCCCGACAGCCCGGCGGACGGCGCCACGAACTTCGAATTCCATAAGCAATTGGCACTGACTGCGGAGCGCGGCCTGTTCGATGCCTATTTCCTTGCTGATGGCCTGGCAGTGGCCTTTGGTGGTGGCATGGAGGGCGGCAACGCGAAGGTGGCCGGCTTCGAGCCGGTGACCCTGTTCGCTGCGCTGGCGCCTTTGACGAAGAGTATCAGCTTCATCGCGACTGCCTCGACGACCTACGAAGAACCCTACAACATCGCGCGGAAATTCGCTTCCCTCGACCTGATCTCAGACGGGCGGGTCGGCTGGAACGTCGTCACCACCGCGACCGAGGCCGCCGCGCGCAACTTCAACCTCGATCATCAGCATCCCCATGCCTTCCGCTATGCAAGGGCGCGCGAGCATGTCGAGGTGGTTAAGAAGCTTTGGGACAGCTTCGAGGATGACGTCTTCATCCGTGATAAGGAGAGCGGCGTCTTCTTCGACACAACGAAGGTGCATTATGCGGACCACGAGGGCGAGCATTTCAAGGTCCGTGGACCACTGAACGTCTCGCGCTCACGGCAAGGGCATCCGGTGATCGTGCAGGCGGGGCAATCCGAGGACGGACGCGCGCTTGCGGCTGCGACGGCAGAAGTAATCTTCACCGCTCACCAACGGCTCGACACAGCGCAGGAGTTCTACCGCGATATCAAGGCGCGTGCCGCCGCCAACGGGCGTAGCCCGGAGCATGTTCTTATCATGCCCGGCGTCTCGCCCTTCGTTGGCCGTACCGAAGCCGAGGCGCGCGAGAAATACGACCGCCTGACCTCACTCATCCTAGAGGAGGACGGAATTGCGTTGCTGAACGGCCTGACTGGCGGCACGCTTGATCTTAACGGCTATGACCTTGACGGCCCGCTCCCGCCGGCACCGCCGACCGAGGGCATGAAGTCGCGTCAGACACTCATCCGGCAGATCGCGGACGAGAACAATTTCACCATTCGCCAGCTCTACCAGTGGGTCGCTTCGGCACGCGGCCATTACACGATTGTCGGATCTGCCGAACAGGTTGCCGATCAGCTTCAGGAATGGTTCGAGAACGAAGCCGCAGATGGCTTCAACATTCTGCCGCCCTGGTTGCCGACGGCCCTCGATGACTTCGTCGACCTGGTGATCCCCGAGTTACAGCGCCGCGGACTGTTCCGTCGCGCCTATGAGGGCACGACTCTGCGGGAGAACCTTGGACTGCCCTTTCCCGTTAACAGGCATGCAGTCGCGCACGAAACCGTACAGGCCGCCGAATAAGGAAGGACTTAATATGACCTACCAATTCTCAGATGCTGCCCGCACCACCAACGGTCCTGACGTTCGCGCGGTGCTTGGACGCCTCCTGGTTACCGGGCGGCGTATCGCGGCCAACTATGGCCCTATTCTCGGCTTCTTTGCCGGCTGGCAGATCGCAAGCACCGCTGGTTGGCTCAATCCTGCCGTTTTCCCTCCCATCGACCGGGTGGCAGGAGCCCTGTGGAATGGAATTTCGTCCGGAGCCTTGCTCGATGATATCGCCGTCTCCTTGCAGAGGGCGGGAATCGCCTTCCTCGCGGCCGCCGCTCTCGGGATACCCCTCGGCCTGTTCATGGGCCAGATCCGGGCTGTCGAACAGGCGCTTGACCCCATCCTTCAGCTCTTTCGGCAAACCTCGGCGCTTGCCCTTTATCCGGTGTTCATCCTGCTCCTCGGGCTCGGAGAGGCCTCCAAGGTCTTCGTGATTTTCTGGGCCACGCTCTTTCCCATTCTCCTTGCCACCATCGGCGGCGTGAAGGAGGTCGATCCGAAGCTGATCGAGATGGCGCGCACCTTCGGCGCTACGCGGCTGACGACCTTCCGCCGCGTGGTCCTGCCAGCCTCGGTGCCCTCGATCTTCGTTGGCCTGCGTCTGTCGGCGACTACGGCGCTGCTGCTGCTGATCGCAGCCGAGATGATCGGCGCAAACAAGGGCGTCGGGTTTCAGGTGATGAACGCACAGTACAATTTCCAGATCCCGCTGATGTTCGCCGCGATCTTCCTGCTGGCCTTCCTCGGGCTCGCCGCGAACTGGGTTCTGGTCACCCTGCAACGGCGGCTCTGCCGCTGGAGCCCCGCACAACACTGACACGCCGAACCAACACCATAGAAAGGAACATCCAATGACCTATCGCTTCAAATCCCTCACCGCTGCCGCAACGCTTGCCCTCGGGCTCTCGGGCTCAGCCCAGGCCGAGACTGTGACCCTGCGCTTCCTCGCCAGCCATGGCGGCGTCTCGGCCCACGAACTCGCGCAGGAACTGGGTTATTTTGACGGTACCGGCATTAAGCTTGAAAACATCGGCTATGCGGGCGGCGGGCCGGAGTCGCTTTTCGCCCTCGCCTCGGGCAGCGTCGACATCGGGTCAGCTGCAACCTCGGCCGTCATCAACTCGATCGCCAGCGGCAACGATTTCATCGCGGCCTATCCGACCAATGGGATCAACGACGAAACGCAATCGATCTTCCACGTGCTCGAGGAGAGCCCGATCCGCTCGATCGAGGATATCGCGGGCAAGACCATCGCCGTGAACACGCTGGGCGCGCATCTCGATTACACCGTCCGCGAGGCACTGCATTCGGTGGGACTACCGCGGAACGTCGCCAATCTCGTGGTCGTGCCGGGCCCGCAACTGGAACAGGTGCTGCGCTCGGGCCAGGTGGACATCGCCGCCTTCGGTTACTGGCAGACGACCTTCGAAGGGGCGGCGCGGGCGAATGGTGGTCTTCGCGCGGTCTTCGACGACACTGACGTGCTGGGCGAGATCGCCGGCGGGTTCACCGTGCTGCGCCGGGACTGGGTCGATGCCCATCCCGAGGCGGCCCGCGCCTTCGTGGAGCAATCGGCCCGCGCGCTCGACTTCGCCCGCGAGAACCCCGAGGAGACGCGCGAGATCCTCGCCCGTGTCCTTCAGGAGCGCGGTGAGAACCCCGAGGTCGCCCAATACTTCGCTGGGTATGGCGTGCGCGCGGGTGGCGTTGCCGTCGAGCGTGACGTTCAGTTCTGGATCGACGTCCTGGTTCGGGAAGGCGCGTTGGCTGACGGGCAGCTCCGTGCGAAAGACATCCTACTGGTCACCAGCGACCAGCAGGCGTCGAACTGAGGGGGTGGGCAATGACTGTCGTTGAGTCCCAAGCCCGGGGTGAGGTCACGATCCGTGACCTCACCAAGGCCTTCGCCATCAATGGCGAACCGCTGACAGTGCTGAAAGGCATCGATCTGGAGATCCGTGGTGGCGAGAGCCTCGCCATTGTGGGCGCGAGCGGCTCGGGAAAGACGACCTTGCTGCGGATTCTCGCGGGGTTGGAGAACCCCGATAAGGGTGGAGTTCTGATCGACGGTGCCCCCGTCCACGGTCTGGGCCGTGATCGGGCGGTGATCTTCCAGGAGCCGCGTCTGCTGCCATGGCTCACCGTACTCGGTAATGTCGCCTTCGGATTGGAGGTGCAGGGCGTGCCGGCAATCGAGGCCAGGGAGCGCGCCCGGCGCTACATTCGCCTGGTCGGCCTTAGCGAGTTCGAGAGCGCTTGGCCTCGGCAGCTTTCGGGCGGAATGGCTCAGCGGGTGGGCATCGCCCGTGCGTTGACCGTACAGCCTGAGATCCTGCTGCTCGACGAACCGCTGGGAGCGCTCGATGCCATGACCAAAATCACTATGCAGGAGGAACTGTCCCGCATTTGGGTCGAAGAAGGGGTTACCATGGTTCTCGTCACCCATGATCTCGAAGAAGCGATTTTTCTCGCGGACCGGGTTCTAGTTCTACCCAAAACCAAGGGCGCTGCGATCCGCCTGATCGATATCGACCTGCCGCGCCCGCGCGATAGGAACGAGGCACGTTTCGTAACGTTCCGCCAGCAACTCATGGCCGAGTTCGGTTTGCACTGACCACGGTTCCTACCCAGCGGCGCGGCGTCAGGCTCACAGAGCCGATAGCCGGGAGGATCATCGCCGCGCTAGCCAGTGCCACAGAGCGCCCCGATCAGGTCTCATCGATCGGGGCGCTATGGGTTCTCTTCCCAAATTTCAGCGGAAAGAACAATGGTATGTCCATTCTCTTTTCCACCGGCACGGAACTGACCGCGATCTTCGCTCACGGCCGAGTTGCGTATGCTCGGCAGGGCGATGCCGTGCGCGTCCGAGCGCTGTCAGTCCTCCCGGATCATCTTCAGGAAGCTGCCGACCTCGTCCTGGAGCGCGGTGATGCGGGCGACGAACCGGCCGGCCGTGTCCAGCACGCAATCGGAATTCTCGTCGATGCTGGCAAGGTCGTGGACCACGTCATTGACGGCGTCGCAGGCGGCCTGCGACTGGCCTTCTGCCTCGGCCGAGTTCGCCGAGATCGCCTCGGTCGTGCGCTGCTGGCGTTCGACGGAGCCGGAGATCGACTCGGTCGAGTTGCGGATGTCCTGGATCGTCGCGGCGATCGCCTTGAATTCCTGCAGCGCCTCTGAGGCCAGGACCTGGATGTCCTGCACGCGTTCTGCAATGTGCCGGGTCGAGGTCTCGGTTTGAGCGGCGAGATCCTTCACTTCCGAGGCGACGACGGCGAAGCCGGCGCCGAGCGCGCCAGCGCGCGAGGCTTCGATGGTGGCGTTGAGCGACAGCAGCTTGGTCTTCTCGGCGATCTTGTTGATGATGCCGATCACCTCCTCGATCTCGCCCGCCCCCTGCCGGAGGCTCTCGAAGGTGGCGTTGGCGGAGACGACGCGGTCCGCTGCGGCAGCGACGGTATTGCGCGCCGCGCCGAGTTCGCCCTCGATGGCGCGGATCGCCTGGCTGAGTTCACCGGTCGCGGCGGCGACGGTCCTGACCTGGTCGGACGAGCGGGTCGAGGCGTCGGCGCTGCTCCTTGAGCGCGACTGGGCCGTGGTCGACAGCGTCTTGGCGGTTTCGGCGGCTTGCTGCATGCTCAGGGCCGATTGCGAGATCTCGCCGACCGCGCTGGCGACCCGCGTCTCCAGTGCATCCGCAAGCTCGCGCCGCTGGCGCGCGCGCTCGGAGCGCTCCAGCACCGGCGCGACCTGCATGCCGAGGTATTCCAACGTCCGGATCAGCAGCGGCGACGGATCGGCCGGTCGGTCGTCGTAGAATTCGATCACGGCCGCAACGGCGCCGTCGACCATGACGGGGCAGCCGTAGCCGCCCTTGAAGCCGGCCGCGTTGGCATAGGGCTTACGCGGGTAGTTGTCGTCGAGATTGACGTCCGGGATCCAGTCGACCTTCTTCTTCTGATGGACGCGGCCGGGGAGGCCGACCCCCGAGGCATATTGCAGCGTCTCGGTTTTTTCCATGAACGCGCGCGCGTTCACGCCGGGCTGAAGGTGCCAGATGCGGATGGAGACCAGTTCGTTGGGATCGTCCTTCAGCGGCGCCCAGGCATGGCCGATCTTCCAGTCCGCGAAGTCGCAGATGAGCTTCATGAAATCACGCAGCCACCGGCCGAAATCGTCGGTCTGCGCCGTGAGGTGGGACACCTTGTGGAGCAGATCGAACAGGTGCTCGAAATCAGCGGCTTCGGTCTGCGCAACCTGCGTCTTTCTCGGCAGTCGAATAGGCATGGGTGTGGCCGGTTCCCGAAGATGTGGCGCGACATGATGCCCGATGTCGGGCTTTACGGGTGACGCCTGCGTCGTGCGCGTTCTCCCTATTGCAGTAAACAGAGGGGTCTGCGAATTTTACAGTCGTTTTTGTTGGTTTGATACTTTGGTACTATATTGAGATTTGGATGGCCTGCCGGTCGATAACTGTCCTGCGCATTCTGCAGTGCAGCAAAGCGGCCGCAGCAATACAGCTTTCGTTGAGGCACAAGGTGACCGGTTTCTTGTTCTTCCGTTGCGGGCGATGATGGCTTGCGGCGGGATGCGGGCGGGACCGCGAAGCGGTGATCACGAAGCGGTGATCGATGATCGACCTCCTCATCCACTCGGCGGCTGCGGCGAGAAAAGGTGGCCAGGCGGGCACGAAACAGGTTGCGGATGGGTTGCAGCTCCGTGAGGAGGGTAATCCTAGATAGGAGAATGCCACCGCATATTCTATCTATGATTGTATCGAGCGTGCTGCGACGATTTGATGTCTCTGTCCTGGATCGGAGATAAGACTATCGGGTATTTCGTTTTTCAAGATAGATACTAATATAAATAATAAATTATCTGCATCAGATTTAATTCTGGGCTCCTGAAGAAAATGTATAAAATCGAAGATTATCTTCACAAGAGAGTTGATTCCGCGTCCTGCATTCTGAAAAGCTTCAACCCAACCTGAAAGTCGACAAGGGGGTGCTCGTGTGCGAAGTCAGCAACAGTCCGACGGGCGATGATACGCCAGCCAGGGGGTTGTGGTCGAGCTGGATCGACGATGCTTGCATCCTGCGGCGCAGCGCGATGCGCCTGACGCGCGGCAACCGCGACGAGGCGGAGGATCTGCTGTCGTCAACCCTGGTCAAGGCGGTGACGCATGTGGCGCGGAACGAGACGCAGATCCGGGAGCCGCGGGCGTTCCTGCTATTCGCCATGAAGAACGAATACATCAGCCGGTTGCGGCGGAGGAATTCGGAGCGCCAGGTGCGCGATTTCGAGGCTGACGTCTACCAGGACCATGTTGCCGATCTCGCCGACACCGGGCCGTCGCAGGAAAGCGTGTTGTGGCAGCAGGAAACGCTGCGCAAGGTCGAGACGGTGATCCGCGCCCTGCCGCCGTCCTACGGCACCATCTTCCAGATGCGCTTCGGTGAGGAAAGGAGCTATCGCGACATCGCTGTGGTGCTCGGCATTTCCGAGCCGCTGGCGCGCAAGCGCGTGCAGACCCTGCGCCAGATGCTGCGCCGGGCGCTGGACGACAGTGCGTCGGATGCTGCCGCCGGCGGGCGTTCACGAACCGATCGCTGATGCGTCCGTGAGAAGCGGGACAGCCCGTGCCGAATAGGAAAACGCCATGCCGGACAACGTCAACGCGCAGATTACCGATGCGGTCACCCAGACCAACGTCAAGGTGGTCGCCGAAGCGCCGGCCCAGGCAATCGCCGCCCTGTACCAGGTCAGCAGCCATGCGACGGGCCTGTCGATTCAGAACGCGGTGCATAGCCAGCAGGCAATGAATCAGATCACCACCGCTGTGGTGTCCAAGGCCTGCCAGCTGATCATGGACATCGGCGAGAAGTCCTGACGGATTGTATTGGAGAGCGATCATGTGGATGTCGTCCCTGTTCCGCAGAAAGGCGCCGGCCGAGGCGGCCGAGACCGTCCATCCCGCATCGGGCGTCCGGGGCGGCCCGATGGAGGGCTCCGAGCGCGGACCGGGTGGGGCGGAGCCGCGGTCGCGTCCTGGCGTCGAGCAGGCTGCGCGCGGGGAGACCCGGATGACCGCGCGACCCGGGGCCGCGCCCGGTGCCATGGCCGGAGGGGGTGGGCCGGGATCCCGCGTCGGACCTGGCGTCAATCCAGGAGCGGCAGCGCAGCCCGCCGGCCCGCTGGGGGCGAGTCTCGGAAACGGCAGCCGAAGCGGCCTTCAGGACGCTGGCGCGGGCCGGCTTTCCAACCCGGCTGCGGCGGCACAGCCGAGCACGTCGGCGCTGAACCAGAAGGTCGTGCAGGCGGTCCAGTTCACCAACACGGAAACCGAGTCCTACGGGCTCAAGATGGCTACCACGCCGCCGGAGATCATGGTCGGCCAGACCACCGGCCTCGCCGTCCAGGACGCGGCCAACTACATGAACGCCGTCATGCAGATCGCCCTCGCCGCGCAGGCGGTCGCGATCAAGAAGGCGGCCGAGGGGCCGATCGGCGAGATCGTCGCGGTGCCCCTGCTCGGCGAGATCCAGAACATGGTCAACGCTGCAGTGACGGTCTACGGCACCGTCAGTTCGACCGCAGGACAGTCGGCCAAGACGATCCTGTCGGATCTCAACGTTTCGTAGCCGCCCGGCGGATCGGGGAGAGGATCCATGTCTTCGTTCAGCGCATTCCTTGCCGCTCTGCCGGATGCGGATCCGGCGCGGCGAAGCTATGCGCTGGCCGTCCCCGAGGCGAGCCTGCGCGCGGCTGCCGGGGACCGGCCGCAACTCGACGACCTGGTGCTCTACGGCCTCGACATGAGCGACGAGGCGTTCGCGGTCCGCCGCGCCGGGGCGCGGGAGGCGAGCGGCGACCCGCAGCTGCCGCTGCTGACCAGCCCGCTCTGCTATCTGGCAAGCGCCGCGCGGCAGGCCGGTCATGCCGTCGTCGAGCTGTCGCTGCCCGACTGGTCGGCCCTGACCGGCGAAGCGCTGGCGTTCCTGTGCCTGGCCTCCCGCTCCGTTCTGGCCGGCGGTGGCGGGATCGGGCTGGCCGTGGCCGACGACGGCGGCGGTCGCGTTCTCGTGCAGCGCTGGACGACGTATGCCGGCGGTCTTTGCGGGGAGGTTGCCGCCGAACGCATCGGCGCGGCACGGACCTATCCGGCCCTGAATCCTGGCCTGAATCCCGGCCGGGCAAGTATGGTCCGGCTCGGGCAGGGGCATGTCGACGCGCTGGACCGGATCTTCGTCGCTGAGCCGTTGCGCGCGGTCGTACGCCGCTGGCCGCAGCCGCTTGCGGACGAGACGGCCATGATGCGCCAGCTGCTGTCCTACCTGTCCCATGCCTGGGATCGGGGAAATGCCGGCCGCGGCCACAACGTCGCCGCCGCGCTTGCCGTGCCGACGTCGGGAGACGACGGGTTGCGGCCGGTGCTGTTCGTGCCGAACGCCTCAGCCCGCTGCCGCGCCGCCCATGCGGAGTTGCGGATCCTGTGCCTGCTGGCCGCGCTGGATGCCGGGTCGTCCGGAGACGGCGGGCCGTGGCCGGCCGAGAGTGCCATAGCGCGTCGGGTCGCGGCCCTGTCGGGCCTGAGTGCTGCGGAGGTGGCCAAGATCGTCGGCGATCCGGACCTGTCGCAGCCGGAGTTGTTGATGCTCACGACGCTGGCGCCGCCCTGCCTGGGCGCGACGGCGGTCTGTGCCGGGCTCCCGGTGCCGCCTGCCGGGCCGCGGCGGCGGCGCCTCGCTGGCTGCGTCCATTTCGACGGCCTCGCGGAGCTCGCCGAGGCGATGCCCGCCTCGGGGCCGGGGTCGGAGGGCGCTATTGTCCTAACGTCACTGGCCGCTCCGACGCTGCTGACGGCCGAAGGGCGCGCCATCCACGGCCCG
This sequence comes from Polymorphum gilvum SL003B-26A1, assembly GCF_000192745.1. Classification (NCBI taxonomy): domain Bacteria; kingdom Pseudomonadati; phylum Pseudomonadota; class Alphaproteobacteria; order Rhodobacterales; family Paracoccaceae; genus Polymorphum; species Polymorphum gilvum. Next base: position 1,536,863 of record NC_015259.1, read on the forward strand.
GTGACCGTCCGGCATGCCCGGGACGATTTTGCCTCGGAGAATGCGCGCGACCGCCTCCACAACAGCGCTTTCGACGCAAGCGAGGCGGGCGGTGCGCTGCGCCTGACGCCCTGTGCGGGGGTCGACTACGGCTTCGGCGGAGAATTCGGCCCGGCAGGCCAAAACGCGAGCGCGGAACGGATCTGGCCTGCGTTGTCCCGGCGACCGGAGTTCCAGGGCCTCCTGCGCAGCCTCGACTCGGGTTTCGAGGGCGAGGAATGTTGAACGGACAGCGCCCGACGGGCGGCAGTGAAAGGAGACACGGCGATGCAACGGGAACTGGATCTGGTGGGCAGCGAGCTGGACACGGTGCTGGCGGGCCTGCTCGGCCGCTGGGCGGAAGACCTCGGCGGCGAGCGGACCTGCGCGGACTACGAGCGCCTCTATTGCCTGTACCCCCGGATCGCCTCGCATATCGCCTGGGCACGGGCGTCGCTGAAGGGTGCCAGCCAGGCGGCGCATCAGGTGCAGGCGATGCGAGAGGCTGGACCGGAAGGTCACGCCGGGGTCGAGGCCATGGCGGGTGGCGGGTGCTGCCCGTGCTGCGGCGGCACCAGCGGCCTGTGGTTCGCGGGCGGACCGTCCGCGGCACGCGGAGGCTGCGGCTGCGGCTGCGGTGGACGGGGGCACGAGCGTTCGGGACGCAGCTGTGAGGAGCACGACGATGTCAGAAACGCAGACCGATTCCGCGCCTGAAACCGGCCCTTCGGCGGGCGAGACGCTGCTGAAGCAGTTACTCGAGGAGCATATCAAGATCGCATCGCTGCAGGCGGACTATCAGGCGGTCTCGCGGGCGTTGCCGACGGCGCTGGCCGCGGGGGTTGAGGCGGCGCGTCTGAAGCAGGCCGGAGAACAGGCCTACGAAAGCGGCCTTGCCGCTGCGGAACGGGTGGTGCAGGCCGCCGCCGACATCGCCGGTCAGCTGGCTGCCTCGATGCAGGCGGAACACGCCACGTTGCTGAAGCTGGTGAAGGACGAGGCGCTTCTCGGGCAGATCGCGAGCGCGGCGGCGCAGACCGGGCCTGCTGCATCGGGCCAGGCAGGGGTGGGCCGGGCAGGGGGGGGCCAGGCAGGGGCGGGGACCTCCGCCGCCGGCCAGCTGAACGCCACCATGGGTGCGCTGAAAGCCGCGCTGACCCAGGAGGTCGAGCGCCAGATCGGTCTGAAGCTGGCCGAGATGGGCGAGCGGCTGCGCCGCATGCAGGCGCGCGTGCGATAGCTGCAGCCCCCTGAAGGCTTCGAATAATTCAATGAAAATAAAAGGTTATTTCTTCACATCAATCTGGTGCGGGCGTCCTTGAGAGTGTCAGAGGCCGGAACGAGCCGGTCTCAGTCAAAGGAGAATGGACAATGCCCGATCCCGTTACCGTCAACCCGATGGTCACCGATGCCGTGACCCAGTCGAACGTCAAGGTCGTCGGCGAAGCGCCGGCCATGGCGATCAGCACGCTCTACCAGGCGATGGCCCATTCCACGGGCATCCTGTTCGAGAACGCGGTGGCTGCCCAGCAGCAGCAGAACTCGCTGGCCCAGGCCGCGGTCAACCAGGGCATCATGCAGATCTACAGCCTCGACACGACGGCAGCGGCCGGGGCGAGCGAGAAGGTCGCCCAGACCGGCGTCGCCGACAACCTGACCAGCCTGCTGACGGTGCTCAACGCCTTCAGCGGCGGCCGCTGATCCTCCCCTCGGCAGACCGCCGAGTCCCTGGAACGCTTCTTCCCGGGCATCCGGGACGGAGCGTTCCCCTTTCGGGCCGCTTGTCGTCAGGCAATGGTTACCTAGGAATAAATGCAATCAAGAGATATAAATCTCTCTTTAACAATCTTTGCGTGAATATCCTCTGGTGAGCCGCCCGGATCCCTGTGATCCGGATCGGCCGGCTTGGTTCTATGCCGGCGGCACACCAACGAGATGCGGTTCCGGCACCGATCCAGAACCGCTGTGCATCCCAACAGGGTGGTCGTCGTTCGATACGCTCCGACAGGCCGGTCGCTTCCGTACCGGCAAGGAAAGGGAACGACATGCCCAAAGCCGCAAAGCCTTCGGCACCTCCTGCCGACCTCATCGCGATGCTGCCCGACTATTCCCCTGCTCTGGCGATGTCGGCCGTCTACGGCGCAATGGCCCATTCGATGGCCGTGCTGTTCGAAAACGCCGTCGCGACTCAGAGACAGCAGACGCTGCTGGCCGATCTGGCCGTCTTGGAAGGTATCCAGCAGATGAACGGCCTCTCGCCGCAGTCCGCCTCGGCGGCCGACAAGATCCGGGGTTCCGCGGATCTGGCGGCGTTCGAGACGATCCTTTCGCGGTTCGGCCGCGGCCGCTGACCGGCGCCTGGTGTCCTGGCGCCGCTGCGGGCGCCGCTGCGGGCGGCGTCGGGCAAGAGCGGCTTCTCATGAGCGTCCGCGACCGGCTATAAGGCGCCGATCGAAGCCTCGAGCCGAAGCCGCGCCATGTCCGATTGCCTTGTTGCCGCCCTGTACAAGTTCGTTCCGCTCGCCGACCATCGGGACATGCGCGAGCCGCTGCTCCGCCTGTGTCTGGACAGCGGGGTGCGCGGCAGCCTGCTGCTGGCCGGAGAAGGCATCAACGGCACCATCGCCGGGTCCGAGGATGGCGTGCGGTCCGTGCTCGCCTTCCTGCGTGCCGATCCCCGCCTGGAAGATCTGGAGCACAAGGAGGCGCGTGCAGAACGGCAGCCGTTCAGGCGCATGAAGGTGCGGCTGAAGCGGGAGATCGTCAGCCTGGGCGTCGAGGGCATCGATCCGCGCGCCCAGGTCGGCACCCATGTGCCGCCGCAGGACTGGAATGCCCTGATCAGCGATCCCGACGTGATCGTGATCGACACCCGTAACGACTATGAATTTGCCTTCGGCAGCTTCGAGGGGGCGGTCAATCCGCGGACCCGATCGTTCCGCCAGTTTCCGGACTGGCTCCGCGCCCAGGCGGCGCTGGAGCGCAAGCCGCGGGTGGCGATGTTCTGCACCGGCGGCATCCGCTGCGAGAAGGCGACCGCCCTGCTGCTGGCTGAGGGGTTCAACGACGTCTATCACCTGCAAGGCGGCATCCTGAACTATCTGGAGAAGGTCCCGGCTGACGAGAGCCTGTGGCGCGGCGAGTGTTTCGTCTTCGACGAGCGCATCTCGGTCGACCACGACCTCAAGGCCTGCTGGGGACGGAGCATTCCGGAGGCGGCCCGCGGCGTCCTGCCGTCGCCGGAGGATTAATCGGCGCCGCGCCGGGCGGGCTTTCCTTCGCGGAATTCGTGGCTTAAGCTTCTTCGGGTCCGGCCCGTGCGGGGGCGTGGATGAAGATCGGCCTGCAAGCTCAGGGGATGCTCTCGAGAGGCCGGAGGCATCCGAAACCACAGGGAGCGGGATCGTCCCGCGCAATGGGGGGAACGGTGCGTACTTTCACAAGGTTCATTGCTTTTGCGATTGCTGTTGCCTCGGTTGCAGGGGCTTCGTCCGGCGCGCTTGCCGGCGGCAAGCCGCTGTCCTGCTATCGCCAGGTCGTGGTGCCGGCGGAGTATCGCACGGTGCACGAGACCGTGCTGGTGCGACCTGCCTCGAGCCGGGTAGTCGAGCATCCGCCGGTCTATCGCACGGTGACGGAACGGGTGGTGCTGCAGCCCGAGCGGATCAGCTATCGCAAGATTGCCCCGATCTACGACACGCGCGCCCGCCAGGTGCTGGTGCGACCTGCAAGCGTCGGCTGGGAATACCGCACGATCAAGGGCGAGCAGGTGCTGTGCAAGGTGCAGCATCCGCCGCTCTACCGAACCGTGCACGAGCAGGTGCTGCTCAAGCCCGGCGGTCAGGTGGCGGTGACCGTGCCTGCGATCTACGGCACCCGACAGCGGCAGGTGCTGATGCAGCCGGGGCGGCGACAGGTCGTCACGATCCCGGCCGAATACCGCACGGTGGCACGCACGGTGAAGGTCAGCGAGGCGCGCACCGTCTGGCAGCCGGTGGCGCTCGGCGGGCAGTGCCGCTGACGAAGGGACGTCAGTCTGGTCCGCTCACCCGCCGGCGTGAAACCGGTACCCGGGCAGACCGCGGACATCCGGCCTGAGATGGAAAAGACTGCCGGAGTGCGGGGCGGCGGCCAATGCTGCCTCGTCGTCTGGCCTCAGGCTGGTGACGACCAGGTCGTCCAGGTCGGGACCGCAGAAGCAGGGCATGGTCGGACGCGGCACGGGCAGGGCGATCCGGCGCAGGATCGCGCCGACCGGCGACAGGACGTTGAGGACGCCGGCCGAAACGCCGGCGCTCCAGTAGTTGCCGTCGACATCGACGGTGGCGCCGTCGGGCCGGCCGAGGTCGCCAGTCATCTCGGCGACGCGGCGGCGGCCACCGACTGCGCCGGTGCGCGGGTCGAAGTCCCAGGCGTCGATCCAACCCGGCGTGCTGTCGGCGTGGTAGAGGGTGCGCCCGTCCGGCGCCCAGGCGAGACCGTTGGAGACATGGAGACCGCCCGTGATCTTGCGCACGGCACCGTCGCCGGACACCCGATAGAGGGCACCGATCGGTTGGCGGATCCTGCTGGTATCCATGGTGCCGACCCAGAAGGCACCATCGGGGCCGACCTTGCCGTCGTTCAACCGGGTCTGCGCCAGGTCGGCCTCGACCTCGGCGAGAAACCTCCGGTCCCCGGACTGGGGGTCGAACAGGAGAATGCGGTCCCAGACGGCAACGACGAGCCGGCCGTCTCCGGTCAGGCCGAAGGAGCCGACCTGGTTCTCGAATGTCCAGGAGCGAAGTTCCCGGGTCGCCCAGTCCATGGCGTGGACGGCGCAGCCGCGGATATCGGCCCAAAACAGGGTCTGCGTCCGCTCGTCCCAGGTCGGGCATTCGGCGAGCGCGTAGCGGCCATCAACCAGGCAGGTGACCGGTGTCGGCAAAGGCAGGGCTCCCGGGCTGGCAACGTGCTTCAAACGGTTCGGACGGGGCCACTCTATCGCGCCGCCGGGGCTACGTCGACGTCCTCTGCCCGGCTCAATCGAGGGATCGTCCTGAGCCGCCCAGCCAGAACGCGGTCTTGCGCACGATCGGTCGGATGGCGAAGGACGATTTCATGCGCGAGACGCCGGGAAGACGGGCGAGATGTTCGCGGTGGATGCGCTCGAAGTCGTTCGGATCTTCGGCGGTCAGGCGCAGCAGGTAATCGGCGTCGCCGGCCATCAGGTAACACTCCATGATCTCGGGCGATTGGCCGACGGCCTGCTCGAACGCGTTCAGCACCTCGTTCGACTGGCCGACCAGGGAGATCTCGACGAACACGTCCATGCGCCGGCCGATCCGGCGCTGGTCGAGCAGCGCGACATAGCGGTCGATCACGCCTGCCTCCTCCAGCGCGCGCACGCGGCGCAGGCAGGCCGACTGGGACAGGCCGACCCGTTCCGCCAGGTCGGCATTGGCGATGCGGCCGTTCTCCTGCAGGAGGTTGAGAATGCGCTTGTCGATCCGGTCGAGCTTCAAGAAACGCCGCTTTCGAATTTTCTGCCGTCAAACGGGCGATTTTTCGAAGAATGAAGCGAGCTTTGCCCGGGAGATGGCCAGAACGCAAGCCTATTCGACGCCATATCGGCTATTGTTCCATCGATAAAAATCCTGCCAGAGAGGGATAGACCAATGCGTATCGGTGTTCCGAAAGAGATCAAGAATCACGAGTACCGGGTCGGCCTGACGCCGGATAGCGTGATGGAGGTCGTCGCAAACGGCCACCAGGTGTTCGTCGAGACCAAGGCCGGCGCCGGCATCGGCGCCGATGACCAGGCCTATGCCGCCGCCGGTGCGACGATCTGCGCGACGGCGGAGGAGGTGTTTGGCGCGGCCGAGATGATCGTCAAGGTGAAGGAGCCGCAGGCGGGCGAACGCGCGATGCTGCGGCCGGACCATATCCTGTTCACCTATCTCCACCTGGCGCCGGATCCGGAGCAGACGAAGGACCTGATCGCTTCCGGTGCGACCTGCATTGCCTACGAGACAGTGACCGACGGACGCGGCGGTCTGCCGCTGCTGGCACCCATGTCGCAGGTCGCCGGACGGCTGTCGATCACCGCCGGCGCCAATGCCTTGCAGAAGGAACACGGCGGCTCCGGGATCCTGGTCGGCGGCGTGCCGGGCGTGCCGGCGGCCAACGTGGTGGTCATCGGCGGAGGCGTCGTCGGCGCCCATGCGATCACTATGGCGCTGGGCCTCGGCGCGGATGTCACCGTGCTCGACCGCAACGTCGACGTGCTGGCGACCCTGGCGCGCAGTTTCGGTTCGGCGCTGCGCACCGTCTATTCGACCAGGGCGAGCCTTGAGCACTACGTCCTCAATGCCGACCTGGTCGTGGGGGCCGTGCTGGTGCCGGGCGCGGCGGCGCCGAAACTGGTGAGTGCCGACATGGTGCGGCGGATGAAAGCGGGGTCGGTGATCGTCGACGTGGCGATCGATCAGGGCGGTTGCGTGGAAACGGCGCGGCCGACGACGCATTCCGAGCCGACCTATGTCGTCGACGGGGTAGTGCACTACTGTGTCGCCAACATGCCGGGCGCGGTGCCGCGCACGTCGACCTTCGCGCTGAACAACGTGACGCTGCCCTATACGCTTGCGCTGGCCGCCCAGGGCGCGAAGAAGGCGCTGCTGGACAATCCGAATTTCCTGCCCGGGCTCAACGTCTACCAGGGCAAGGTGACCTGCAAGGCGGTCGCCGACGCGCTCGGCTATGCCTATGTCGCGCCGCGCGAGGCGCTCGGCGCCTAAGCTGGTCGGCCGGATCGGGAAAGGAAAAAGCCCCGGGATTGTCGGAAATCCCGGGGCTTTTCCGCCGTTACGGGCAGGCGACCCGGTAGGGATTGCCCTTGGGATCGCGGGCGATGCAGTTCTTCGGCGCGGTCATCGCGCCGATGAGGCCGCCACCGACCGCACCGAGTGCGGCTCCGGCCAGTGCCGCTCCGGCCGAGGAACCGGCCGCAGCGCCGATGGCTGCACCGGTGGCGGCGCCGAGGCCGCCGCCGACCAGAGTCCGATCACGCTGGCTGTCACTCGAGCAACCTGCCAGCACCAAAGCCGCAATCGCGACGCCGACGATCCTCTTCATCCGTTCCGCTCCGACCAGGGTTTCGAATCACCTTGAGTCTACAGGCGGATAGCATCCGTGTCGGCCTTGCGATTTGTTACGGGCAGGCGACCCGGTAGGGGTTGCCGTAGCGGTCGTAGGCGACGCAGTTCCTCGGCGTGGTCGCCGCACCGACGATGGCGCCGCTGGCGCCGCCGATGGCCGCACCGGCAAGGGCGGCGCCGGCACCGTGGCCGGTGGCCGCACCGATGGCGGCACCAGTGGCGGCACCAAGGCCGCCGCCGACGAGGGCGCGGTCGCGCTGGCTGTCGGCCTGGCAGCCGGCAGCGAGCAGGGCGACAGCGGCCAGGATCGCAAGTTTCTTCATTTCAGGTCCTCAGGTATCCGGTTCGGCGCCGGAGATCGGCGCCGATTGTCGTGAAATCCGAACGGCTTACGGGCAGGCAACGCGGTAGGGGTTGCCATAGCGGTCGTAGGCCACGCAGTTCTGCGGGGTGGTCGCGGAGCCGACGATAGCGCCGCCGGCCGCACCGATCGCGCCGCCGACGAGGGCGCCGCCGAGATCGCCGGTGGCAGCGGCGCCGATGGCGGCACCGGTGGCGGCGCCGAGACCGCCGCCGACGAGGGCGCGGTCGCGCTGGCTATCGGACTGGCACGCCGCGAGCAGCAGGCCGGTCGCGGCGAGAAGGGCGAATTTCTTCATGGAGGGTCTCCCGTGTTCTGGTCGACGGACCGGCCGTCGGATCTCCTTAAACCACTATACAATATTAAAAAGTGGCAGGATTGCGCTGAATCAAATCTCCTTGGCGACGCGAGGGTAGACCGCTTTCACAGCCCAGGCAATTTCCGGCTCCGGGGGGCGAACCCGGCGCACGGCACCGATCGCGCCGGGTTCGCCCTGGACATCCGGTCGGGGGAGCCGGATCCACGCAGGCTCAACGCGACACCTTTCGAGTGGTTCCCGGACGGTCCTGCCTTGCTCCGGCATGCCTCCGGAAAACTGCCGGATCGCTGTCAAAGTCCGGACGTAGCGGCGCGGGGCCCGATCCGGCCGTGCCCTGACCTGGCTCAGGCGTCGCGAATCGCGGCCAGCAGACCGCGGGTGGAGGAATCCTTATTCCCCGCCTCCCGCTCGCCGCGTAGCATCGGCAGCAGGGCCGTGGCGAGTTCCTTGCCGAGCTCGACGCCCCACTGGTCGAAGGAGTTGATGCCCCAGATCGCGCCCTCGACGAAGACCCGGTGCTCGTAGAGCGCGATCAGGCGGCCGAGGGCGAAAGGGGTGAGCCGGCGATGCAGGATGGTGACCGACGGCCGGTCGCCGGGAAAGACCTTGTGCGGGGCAAGGCGGGCGACCTCTTCGGCGGCGAGGCCGGCGGCCTCAAGCTGCGCCGTCGCCTCCTCCAGGGTGCGGCCGCGCATCAGCGCCTCGGACTGGGCGAGGCAGTTGGCGAGGAGCAGGGCATGGTGGTGGGCAAGCTCAGGTTCGTGGCCCTGCGCGGCGACGATGAATTCGCAGGGCACGACGTCGGTGCCCTGGTGCAGCAGCTGAAAGAAGGCGTGCTGGCCGTTGGTGCCGGGCTCGCCGAAGACGAGCGGGCCGGTCGGCACCTCGACCGGGCTGCCGTCGAGGCGGACGCGCTTGCCGTTCGATTCCATGTCGAGCTGCTGCAGGTAGGCGGGCAGGCGGGCGAGGCGCTGGTCGTAGGGCAGCACGGCGCGGGCCGGATAGCCGAGGGCGTCGCGGTTCCACACGCCGACGAGGCCCATCAGGACCGGTATGTTGGCTTCCAGCGGGGCGGTGCTGAAATGCTCGTCCATGGCATGGGCGCCGTCGAGGAAGTCGGCGAAGGCGTCCGGGCCGACGGCGATCATCACCGGCAGGCCGATCGCCGACCACACCGAGTAGCGCCCGCCGACCCAGTCCCAGAAGCCGAACACGCGGGTTTCGTCGATGCCGAAGGCAGCGACCTTGTCGAGGGCGGTCGAGACGGCGGCGAAATGGGCGCCGACGGCTTCCTCGCCAAGCGCGCCGGCGATCCAGGCGCGCGCCGTAGCGGCGTTGGTCATGGTCTCGACGGTGGTGAAGGTCTTGGAGGCGACGACGACGAGCGTGGTGGCCGGGTCGAGATCCTTCAGCGTGTCGGCGATGTGGGCGCCGTCGACGTTGGAGACGTAATGCAGGCGCGGACCGTCGCAGTAGGGGAACAGCGCCCGGGTCACCATGTCCGGGCCGAGGTCGGAGCCGCCGATGCCGATGTTGACGACGTCGGAAAACGGCTGGCCGGTGGCGCCGAGCAGGTCGCCGGCGCGCACGGCCTCGGCGAAGTCGGCCATGGCGGCGAGCACGGCGCCGACGGTGGGCATGACGTCGGCGCCGTCGACCAGCACAGACGCGTCCGGAGGATTGCGGAGCGCGGTGTGCAGGACCGCGCGGCGCTCGGTCGCGTTGATGGGCCGGCCCGACAGCATCGCGTCGCGACGCGCCTCGAGCCCGGCGGCGCGGGCGAGGTCGAGCAGCAGCGCGAGCGCGGCGCCGTCGATGCGGCTCTTGGAAAAGTCGACCAGCAGGTCGTCGAGACGGAAGGAGAACCGGTCGAAGCGCTGCGGGTCGGCGGCGAACATCCGGCTAAGGGGCGTGGCCCGCAGCGCGTCGGCATGGGCCTTCAGCTTCAGCCAGAGGGACGCGGTCGGCATGGGGGCTCCTGGGCGACTTCCTGAAACGACGGGTGCGCAGAGGCATAGCACGGCGGCAAACGCTTCGGGAGGGGGGCGGTTCCGGCCTAGAGGCATAAGCGGGCGAAGGGGCGCGCGCGGCGACCGGTCCTGACGTTGCGAGAATGCTATCTTCGGTTGATTGAAATCAATTGAACATCTCTATTCAGGGTTACACTCGACCGAATTCCGGAGCGTTAAAAACCGGGGTGGGAGCATGACCATTCTTCATATCGAGAACACCGGCGTGGCGGCGGCGGAACTGCAGATCCGCACCCCCGGAGCGAGCGCGACGCAGTATCTGGCGCCGGGCGAGAGCCTGACGGTGGCGGAGGCGCGTCTGATCGCGCTGCGCTCCGCGGAAGGCGGTGCCGTGGAGCTTGCGATCGAAAACCGATCCGATGCGCTCAGACTAGACCTCTACCATACGAGTCCGGCGGAAACGAAGCGCCTGCGCGGGCTGTGGCCGCGGCAGGGGCGCGGCCTTCATCTTGGCGGCGACGAAGACCTCGTCGTGCTGCCGGTCGGTACGTTCAAATCCTGAATGAAGACGGGAGGAAGCCCATGAGCGGAGACGTGAAACTCGACGAGATCTTCGACCAGCTCGAGCGCGGGATCGCGAAGCTGGACATTGAGGCGCTGGCCAGGATGTCCGATCCCAAGCGGATGCTGAACAATTCGCTCAACATCCGCAACCTCGACACGGGCGGGCATCTGCTCGGCCTGAACATCGACTATTCGGGTAAGGAAGCGCGCATCAACATCCCGCCGGGCGGTAACCAGACGGTCCAGAACTTCAGCTTCCTGACCATGTGGTTCATCCAGATCCACGTCGACCCGCCGGTGCGGCTGACCAACCAGGCCAACAACGTGTGCTTCTACGAGGTCAATCGGCTGATGACCAACGGGCACAACGTGCAGCAGCAGTTCATCAACCCGCATGCTGGGGCGACGGCTGTCTACGGTCTCGACGTCAACGACCGGCTGATCGTCGTCCCGGTGTCGATGACCCAGTATTACCTGCGCCACGCCAACCACATTCGATGGCAGGCACCCGGAGAAGACCGGCGCATGCGCGAGGCACAGTAGCAGCCTGCCATGGACCACGCCTCGGTCGAGATCGAGAACGGCACCGGAGCGGGCGGCGTCATCGTCGCCCGGTTCGAGGTTTCGTCCGACAGCGTCGGCACGGTCCATATCGCGGGCGGCGCGCGCCAGCGCTTCGATCGTTTCGACCGGCTGACGGTGACCGCGCCGGAGGCGTCGGGGCACCTTCGGCTGTTCAACCACTCGCCCTGGCCGGTCGACCTGACCCACGAAACCAGGTCGGGTCACGCGAACAAGGGCCAGATCGCGGTGACCGGCTTCCACGACCTGGTCGTCGCGCCGGGCGACCAGTTGACCATCCTGCCGCGCCCGCCGGCGGTCGTCATCCCCGCGCAGCCGGTCCTGTTCCTGGCGCAGTTCCGGCCGGTCAGGCCGAGACCCCTGTTCGCACCGAACCAGAAGCCGTCCGACTCTGCGGTCTTTCTCGAATGGCGTCATCCGGAGGAGGGCAAGGGGGCATTGCTCGGCTACAACGTCTACCGGTCCGTCTACGAGGGCGACCGGCCCATCCAGTTGCAGGTGCTGAACGGGGTGCCGCAACAGGGACGACGAGCGCAGGTCGCCGATGTGCAGCCGCCCATGCCGTACAACCACCGCTATGCGGTGACGGCGGTCAGCCGCGACGGCGCCGAGAGTCTGTTCTCGAATGTGCGGATCCTGGACTGGAACACGCGGATCGACCTGTTCGACGCCGGCTTCGTGCCTCTTTGACCCTGAGAAGCGGCCGTCGGCAGGTGTTCGGCAGAGCCGCGTCCGCAGTCAATCCCGGCCGGGCGGCGGCCGCGGGCGGTCGGGCGCTGCGGCGTCGGCGGGGTGCGGGTGGACATGGGCGTGGGTGTGGACATGGGGGTGGCTGTGGATCTGCGCGGGGGCGAGCCGGCCGGCCTCCAGGATCATCGCCCGGCTGGCGAAGTCGGCGACGAAGGCAGCGTCATGGGAGACGAGGATTATCGCCCCGGCGAAGTCCTTCAGTGCCGTGCGCAGGCGCTGGCCGTTGGCTTCGTCGATGCCGTTGGTCGGTTCGTCCAGCAGCAGCACGTCGGGGCGCATGGCGACCAGGCCGGCGAGGCAGACGAGCCGCTTCTCGCCACCCGACAACCTGTGGCTGACGCGGTTGGCGAGGTGGCCGACGCCGAGTTCGTCGAGCGCGCGCTGCGCGCGCGCCGTCGCCTCCGCCTGGGTGCAGCCGATGTTGAGCGGACCGAAGGCGACGTCCTCGATCACGGTCGGGCAGAAGAGCTGGTCGTCGCTGTCCTGGAACAGGAAGCCGATCCGCGGGCGCAGGAGGCGGAACTGCTTCTCGTGCGCGCAGTCGACGCCGAACAGGCGCACGCTGCCGCGATCCGGGCGTTGCAGGCCGACGACGGTGCGCAGCAGCGTGGTCTTGCCGGCGCCGTTCGGCCCGACGATCGCCAGCCGCTCCCCGGCCGACAGGACGAGCGACACGTCGCGCAGAACCGGGGTGCCGTCGCGGCTCACGGTGACATCGGCGAGGGCAACGAGGTCGCTCATAGCCGGTCGAATAGCAGCGTTGCGACCGCGAGGCCAGCCAGTCCGGCGGAGGCCGTCCAGTCGCGCGCGGACGGCGCCGGCAGGGCAGCATGGGGAAAGCGCCCGGCGTATCCGCGGCACAGCATGGCTTCGTCCACCCGCTGCGCCCGGTCGAGCGCGCGCACCAGCAGCATGCCAATCAGGTAGCCGTAGCTGCGCCAGGTGTGGCGGTTCGAGCCCGGGCGGAAGGCGCGCGCACGCATCGCGTCATGGAGCCTGAGTGCTTCGGCGCGGATCAGCGACAGGTAGCGCACCGTCAACACGAACAGCCTCACGACCGGTTCGGGCACGCGCAGGGCCTGCAGCGCGGCCCCGAGCCGGGCGGGCTCGACGCTGCCGAGCAGGGTCGTGAGCAGGAGGACGGAGACCGACACCTTGCAGGCGATCAGGCCCGCGCGGGCGATGCCTTCCGCGCTTGCCGAGACGGGGCCGAGGACGAGCACCGGCCGGCCGGCGATCGTGAACGGCAAGATCAGGAACAGCAGCAGCACGAAGCCCTCGACATGGAGGAGTCGCCGCCACAGGCGCCGCTCGATGCCGCAGGCCAGCGCGAGCAGGCAGACGCCGGCGAGCGCAAGGGCGGCGGTCGCCAGGTCGCGAAGCTGCGACAGGGCGGCAACGGCGACGAAGGTCGCGACGAGGCGCAGGCGCAGGTCCTGGGGCAGGATCGTCATTGGCGCTCGCCGGGGCGTTCACCGGAGCGCCCGCGGGCCCAAAGGCCCAGCCCGGCGAGGCCGGCAATGAGGAAGAGGCCGGACAGGATGTCGGTGAAGCGCAGCCTGCTGTCCATCTGCTCGATCCGCTCGAGCAGCGGCTCGACCTGGCGCTGGACCGCGGCCTCGACCAGGGCGGCGACCTCCGTCTCGGTCAGGGTTGGGGACCCGGTCCCGGCCTGGCCCGATGCGGAGGCGGCGGGCATTCCGGCCGTCGTCGTGGCCGCCGTGTTTGGTTCGGCCGCTGCCGTCGGCGCTGCGCCGCCAAAGCGTGCTGCGGCGACGACGGCCCGGCCGACATGGCCCTCGCGGGTGTCGACCGTGACGGTGATGTCGGTGGTCACGGGCCGGGGCAGGACGAAGCGATAGGCGCCCTCGGCATCGGTCTCGCCGGTCGCGATCACCGTTCCGCCGGCGTCCCGGGCGATCCAGGGCGTGGCCTTGGCCCGCCCACCGCCGACGAAGAAGGCGTATCCCGTTACGGCATCGCCGTCGACGGTGGCAAACACCTTGAGCTTGTGGGCGGCCGCCGGGCCGGTCAGGGCGGACAGCAGGATCAGGGCGATGACGAACCTGGTCATGGCAGGGTTGGCCTCAGGGCTTGCGGATCGACACGGGCAAGGAACGTCACGATCGCGGCGGCGACGAAGGCCTCGGCCACGGCCAGCGGCAGGTAGGTGGCGAGCAGGATGGCGGCCACCGGCGTGTAGTCGGACGACGACAGGGCAAGCGACGCCGCGACGAGGCCGCCGGTGCCGAGCACCGCGAGCGCACCGACGAGGGCCGCCAGTGCCGCGCGCAGCGCCGGCGAGGCGGTCGTCCGGATGGCCGGGCCGAAGGCGAGGGCGAGCAGGACGCCCGGCAGGGCCAGGTTCACGACGTTGACGCCGAGCGTCGTCAGGCCGCCGAAGCCGAACAGCAGCGCCTGCAGCAGCAGCGCCACGGCCACGGCCGGAAACGTGCCGGCGCCGAGCATCAGCCCCATCAGTCCGGACAGCAGCAGGTGTACGCTCGACGGGCCGACCGGGATGGCGATCAGCGAGCCGGCGAAGAAGACCGCCGACAGGATCGCCGCCCGCGGAATGGCGCGGTCTTGCAGGCGGCGCAGGCCGAGGGCAACGCCTGCCGCCGTGACGACGGCGCCGCCGATCAGGACCGGGGCGGACAGGACGCCGTCTGGGATGTGCGCCATGTCAGGTCATTTCCCGTCCATGGTGGTCGCCCTGACCCACATCAGGGCGCCGAGTTCGACCGGCACCTGACTGCCGTCCGGAGAGGCCATAGTGTCGTCGGCCTCGACCAGGGCGGCGAAGCCCCACCAGCCGGCGCGCGGCATGGCATAGGCGAAGGTACCGTTGGCGTCCGCCCGGATCACCTGGGTGACGAAGGCGTCGTTGGGGGGCTCGACGGAGCCGTCGTTGACGAACTCGACCTCGATCTCGGCGAAGGGCACAGGCGTGCCATCCTTGAGGACGACGCCGGAGAACAGGTTGCCGCTCCAGACGCCCGTCGGCCGGGTCAGCGGCCGGATCTCGACGGGAAGTCCGACCAGGTCGTCCCAGCCTTCGCCCGAGGCATAGCTGTCGACCACGACCTTGGCGTAATGCACGATGAACTTGCCCTCGGCCGGCTCCCAGTAGGGCTGCGGCTCGACGAAGAAGACCGCCGCACCCGGCTCGGACAGGTCGTGCGTCACGGTCCAGGCGCTCTTGCCGTCGACCGGGGTCTCGACCAGGGCCGGCATCAGGTCGACCGCCTGGCCGGCGGCGAGGACGCCGACCCGCGCGGGCCTGGCCATCTCCATCACCGGGCCGCCCTCGAAGGGGTGGGTGAAGACCATGTCGAGCGTGACCGAGCCGCCTTCGGGCAGCACGTCGGCGGAGGGCAGGAGTTGCTGGAAATGCGCCGTCGCCGGCGAGGCGAGGCCGATCAGGCCGGCGAGGCCGGCAAGGCCGAGGGGGAAGAGGCGCATGAAACGATCTCCTGATTGTCAGAATTAACCCGATTGTGTGAATTAATAAAAAAAAGATCATACTTGCTGTTGCAGCGCAATAGGGATGTCGAGATCCTTGCGCCTTTCGGGCGCCGCCGCGCCGGGCTACCCTGTGGCGCGGACGGCTGCAAGGAGACACGATGCAACGCACGACGATCACGCTCGACGACGCGCTGGCCGCCGAGCTCGATGCCCACATGGCGGCGACCGGCGCGACTAGCCGCTCCGAAACGATCCGCGACCTGGTGCGGCGCGGCCTGTCGACCGTTGCCGGCGGCCCGGCCGAGGCCGGCTGCTTCGGCGTCATCAGCTGCACGATCGACCAGTCGGTGCGCAACCTGGCCGCGCGGGTGCCGCAGAGCCGGCTCGACCGCCACGACCAGACCGTGGCCGCGCTGTCGGTGCCGCTCGACCATTCCACCTCGCTCGACGTGGTGGTCATGCGCGGACGGGTCGCCGACGTGACGTCCTATGCGGAAGCCCTGTTCCTGGAGCGCGGCGTGATGCACGGCACGGTCGGGCTGATCCCGGTGGCCGAGGACACCACCCGGCATGTCCACAATGACGGACCTCCGCGCGAGCACACCCACCTGAAGGTCCGCAGCAGCTTTTGACACGGCGTCCTCAGAAGTCCCAGTCCTCGTCCTCGGTGGCGACCGCCTTGCCTATGACATAGGACGAGCCGGAGCCGGAGAAGAAGTCGTGATTCTCGTCGGCATTGGGCGACAACGCCGCCATGATCGCCGGATTGACCGCGCAGACGGCGTCGGGAAACAGCGCCTCGTAGCCGAGGTTCATCAGCGCCTTGTTGGCGTTGTAATGCAGGAAGTGCTTGACGTCCTCGGTCAAGCCGACGCCGTCGCAGAGACTCTCGGTGTATTTCGCCTCGATGGCGTAGAGGTCGAACATCAGCGAGAAGGCGAAGTCCTTGATCTCCTGCCGTTCCGCCTCGCTCACGGTCTCCAGGCCGCGCTGGAACTTGTAGCCGATGTAATAGCCATGCACGGCCTCGTCGCGGATGATCAGGCGGATCAGATCGGCGGTGTTCGTCAGCTTGGCCCGGCTCGACCAGTGCATCGGCAGATAGAAGCCGGAATAGAACAGGAAGCTTTCCAGGAAGACGCTGGCGATCTTCTTCTTCAGCGGCGTGCCGGAGGCGTCGTACTCGTTCAGGATCAGCCGCGATTTCGCCTGCAGCTGCGGGTTTTCCGCCGACCAGCGGAAGGCGTCGTCGACCTCCGCCGTACGGCACAGGGTGGAAAAGACGCTGGAATAGCTGCGCGCATGCACCGCCTCCATGAAGGCGATGTTGGTCAGCACCGCTTCCTCGTGCGGGGTAATGGCGTCGGCCATCAGTGCCGGCGCGCCGATCATGTTCTGGATCGTGTCGAGCAGGGTCAGGCCGGTGAAGACGCGGATGGTCAGCTGCTGTTCGGCCGCCGTCAGCGTCGCCCAGCTCGGAATGTCGTTGGAGAGCGGCACCTTCTCGGGCAGCCAGAAATTCACGGTCAGCCGGTTCCAGATCTCCAGGTCCTTGGGATCCCGCAGGCGGTTCCAGTTCACGGCGTCCGGAACGGATCGGATCTTTGCATGCACGGTCATGGGTGGCCTCACAGGGAACAGGACACGCAGCCCTGCACCTCGGTCCCCTCAAGGGCCATCTGGCGCAGGCGGATGTAGTAGATGGTCTTGATGCCCTTCTTCCAGGCGTGGATCTGAGCACGGTTGATGTCGCGCGTGGTGGCGCTGTCGCGGAAGAACAGGGTCAGCGACAGGCCCTGGTCGACGTGCCGGGTGGCGGCGGCATAGGTGTCGATGATCTTCTCCGGGCCGATCTCGTAGGCGTCGCGGTAGTAGTCGAGATTGTCGTTGGTCATGAATGGCGCCGGGTAGTAGACGCGGCCGATCTTACCCTCCTTGCGGATCTCGATCTTCGAGACGATCGGATGACCTGCTTGGGCACCGCGCCCCGGCCCTCGCCGTCCGCGTAGGTCGGCACGACCAGGACGAACGGTTCGCGCACCGCCGGCACCGGTTCCGACGCGCATGTGGGGATGCGCCGGGCCGGCAGGTCCAGCCGGTCGATCAGCCGGTGCGTGTTGCCGGACGCGCTCGAAAAATAGACGAGCAGGCCCAAGGTTCAGCCAAGCGCGCCGATCTTGTCCGGGCGGAAGCCGGCCCAATGGTCGTCGCCGGCGACGACCACCGGCACCTGGCGATAGCCCATCGACTGGACGGCTTCCATGGCGGCGTCATCCTCGGTCAGGTCGATGATGTCGAAGGCCACGCCGCGTGCGGTCAGCGTGCGTGTGGTGGCGTCGCACTGGACGCAGGCCGGCTTGGAATAGACGGTAACGGTCATTTTGGTCCTTTCGCCCCGAAAGTGTGAAGGGAGGCAGGCGAAAGACGGTCGGAGACGGCACAAGGCATGCCCGTTCCGCGTCCCCGGGCCCGCCGCCCGATGACGTTTTCCGAACAAGGCAGGTCTCCTGGCTCACGGGTCATCACCACCTGTCCGCCTTCCCGGGACATCCCAGTGGCGCTTTCGGACAGAAGCTCGCCGTTCACAGTTGCGGGGGCAGCGCCGGATTCGACCGTTCTCCAGTCTCACCAGCTTCCCTCTTAGCCTTCGAGACTCCCGAATCGAAGGACCTTGAACACAAGATAGGGTATGCGGCGGGCCCCGGATGTCAACAAATTGATGATGGCGACGGGGCAGACCGCGTCAGGCCTGTTGACAGCGGCAGGGGACCACCGCAGACAGGGGAGCATGAGGCGGCAGGCAGATCCGACAGCAGCGACAAGCAGAGCGAAGCGCCGGCAGGCGGACGGTGCGGACGCGTGTGCCGGATGGCGGCGTGGCTGACGTCGGCGCCTATGGTGGATTGTTCCTGCTGTCGTTCCTGGCGGCGACCGTGTTGCCGGCGCAGTCGGAGGTCGGGCTTGTCGGGCTGCTGCTGTCGGGCGCCTATTCGCCGGCGCTGCTGATCGTGGTCGCCAGCATCGGCAACACGCTCGGGTCGGTGGTCAACTGGCTGCTCGGGCGCGGCGTCGAGCGGTTCAGCGACCGGCGCTGGTTCCCGGTCACGACGGCGCAACTCGACCGGGCGTCGCGCTGGTATCAGCGCTACGGCAAGTGGAGCCTGCTGCTGAGCTGGGCGCCGTTCATCGGCGATCCGCTGACGGTGGCCGCCGGCGTGCTGCGCGAGCCGTTCTGGCCGTTCCTGATCCTGGTCGCCGTGGCCAAGACCGGGCGCTACCTGGTCGTCGCGGCGATCACGCTCGGCGCGGTGTAGGGGGCTGCGACTCAGGTCGCCTTCTTCACGAACTCGGTCAGGATGACGATGCGCTGGTCGTTGACGCGGCCCTCGATCTGGGCGGGATTGTCCGGCACCAGGGCGATGTTGCGCACGGCGGTGCCGCGCTTGGCGGTGAAATTGGCGCCCTTGACCTTGAGGTCCTTGATCAGGGTGACGGTGTCGCCGGCCGACAGGACGGCACCATGAGTGTCCTTGTGGACGACGCTTTCCTCGCCATCGGCGGCCGAGGCGGTTTCGGAGTCGGCTCCGGCCTCGGCCCAGGCGCGGGTTTCGTCGTCGAGATAGATCTGGTCGAGCAGGTCGCGCGCCCAGGGTTCGGCCGGCAGTCTCGTGAGCAGGCGCCAGGCGGCGACCTGCACGGCGGGCTCCTGGCTCCAGGCGCTCTCGGCGAGGCAGCGCCAGTGCGTGGGATCGAGATCGCCGCCTTCGAGGCCCGCGCGGCAGGTCTCGCAGACCAGTACCGCCGTTTCGGCGCTGCCGTCGGCGCGCGGGGCAAGCAGGAAGGCGGTGAGACCTGCGCCGGCGCCGCAGAGTTCGCAGGCTCCGCCGGCACGGGCGGTCAGGGCGTCGAGCAGGGTCATGGGCGGGTCCTTCGTCCGGGGCAGGGGATGTGATGCGCGGTGTAGACCATCGCCGACCGTCAGACGAGCGGTTTGTGCTGCGGCGAAAGGACTTGGACCGGCGGCGCGGCGCGCCAGGACGCTTTCCGATCAAGCGGAACCGCTTGCTCGACACTACAATACTTCAGATGTTGAAATGCGGAGGACGCGGAGCGGGAGGCAACGGGACATGGCGCAGACGATCGTCAAGGGCATCGACACGCTGCTGGCGGAGGCCAATGCGGTGGTGGCGGCGGTGAGCGCGGAGGAGGCGAAGCATCTGCTGGGGCGCGACGGTTATGTCTTCGTCGACCTGAGGGACGTGCGCGAGATCCAGCGCGAGGGTAAGATCCCCGGAGCCTTCTCGTGCCCGCGCGGCATGCTGGAGTTCTGGATCGACCCGGCGAGCCCCTACCACAAGCCGATGTTCGCCGAGGACAAGACCTTCCTGTTTTACTGCGCCGGCGGCCTGCGCTCGGCGCTGGCGGCGAAGACGGCGATGGAGATGGGGCTCGCCCCGGTCGTGCACCTGGACGGCGGCTTCGGCGCCTGGAAGGAGGCCGGCGGGGCGATCGAGACGGTCGAGAAGCGCTGATCCGGGCGGCTAGATGCCAGGCGTGGTGGCGAACAGCCAGGCGCAATAGGCACCGTAGGAGGCAAGGAAACCGGCGCCGACGGGCCGCGACAGGCGGCCGAGCGCGAGGAGCAGGCCGACCAGGCCGAGGCTGACGGCGAGCATCAGCGGGATGTCGAAGCGCGCCATCTGCGGGGCGATGTGGAGCGGATGCAGGGCCGCGGCGACGCCGAGAATGCCGAGCACGTTGAAGACGTTGGATCCGACGACGTTGCCGATGGCGATTTCCGAATGGCGGCGAAAGGCGGCGACGACCGAGGTCGCCAGTTCCGGCAGGCTGGTGCCGACGGCGACGACGGTCAGGCCGATGACGGCCTCCGAGATGCCGAGGCTGCGGGCGATGGCCGAGGCCGAGCCGACCAGGAAGTCGGCGCCGGCAACCAGGGCGACGAGCCCGGCGAGTAGGGCCGCGAGTTCCTTCCACAGCGGCAGCACGGCGGCATGAGCGGCGTCCTCGCCCGTGTGGTCCGTGCGGGCCGACCAAGCAGCATAGCCGACATAGAGGGCGAGCGTGGCGGCCATGACGAGACCGGTGCCGCGTCCGACATGGCCGAGCAGGCCGAGGGCGAGCATGACCAGGGCGGCGGCGAGCATGACGGCGAGGTCGCGCCGGATGCCGGGTATGGCGGTCGGAATCGGCGAGATCAGCGCCGCGGCGCCGAGGATGAGCAGGATGTTGGCGGTGTTGGAACCGACCACGTTGCCGACGGCGATGTCGGGCGAGCTCTGGAAGGCGGCCTTCACCGAGACCACCAGTTCGGGCATCGATGTGCCGAAGCCGACGACGGTCAGGCCGATGATGAGCGGCGGCATGCCGAGGCGGGCAGCGAGCGAGACGGCGCCGCGCACCAGGCCCTCGCCGCCGGCGAAGAGCAGCACGAGGCCGAGAACGAGAAAGGCGGTTTCAGCGAGCATGATGGGTCGTTCTCCGAAGCGGTGCGGAGCGGGAAGGCGGCGATGACGATCGGGTCAGGTCTGCGGCGCCTGCTCGCGCAGGGTGCGTTCGGCCTTCCACGCGAGCACCGCGACGGCACCGGTCGCCCAGATGGCCGGCGGCACCAGTACGAGCGCGGCGATGGTCAGGCCGACGACGCGCAGGCCGAGCAGGCCGGCAAGGGCCCACAGCACGCCGAGGTCGAAGATCCAGATGGCGACAGCGGCAAGCACGGTGGCGCCGATGACGGTGGCGAAGAAGGAGACGTCGTAGCGGACGGAAGCTGCCGGCTTAGCAGCAGCGGGCGTCTCGCCGGCCGGAGACTGGGACATGATGGCTTGACCCGTGGGACCGCAGGCGGACGTGATGTCCGCCGCTCCGGCCAAGTGAGCATGCCGCCTCGTCTTGTCAAGGCGGCGGCGGCCGGCGGGCAAAAATAAATCCGCGCGGCCGGTCGCGCGGTGCCCGTCAGCGTGCCAGGGCGGCGGCGGCGCGCGCGCGCGCCTTGATGCCGGCCCAGTCGGCGGTCTCGATCGCGCGTGCGTCGGCGATCCAGGAGCCGCCGACGCACAGGACGTTGGGCAGGGCGAGATAGGCTGGCGCCTTGTCAGCGGAGATGCCGCCCGTGGGGCAGAACCTGGCCGCGGCAAGCGGCGAGGCGAGGGACCTGAGAAAGCCGGCGCCGCCGGCCTGTTCGGCGGGGAAGAACTTCAACCGGCTGTAGCCGCGCTCCAGCAGGGCCATGACTTCCGAGGCGGTGGCGGCCCCCGGCAGCAGCGGCACGTCGAAGCCTTCGGCGGCGTCGAGCAGTCGCGTCGTCGCGCCGGGCGAGACGACGAAGCGCGCACCGGCCTTCACCGCTGCCTCGTACTGTGCGGCGTCAAGCACGGTGCCGGCGCCGGGGATGGCACCCTCGACGCCGTCTGCGACGGCCCTGATCGCCTCCAGCGCGCGCGGCGTGCGCAGGGTGATCTCGATCGCCGGCAGGCCGCCGCGCACCAACGCTTCGGCCATCGGGACGGCCTTTTTCGGATCGTCGACGACCAGGACGGGAATGACGGGGGCGGCGGTCATGACCGCCTCGATGCGGGCTGTATCCTGGGGCATGTTGGTCCCTTTCCGTTCGGGGTCGGCCGGTCGCTGTGGTGCCTAGAGGCCGTCCTCGGCCCAGGTGCGGCCGTCGCGCTCGATCAGGGCAATGGCGGCCGAAGGACCCCAGGTTCCGGAGGTGTAGGGCTTGGGGTGGCCGGCGCCGGCGGCCCAGGCGTCGAGGATCGGGTCGATCCAGGACCAGGCGGCGTCGACCTCGTCGCGGCGCATGAACAGGGTCTGGTTGCCGCGGATGACATCCATCAGCAGGCGCTCGTAGGCGTCCGGATTGCGCACCTTGAAGGCCTCGGCGAAGCTCATGTCGAGCGGCACCTGGCGCAGGCGCATGCCGCCGGGGCCCGGGTCCTTGATCATCACCTGCATCGTGACGCCCTCGTCGGGCTGCAGGCGCAGGATCAGGCGGTTGGCCGCGATCGGGCCGGCCTCCGGGTCGAAGATCGAATGCGGGATCGGGCGGAACTGGACGACGATCTCCGAGACGCGGGTGGCGAGACGCTTGCCGGTGCGCAGGTAGAACGGCACGCCGGCCCAGCGCCAGTTGGCGATCTGCACCTTGAGGGCGACGAAGGTCTCGGTCCGGCTGTCGTCGCGACCGAGTTCCTCAAGATAGCCGGGCACGGCGCCGCCGGCAGAGGCGCCGGCGCGGTACTGGCCGCGCACGGTCAGCCGGTCGACGCTGTCGCCGGTGATCGGGGCGAGCGCCTTGAGCACCTTCAGCTTCTCGTCGCGCACGCTGTCGGCATCCATCGATTCCGGCGGCTCCATGGCGGCCAGGCACAGCAGCTGAAGCAGGTGGTTCTGCACCATGTCGCGCAGCGCGCCGGCGGCGTCGTAATAGCCGGCGCGGCCGCCGACGCCGAGGCTTTCGGCGACGGTGATCTGGACATGGTCGACATGGGCGGCGTTCCACAGCGGCTCGAACAGGGCGTTGGCGAAGCGCAGCGCCATCAGGTTCTGCACCGTCTCCTTGCCGAGATAGTGGTCGATGCGGAAGATCTGGTGCTCGTCGAAGACCGCGCCGATGGTTGCGTTGAGCGCCCTGGCCGAGGCGCCGTCCTTGCCGATCGGCTTCTCGATGACGACCCGGGTGGTGGCGTTGACGAGGCCTTCGCCGCCGATGCCCTCGCAGATCGGGCCGAAGAAGTCCGGCGCGACGGCGAGATAGAACACGCGCACGACGTCGGGTCGTTCCTCAAGGACGGCGGCAAGCTCCGACCAGCCGGTTCCGGCGTCGACGTCGAGGGGGACGTAGCGGATGCGGGCGAGGAAGCGCTTCAGCGCCGCCTCGTCCAGGTCGGCGACGTGCTCGCCGAGGGCGGCCGCCGCCCAGTCGCGATAGTCGGCGTCGGCGTAGCGGCGGCGGGCGGTGACGACGATGCGCGCGCCGGCGGGCAACTGGCGGTCGAGGTCGCGGTGGTAGAGCGCGGGCAGCAGCTTGCGATGAGCGAGGTCGCCGGTACCGCCGAAGACCACCAGGTCAAACTCATCCACCTCGATCACGCGAACGGCCATCGGCACGCATCTCCTGTTCGGCCGGCCCCGCCGGAGCCGGTCATTTCAATCGATTTAATAAAGGAGGTCCCGGCATCGCGCAACGCCAGGACCGTCGTTGCCGAAACTATCGGTGCGAAACCTTGTCATTGCGATAACGACGCGAGCGGCGGGGTGTCGGGAGGGGTCGACAGGCGGCGGCGGGCGCGGCAGGCTGGGCGTGAGGCCGGCCAGCCGGGCCGGCGCAGGATTCGACAGCGGGAGACGTCCATGAAGGACCTGGATCACGACGCGGCCTTTCTGGAGCGGGCGATCGCGGCCGGCGCCGGCGCGCGGCCGGCGGACCTGGTGATCCGCAACGCGCGCCTGTTCAGCGTGCTCGACGGTTCGATCACGGAGACCGACATCGCCATCGTCGGCGACCGGATCGTCGGCACCCACGGCCGCTACGAGGGGGCGCGGACGATCGATGCCGGCGGGAGGATCGCCGTGCCGGGCTTCATCGACACCCACCTGCACATCGAATCGTCGCTGGTCACGCCATTCGAGTTCGACCGCTGCGTGCTGCCGCACGGGGTGACAACGGCGATCTGCGATCCGCACGAGATCGCCAATGTGCTCGGTGCGCAAGGCATCCGCTATTTCCTTGACTGCGCGCTGGAAACGGTGATGGACATCCGGGTCAACCTGTCGTCCTGCGTGCCGGCGACCGCCTTCGAGACCGCCGGCGCGCGGCTGGAGATCGCCGACCTCGCGCCGCTGCGCAGCCATCCCAAGGTGATCGGGTTGGCCGAGTTTATGAACTTTCCCGGCGTACTCGCCCGCGACCCGGCGGTGCTGGCCAAGCTCGCCGCGTTCCAGGATGGCCATATCGACGGCCATGCGCCGCTGCTGACGGGGATGGCGCTGAACGGCTACCTGGCGGCGCGCATCCGTACCGACCACGAGGCGACCAGCGCGGCGGAGGCGCGCGAGAAGCTCGCCAAGGGCATGACCATCCTGATCCGCGAGGGCTCGGTGTCCAAGGACCTGAACGCGCTGGCACCGATCCTGACGCCCGACACGTCTTCCTTCGTCGCCCTGTGCACCGACGACCGCAATCCGCTCGACATCGCCGAGGAGGGTCATCTCGACAGCATGATCCGGCGCCTTATCGCCAAGGGGAACCGGCCGCTCGACGCCTACCGGGCGGCGAGCTGGTCGGCGGCCAATGCCTTCGGCCTCAGGGACCGGGGCCAGATCGCTCCGGGCTGGC